>WFXD01000109.1 GCA_015490795.1 Gammaproteobacteria bacterium
AGTACGGAGCAGGATGAAGTCAGAAGTGCGTGGAAAGAGATAGTCAAAAAAAGAGTATTACGGTTTTGTGGAGCAGCTCTAGTCGGTGGGACACCTCATGTAAGCTATCTAACAAGTCTTGGTATGCCTAAAGAGCGGATATTCACAGGATATGATACTGTGGATAACGCATATTTTACTGCTGGAGCAGAACAAGCAAGGAAAGAAGCGAGGCGCTTGAGAAGAGAGCTGTCACTTCCTCAGCGTTATTTTGTGACAACCTGCCGCTTTATTGAAAAGAAGAATATTTTCCGTCTTTTAAAAGCCTATTCTATCTATCGTCAGCAAACTGATTCAGATGTCTGGGCGCTGGTGTTGCTTGGAGATGGTCAGCTTAAAGATGATTATTTACAGTGCTGCCAGGAGTTGAGGCTTGAGCAGTCAGTTATCTTTCCCGGGTTCAAGCAGTACCATGAACTTCCTATCTATTATGCTCTTGCTGATGCATATATTCAGGCGAGTACAACAGAGCAATGGGGTTTGGTTGTTAATGAGGCCATGGCTTGCAGCCTGCCTGTTATTGTTTCAGAGCATTGTGGTTGTGCTGTTGATCTGGTTAAAGAGGGCTGCAATGGGTTTACTTTTGATCCCTATGATGTGGATGCTCTTGCCGGTTTGATGTGCAAGTTATCAGAGGATGAAAGCATGCGGGAAACCATGGGGAAGGAGAGTCTTAATATCATCAGTCGCTGGACTCCAGGTACTTTTGCAGAAGGTCTTTGGAAGGCGGTAGAAATGGCTTTAAAATTGCCACAATTACCGATGCGATTTTATGACAGAGGATTGTTGGAGTTGTTGATAAGGCGCTAAGGTGCATAGCTATGACTGAAGAGATGCGTCAGGTAAAAGTTGGGTATGTTACGGCTTCTGTTTCGCGTCAAGCAGGTGGCTTGTTTGGGGCTGTCAGTGGCCTGGCTAAAGCAGTTAATTGTGGAGATAAGGTGGAGGTGCAGGTGTTTGGCTTGCGGGATGCCTTTAGTGATAAGGATGTTTGTGGTTGGGCGCCAATAACCCCCCAGTTGTTTGATGTCTTGGGTAGTCCGGCTTTAGGCTATGCGCCAAAGATGCTGCCTGCCATGGAGGCGGCAAGGTTGGATCTGCTTCATATTCATGGCGCCTGGATGTACCCTTCAGTGGCATCTTATCGATGGGCGCAACATTGTGGCAGGCCGTATCTTGTCTCGGCTCACGGCATGCTGGATTCCTGGGCCTTGCAAAATAGCAAGTGGAAAAAAAAAGTGGCAGGTTGGTTGTATGAGGTATCTCATCTCAAAGGTGCAGCCTGTTTGCATGCGCTTTGTGAATCAGAAGCAGCATCATATCGTGCATTTGGCCTGCGCAATCCAATATGTGTAATCCCAAATGGGATTGATCTTCCATTTGGTGAGCGTGCGAGTTCTCCTCCCTGGGAAGGGCAACTGCCTGCCGGTTCCAAAGTGTTATTGTTTCTTGGACGGTTACATCCAAAGAAGGGCATTGAACAACTCATAAAAGCATGGTCTCTTGCATGCAAGGCAGATAATTGCCCTGGTCGGGATTGGCGGCTTGTAATAACAGGTTGGGATAACGGTGGGTATGAGGCGGTACTAAAGTTGCTGGCTGATGAGTTAAATGCTACCGGCCAAGTGCTATTTACCGGGTCTCTTTTTGGGGCTGAAAAGCAGGCTGCTTTGGATTTTGCAGATGCCTTCGTACTGCCGTCTCTTAGCGAAGGTTTGCCTATGGCTCCATTAGAGGCCTGGGCATCAGGCATGCCGGTAATTATGACAGAACAATGCAATCTTCCTGAAGGTTTTAAGCATGGGGCTGCCATTAGAGTGGAGCCAGAAACAGACTCTATTCTGAGAGCTTTGCAGATGTTGTTTGCTATGAGTGAGGGTGAGTTAAAACATATGGGTTTGTGTGGTCAAAAATTGGTTAAAGAGCGATTTACCTGGGATTGTATTGGTGCTGAAATGTGTCAGGTTTATGATTGGATTTCAGGTGGCAGCCCTAAGCCATCTTGTATATTGGAGAGCTAAATCGGCCAGTGAGTCGATTGGCGCCAATAGCAATTCAATCTGAATTATTTGTGTTCTTGAGAATGAAGTGGGGTGGTTAATTGGATGCAGTAGTATGACTAATATTATTCACTCAGGCAGGGCTGGTTCTCTTATTGCTGCCCAGCCTCTCTCGCTATGCAACAAGTTGCTGCGAACCCTGTGGAACCTTGTTTGGCTGATTTTGTATCGTCCAACCCCGCGATTATTGCACCCCTGGCGATGCTTTCTCTTGCGCCTGTTCGGTGCGAAACTGGGTAAAGCCGTGCACCCTTATCCATCGGCTCGAGTCTGGGCGCCGTGGAACCTGGAGATGGGGGATTATAGCTGCTTGAGTGAGCAGGTAGATTGCTACTGTGTGGACAAGATTCAGATTGGTGCTCATGTAACAGTCAGCCAGTACAGTTTTTTGTGTACTGCCAGCCATGACTATACTGATCCTGCTCTGCCCCTGGTAACTGCCCCGATTTCAATAGGTGATAGGGCTTGGATTACTGCTGATGTGTTCCTGGCTCCAGGTGTATGCATTGGTGAAGGTGCAGTGGTTTTGGCTCGATCCAGCGTCTTTCAGGATGTTGAGCCGTGGGCTGTGGCAGCTGGTAATCCAGCAAAATTTGTTAAGCCCCGCGTCTGGTGTATAAATAAGGAACGTAATGATGACTCAGCTTGACATCTCTGGGTATGGATACAAAGACTCAGTTCTGAATGATGCCCATGGTTATCTGCTGCCGATGGTGCTTCAGTTGTTGGATGAGCAAAGGGTGCCTGCTTGTGACAAGCGGCTTTTTGAGCTTGGCTGCGGGAATGGCAGTGTTGCGTATAAGTTGAGTCAGCATGGTTGGGATATTACTGGCGTTGACACCTCCACAGAAGGTGTTGCACAAGCTCGTCAGAGTTATCCAGATCTTAAGCTTTCCACTGGATCGGCGTATGATGATCTGGCAAGCCAGTATGGTAAGTTTCCTCTGGTGTTGAGTCTGGAGGTGGTTGAGCATATCTATGCGCCGCGCCACTATGCCCGTACAGTATTTAATCTGCTTGTAGATGGTGGAGTTGCCATTATTTCAACCCCTTACCACGGTTACTGGAAGAATCTTGCCCTTGCAGTCACAGGCCAGATGGATAAGCACTTTACTGCACTGTGGGATAATGGCCATATTAAGTTCTGGTCTATGGATACATTGAGCAAACTACTGGTTGAAGCAGGCTTTGTAAATGTTCATTTTGAACGAGTGGGGCGAGTGCCTGCTCTGGCCAAGTCTATGATTGCGATTGCTTATAAACCGTGAAACTTGTCGCTATCATTTTGACATTGAATGAGGCGCAGCATCTGCCCCGTTGCTTGGCGAGTCTTGAAGGTGTGGTGGAGCAGGTATTGGTTGCTGACTCCTATTCGACCGATGATACTTTAAGTATCGCCAAGGCTTATGGCGCACGTGTGGTGCAGCATCCATTCGTGACACAGGCCACTCAATTCAACTGGGCGCTCACTCAGCTCGATGAGGATACTGATTGGGTGCTGCGCATAGATGCTGATGAGTATCTGACACCAGAGCTGGCGACGGAAATTCAGGAAAGCTTGCCGGGCATTGGTTCTGAGGTGGATGGTGTTTTCTGCGGCCGGCGTATGACCTTCCAGGGCAAGTTAATCCGCTTTGGCGGAGTATTTCCGGTGCGGGTGCTTCGGTTGTTCCGCTACGGCCGGGGGCAGTGCGAGAACCGCTGGATGGATGAGCACATTAAAGTGGCTGGATCTGCTATTGGTTTTACTGGTGAACTGATTGATGACAATCTTAACTCACTCACTTGGTGGACTGACAAGCACAACCATTATGCTAGCCGTGAAGTAGTGGATTTGCTTAATCTGGAATATGGCTTTATGCCGCATGATTCGGTTGCCAGCCTGCAGGGTGGTTCCCAGGCAGGTGTAAAACGTTGGCTTAAAGAGGTGGTTTATGCACGCCTGCCAGGAGGCTTTAGAGCCTTTGCCTACTTTTTCTATCGCTATATTCTCAGGCTTGGTTTTCTTGATGGCCGAGCCGGTGCTACTTTCCATTTCCTGCAAGGCTTCTGGTATCGCTATCTGGTGGATGCGAAGCTGGCTGAGGTGAAACGCCACATGCGTACTCATTGCTGTGATGTGACCACAGCAATTGAACAAGTGCTGGGGATTCAAGTTTAGTGGGCAGTCATAGCACTTTTTAGATATTACATTGTTGCCATGCGGATTCAGCTTATACCTAAAGTGTTATTGGCCCATAAATGGTGAGCCAGATTGTAATAAAATAGTGGGAAGTATAGGGTTGATTGGCTGCCTCGAACGACTGTTTAGATGACGTGTTGGATTTTTCTGGCAAAGGGTTTAAGCCTTGTGGCTCTGAGGAAGAGTTTTACAGACTAGCTTTAACAGTGTTTATTGTTGAGGATTGGTGATGAATATTGTGAACAACTTGAGGTTTATCACCCAGCATCCACTGACACAAAATGCTCAGATTGCTGCGCTTACCCGCTGGTTAAAGTGGCAAGTGGGAAGTAGGTTAGTATCAGGGCCGGTGGTTATCCCCTTTGTGAGCGATACTCAGCTCATCGTCCAGCCTGGAATGACAGGAGCTACTGGTAACGTATACTGCGGCCTGCATGAATTTGAAGATATGGCGTTGCTTCTGCATGCCTTGCGCCCGGATGATCTGTTTGTGGATATTGGGGCAAATGTGGGGTCTTATACGGTTCTTGGGGGAGGGGCGGTGGGTGCTTGCTGCATCAGTATTGAACCCATCCTTAGTACCTTTGCTTGGCTACAGCAGAACATTGCTATCAATGGTCTGAACGACCGGGTTCAGGCATTGAATATTGGCTTAGGGCGAGAGGAAGGGGCACTTCGTTTTACAGATGGATTCGATACGATGAATCATGTTGTGGATGATGTGGCAGTGGCTAGTGCTGTTGAGGTGGTGGTACGAACACTCGATACAGTACTGGATGATACTGAGCCAACACTGATTAAAATTGATGTTGAAGGATTTGAGACAGAGGTCATGGCTGGTGCTGAACGTGCTTTGACTTCCTCTGCCCTCCTGGCTGTGATTATGGAACTGAACGGGAGTGGTGATCGCTATGGTTTTGATGAAAATGCCTTGCATCAACAAATGCTTGATTATGGTTTTACAACCTGTCATTACCACCCTTTTGAGCGAAAACTGGATGCATTGCACGGAAGTCGATCCAGCAGTGGCAATACGCTGTATGTGCGTGATGTAGCAAAGCTGTCTGAGCGAGTACAAACGGCATCGCGATTTAAACTGGGTATTGGTGTAGATATTTGAATGAATGGTGAGCTTAGATTCCTTGATACCAAGGCGACTGGATTTATAGAGTAAATGCATTGAAAATAATTTTTCTCAATCGCTTTTTTTACCCTGACCACTCTGCAACCAGCCAACTTCTTACGGATCTTGCGTTTTATTTGGCGGACAATAAATTAGATGTTTCAGTGATTTGTAGCCGTCAGCGCTATGATGACCCTGCTGCTGAATTGGCTGTTACCGAGCAGATAAATAATGTGCAGGTCTACCGTGTCTGGACCTCCCGTTTCGGTCGTCACAATCTGATCGGGCGTGGGCTGGATTATCTGAGTTTCTATTGGAGTGCTGCGTGGCGGCTCTATTGTCTGGCGCGGGAAGGCGATATTGTCGTAGCTAAAACTGACCCTCCAATGATCTCTGTTGTGGCTGGTTTGGTTGCCAGGTTGCGCCGCGCATATTTGGTGAACTGGTTGCAGGATCTCTTTCCAGAAGTTGCAATGGCATTGAAAATACAAGCGGTTGATGGGGCTTTTGGGCGAATGCTTGTTCGTATGCGTAACCGTTCATTGCAACAGGCAAAATGCAATGTTGTATTGGGTGAGCTAATGCAGCAACGCCTGGTTGCGGAAGGCATCCCCGGAGGGCAGATCCGTGTTATTCATAACTGGGCTGATGGGGAAGCGATAACGCCGCTGCCACAGGCGCAGAATCCACTGCGCAGGGAGTGGGGGCTGGAAGGCAAGTTCGTGGTTGGTTATTCGGGAAACCTGGGGCGCGCCCATGAATTTGTCACGTTACTGGATGCGGCTGAGTCTCTGCAACAGGAGAAGCAGATTGTTTTTCTATTTATAGGGAGTGGCCCACAGTTAGCAAAGGTGCAGGAGGCAGTACAAAGCCGAGGGCTGGAGAATTGTATGTTCCGCCCCTATCAACCACGGGAGCGGCTTCGGGAAAGTCTTGGGCTTGCTGACCTCCATCTGGTGGTATTGCGCCCGGAGCTTGAGGGGTTGATTGTGCCAAGCAAGTTTTATGGTATAGCGGCAGCAGGTCGGGCAACAATATATGTGGGTGATCCACAGGGAGAGGTGGCGCAGGTTATCGCCCAAGGAGATGCCGGTATTGCTGTGGCAATAGGGAATGGAGAGGGGCTGGCAGAGCAAATAGTGGAACTGTATCGAAACCCTGCGCGTTGTGCCGAATTGGGCCGAAATGCCCGGTTACTTTTTGAAAAGAGCTATTCTGGGCGGCGGGCACTGCAAACGTGGTGTGTGATATTAAATGCCTGTGCTAGTAAAAAGGAGGTGAGGCCTCCTCTGGCATAAATATAATGAGCCTTGAGTTAAAACGTGCAGGATAAGTTACACGGCAAACACAGGCAGTTGAGGAAAGTTTTTGGGTTTCTGTCCGCTAATACTAAAGATCACCGCTGTCTAACTAAGGCGGCCCTCAATACTTGTTGTTTTGTGATCAGATTTCTGCAAAGTAAATAGGGCTGAGATTTAGAATGAATGAGAAAAAACCAATCCTCATAGCGCTGACCCCAGAGGCAGAGGCTGCGATGGGGGAGCCAGAACTCGTGCTAAAGCATTTTCCTTTTCGCATTGGTCGTGAATCCCGTATTGCTGTGGTTGATGGGGTAATGAAGATAACCGAGCGGCGGCGACAGGGTTTCTCTACCGCGAGTAATGATCTCTATTTGATAGACCGGGGCAGGCCATTAAATGTCTCTCGGCAGCATCTACAGATAGAGAGAAGTGATGATGGGGTCTACAAGGTTGTAGATCGTGGCAGTGCGTGTGGGACGCTGGTTGGGCATAACCATATTGGTGGTCATGACCGGGGTGGAGAGTCCATTCTACAGCATGGCGAGGTTTTGGTGGTGGGTACCTCCGAGTCTCCCTTTGTGTTTCGTTTTATGTTGGGTGTGTAGCCCTTTTTTGGCTATTAACTCTTTAGCGGGATCTTCCTTGCCTGACAGGTGGTGACATTTTATGCGCAGTGAAGATGTTCTCAGTTATCTGCTCGCATTTGGGGTGGCGGTTCTGTTGCTCAGGGTTCTTGCCAGGGTGGCATCCCATATTAATTTGGTCGATCACCCAAATGAACGTAAAGATCATCAAGGTGCAGTGCCTCTGATTGGCGGGTTGGCTATGTTTATGGCCTTTAGCTTTGCGGTGCTGACGCTGGCGGTTCCCATTTCTCATCTGCGCAGTTTCTTTGCTGGTGCAGCCCTGTTGGTGTTGGTGGGCGTACTGGATGATATGCGTGAGTTATCATCTGCTGCCCGGTTTGCAACCCAGATCATTGCCGCTTTGCTGATGACTCAACTGGGTGGTGTGGTGCTACAGAACTTTGGCGCCATTGGTTGGGGAGGGAGTTGGTTTGAGCTGGGGGCGTGGTCGATTCCACTATCCGTATTTGCCACAGTTGGCGTGATCAATGCGTTAAACATGTCTGATGGTATTGATGGTCTGGCGGGTTCTGTCAGCCTGTTGGTGGTTATGGCATTGGGTTTTGTTGCCTGGGTTGCTGGTGATTTTGACAGTGTGCGGATGTTGCTGCTGCTGGCAACGGTGATCTTTGCTTTTCTACTGTTTAATATGCGGATTTTTGGCCGTAAGCGCGCATTGGTTTTCATGGGCGATGCAGGCAGCATGTTTCTTGGGTTTGTGCTGGCCTGGTTTTTTATTCTGCTCTCCCAGGGTGAAAGCAGGGCTATGACCCCGGTAACGGCGCTGTGGTTCTTTGCTGTGCCTCTTATCGATACTGTCAGTCAGATGCTGCGGCGGATTTTAAAGGGGCGTTCGCCCTTTGCCCCTGACCGGGAGCATTTTCATCATGCTCTGCTGTTGGCACGATACAGTCCAGAGCAATCTTTAGGAATAGTTATTGGCATCTCGGTGGTTACTAGTCTGATAGGTCTTGGGGGACTCTATCTTGGTGTGCCAGAGGTTGTTATGTTTTATGGCTTCCTCTTGCTTTTTGCAACCTATTTTTTAGGCATGATATGGGCCTGGAAGGTCAGGCGCTTCCTCCATCGTTCGATCTCACGGCGGTTGGGTGTGCAGGATCGGCGGTCAGGTAAGGACCGCCGGCAAACTGAGGGTCAAAATAAGTGGGAAGGTTTAGAAAGGCGTGCAGCAACAGGGGGTCAACGGAGTGGTGTGAATGATCGCCGTAAACAGAAGTGAGAGTAGTGGGTGCTTGGCAAGAAGCAGGTTGTCAGGTGTGGCAGAATTTTATGGCTAAAGTCAGCTCTGTTCTTCCTTATTCCAGATCTGTTTTTTACATCCCATGATGAATCGATGCAGGTAGAGTAGAGGCAATAATAGTCTGTTATGGGTCTTATATTTTATGAGCATATAGTTCTGTGAGGGGAATAAAGTCTCATTAATATAGGCCAGCTTATCCATGATAGTTGGAAGTAAAACCAGGTTGCACTTGAACTGAGCGAGACGGCTCTTTTGCAGGTAGTGAGCCGAAGGTTCAGGTTGGCTGCTGAAACTCCTTAGCTGGGTTAGGGTGGCATCAGGCAGCTTGGTGTAAAAGCGTAGCTGGGTCTGTTGCAGGCTATCCAGGCACAGGGAGGTCACGCGATGGGTCTTTGCTTTGGCAATAAAATATTCCAGTTCATTCGCTGTTAGTGTCTTGCACAGCAGATGAATGTCATAAAGCCAGATAAGCCGGTTGCCCTCGCCATCTGCAATATGACCTGCACGGTGCAGGCAGGCGAATAAGAGTGCATCAGCCAACGCCAAGGTGTGTGCATGGGGTCCTAACTCAGGCACAGGCAGTGCGTTTTTTATTAACTCTTTATACAGCAGGATGCCCGCGAAATAGGGTTGGTTGCTGATCTTCCAGTGCAGATCCAGTTGATGCACAAAGCCATTTTTCTCCTTTTTTATACAGGTGGCCTGGAGCCTGACAAAATTGCCACTGACAGCATTAGGGAATTGGTATCCCAATGCTGTCAGGATATGAATGGCATTCTCCCTGTCTGCAATTGAAAAAAGCAGGTCTGTGTCGCAGCGAGGCCTTAATGTTGGGTTTGGGTATATGAGGTAGGCCAGCGGGGTCCCTTTCATGAGCAGTGGCTGAACGCCACCATCTGCAAGGGCTGTGAGCACTTGCCTGAGTTCATGATTTCTTGCTAGTTCAGCTGCGGCCTCCAATATGGCCTGGGCATGCAGTTTTTCCAGGGATTGCCTGGGAAATTTAGTAGCGAGGCTGGCTGACTGCAATTGGTAGTGCAGTAGCGGTATAACGCCTTGTTCCTGAGCAAAATCCAGTAACGGCTCAATCTCTGATTCAGGCAGGCGCACTTGTTTGCCATTTAGTAGCGCCAGGCAGACCTGTTCCTTATCCTGTGGTTTTAGGCGCTTTGGGTTGGGTTTTTGCTCCATTATAGTATGCTAGTATGCCGCAGGGCAGCTGTATACGCAGTAAATGCGACAGGCTCCTGGAGCTGTAATTGCTGTAATAAATAATGAGTTCCCTGTCATTGATGTCAGAAAATTATACACTCGGTTTGAGGTGGTGTTTTACGATGCCTTCTATTTGATTTATAAAGATAAATTGCTTGGTAGAGAGTGTTATGGGAGGCAAATAGGAACCCTGTTACTGGGTTTGTCTATAGGAGTGTAAAAAAATTTTACAGTTAAAAGAGCCTGAGATAAGAAGATTTTTCATAACATTATGAAAATGCTGCTAATATCTTATTTGGCTCAAATATTGCTTAATAATGGCTATATCAGAGACTGCAAAATGGTCATTAGGGTTCAAAGAGTTGGAGTGTGGGAATGAAAAGCAAGTTATTGAAAAATGCATTAACAGGTCTTTTTGGCTTGATTATAAGTGCTGGAGTGCAGGCTGTGCCGATTGTAGGGGGGTTGGGTACTGTTGCTGCAACCCCCGCTTTGGACTTCTCAGCTTTTGATGGTGAACATGCGGGCATTTTAACAGTCGATGGATTTCAGTTTGCTGAACGCTTTGTCGGGCAAACTGTGTCGCCCCAGGTTGGCCCCTCTGTGATCTTGATGCCATGGGGATTGATAGACCCAGAGCATGATACGGTTACTACGGCTTCTACTGGTAATCCACTGGCATTAGCTTCAGCGGGAACAGGCATAGGGCCAAACAATATTGGTGTAATTGGTGCTGCTAATGCCGTCTTTGGATATGGCCCTGATAAATATGGTCTTTATGGGGTTGGCGCTCTGTCTATATTGTTTCCAGACAATCTTTTTGAGATAGGATTTGACATCATAGGGGCTGCCGGCGGTTCTGATACCCTGTTTTTTCAGTTTTTTGAAGCAGATGGGCAGTTGATTGGGGACAAGTTAGTGATGGATGCATTGAATGGAAGCTATGGATTTAAAACAGATCACAGCTATACTGGGCCTGGGATTCGGGGGATGACGGTTTTTAATCAAGACACGGGGGGGTTAGCTTTAGTGTTCCCAAAACAAACGGTTCCCACCCCGGCGACGCTTTTATTATTAATTGGCGGGTTAGGGCTAATGATGATCTTTCGCTTACGGGGGAGAGAAGCCCGGGTTTTTTGAGAGGAGTAAAATATTAGGGTGGCTGAAGCCGCCTTTACTATGGTGCTTTCAGATGCGGTTGGTGCAGTCTCATTGCAGTTGAGCGATATCTTTCTTCAATAATTCACACACTTCATCTAGTTGTTGAAATCCACTAGGGTAACGCAATCGTTTAACTGGCACTTGAGCGGGCAGCTTGGCAAGCTGTTTGAGCCGTTGTGCCTCTACCCCCATGGCCCTGGGAGCGCCTCCGATTAGGCTGTTCTCAAGAAGTGCAAGCATTGCCTCGGCAGGCGCTAGTGTATGGATTTGGGCAGTACCCCTATTGTTTTCAGTTATTCTATCCAGCATATAAATGACTGAGAGTGGCTTGCCTTTCCACGGTATTCTCTTCTTGCTGGATTCTGTGTCCAAATTCAGTATTCGTTTTTCAAAATGCTTATGCACCCGCGGTAATTTCTCCATAGCTTGTGCCGCAATAAACTGCTTGCCTGAATCAGGCCAGAGGCGTATGAATGCTGGGCCGGGAAAGATGGACCACTGTCCATTGCTGTTGCGTAGAGGCAGCATGTCATCCGCTAGAAGTGTATGGCCGTGCTGGAGCAAGGCCGCAGTGAGGGTGCTCTTTCCTACTTGGCTTCTGGCCATGAGCCCGATTCCATGGCTGTTAACAATTAAGCTATTGGCATGTAGGCAGGGGATATTCTGCTGTTCTAGCCAAAAGGCAAGCCCAAAACTGTGGAGATAGTGGTCAGGCCCTGTTCCACCAGGTTCCCAGTAGACCAGAATTTCATTGTTCCGATATGTAAATGCCCCATCTCCTTGGCAGTGAATCTCCAGTATATAGGAGCCTGATTCTGTGCCTCGGTATAGTGCAAAGCTGGAAGGTGGCTCGGTATTGCTTGAAGTGTGGCTCCAGAGAGCTGGCTCGACTATCTGTGGTTTATCTTTAACAGTAGTGACCCGAATTTGTTCTTCAGGTATCTGTGTTTGCTCCTTTATTGAAGAGCCTGTTGTGCTAGAGGAGGCCAGAATTTGAATGCCATGAATCCATTTGTCAAGTTTGTTGGCACTCATTTGCTCATCATAGGGTTTACATATCCAATTCTATGATTTTCCAACTATTCTGCTCCACCTGTTTTTGGTTGAGATTGGCTGTCAATCCCAGAGAGGCCAAGTCCTCGGGTTAATTCCTGAAGCGTTCCAACCTTTTTCAGCACGGGTGAATTGTATGTCTTTTTAGTCTCCTCATCTTTTAAAAAGATTTGTTTCTTCATTTTATGGCCTCCTGATTTATCTGCTCTTTAGAACAGTGGGCTGCGCACCACGCAATGGTCGCTATTGCATAGCAATAGGCTAATGTACCACCCTCTTTCTCTGATAATAAGTATGAGTCCAAAGCTTTTGAAAATCTAGTGCTGTTGATTAAGCCATGGCTATTTAGGAAATTATTTTCTAAGAGTTTCTTGATGGTTCCTTGGTGGCATTTTAGTTCACTTAGATAATAGCTGCTGAAGTCAGTTTTTTGCGCCCTCCAGGCCACCGAGTTGGGTAGAAGATCACTCATAGTGCGCCGTAAAAGCCATTTGGGGTAGTTTTGCTGATTCCATAGTTCAACAGGGATAGCAAAAGCGAACTCTATCAGGCGACGGTCAACAAAAGGATGCCGCACATCAATGCCTGATGTGGCGCCAGCCCAACGGTAGATATGGAGTGTAGAGTAGTAGGCGCGTACAAGGCCTTTGAACCATTCTCTCTGTGCTCTGTTTCTATAGCCTGGAACAGGCTCTTTGTTATTTTCAAGTTGAAGATTGAGCTGTTTTATTAGTTCACTGGGTAGCCAACAGTCTGGATCAGAAGCAGGGGTGTTTGATTGTAACAGTGATGCAACGGCTCGTTTCGTTTGCTTAAGCTTTTCAGGGATGAATGGGTATAGTATCAGGCGGTAAAAAAGGTTTCTTATTGGCAATCCATTTCTCTTGCTTATAGTGATTATCTCTGGAATAACCCGTAAATCACCACGCATTAATCTATAAGGGAATATATACGGATGCCCCCAGCATGCTTCGTCGCCCCCTATTCCTGTAAGCAGCACACAAGCTCCTGCGTTTGCTGCATGAGCGGTGCTGGGAAGCACTCTAGGCAACCAGAACCCGGAGGGATTCTCCCGTGCTGCTGGTGAGTTTGCGTAATAATCTAGCCCCCCTTCGTTCTCAATATCGATGTATTTGTGTTTTAAGCCAAGGTGCTGGACAAGCTCGTTGATATATACAGATTCACTGCAAGATGGGTGTTTATTGTACTCATGAGATAGCGCAAGCAACTGCTTGCTCTGTGCTTGAGCCTGCTGTTGAGCAAGCGCTGTGACTGTTGTGGAATCCATTCCGCCACTTAATTCAGAGGCTATTATGGAGCCATTTGTTCGCATGCGGTCACTAACGGTCCGAGACAGGAGTTCTTTTAGGTGCTCTTGGTAGTCTTCAGTCTTTCTGTAGCGGATGCGGTGGTCAGGATTTAGATTCCAGTACTTCTTGATGTGCAGCTGCTGGTGCTTTGTGTGATGCAAGCTGTTTCCCGCAGGTAATGAATGGATCCCTTCAAACATACAGAGATGGCCCCTTGGCTCGCTTATTAGCCAACTGGCCAAGGTGTTGAGGTTTGGCTTGCCACTTATTTTTGGATGCTTGAGCATCTGCTGGGCATCTGTGGTAATACAGAGGCTTTGTCCTACCCTTGCATAGTGAAGAGGGCGGGCATGCATGGTATCTCTGGCGGCAAAAAGCTCTTTTTCAGCTTGATCCCAAATGACAAAGGCAAAATCCCCAATCAGATAGGCAGGTGCTACAGTGCCCCATTTTCGATAGGCAGCCAGGATAATATCGGGGTCAGTCAGAACCTGTTTGTTTGGCAGGTGCCTATGCAATATAGCCAGTAACTCGGGTCTATTGTCGATGCGTGCATCAGCCACGAGTAAATAACGTTTCTCTTCTGACTCTAAAGGCTGTGTTTCATGTAATGCCTCTGGTGTGCTGTTTAAGGCAAGGTAGGCAAGCCCTATGTTGTCCCGGTATAAATAATTGATGCCATCAGGCCCTAGTTTGGCAACTTGCTGTGCCATATCTTCCAATATGGCATGCTCTACCGGAGCTCCATCAAGGTTCAGTATTACTGCAATTGCGCTCACAGGCCCTGGAATCCTTGCAATGACTCTGTTGTTAGTGGAGAGAATTGTGAATAGTTTGCCACAACATCAGTTGAGTCATTCAGTACGAAGCCGTTGTATTCGACCCAGGCGTGAGCATCAACCTTCACCCCATTTCTTTTGATGCCAATATGCAGGGTTGCTGAAATGTTTCGGCGTTGAAGCATCCGTTTCAGGGTCAGGCTGCGCCGAAGGCAGGTAGGCTTTCGCGGATGGTGGTTGGCTGCTGCATCTACAGACCAGACCAGCTGTTCAAACGGTGCGGTTTGATGGGGCTCTGCGTTAGGTTGGTTTATGAGCCAGGGTTTCCACCAGTGGTAAGGTAAAAAGCTGATAACAAAGTCAACCCAGGCAAGCGTCAGCCAGGCCTCTGCAAGCGTGCCCCACTCTTTTACGGAGAGGGAGCAGGCGCGCTTTAGCTTATGCCTCATCCTTTGTGGCCAAGCCGTGGGAGACCATTTTGTCGAGAAGAGCGATAAGATCGGTGTGGGCCTGTTCAAAGCCGACTTCATACTCTTCAGTGATCGTTATGGCGACCGTATGGGTGTTCGGTTCAGCACGGAAAAGCTGGAGCATCCGGGTGCCAATCGCATCCAGGGTGAAGTATTCGCCGCTCTCCAGATCCAGGATGACAGACTCATTCTTGACCTCCTGGAACATGGCTTTTTCGGAGATGTGGTAGCGCATCATAGTACTATTCTGCCATAGATTTGTGCTGAGTACTGGCAACTTCTTGGGCGTGACCATTTTCCAGATGCACGATCCGGTCAGCCAGTGCCAAACTGGCGGGGCGGTGGGTGATGAGGATGACGGTGCGTTGTTGCAGCAGGTCGTGGCACTCCTCAATAAAGTCCTGCTCGCCTCTCGGATCAAACATGGCGGTGGCTTCATCCAGAATCAGAACAGGCGGATCTTTGAGCAGGACACGGGCGAGTGCCAGCCGCTGTTTCTGTCCGCCTGAGAGGCGTACTCCCTGGTCGCCGATAAGCGTGTCGAAGCCATGGGGTAGTTTTTGGATAAAATCAAGGGCATGAGCTGCTTTGGCGGCCTCAGTGATCTGCTCCAGATCTGCTCCTGCAACGCTGTAGCCGATATTTTCTGCTACGGAGCCGTTGAATAAGAGCACCTGCTGGGAGACCAGGCCGATCTGATTGCGCAGACTTTGAATAGATCTCTCTCGAATATCTATGTCATCAATCAGAATGGCTCCCTCTTGCGGATCGGCAAAGCGCATCAGCAGGTGAACCAGTGTGCTCTTGCCACTGCCATTTGCTCCAGTGATTGCCAGAGTCTCTCCTGCCTGAATGGTTAGGTTCAATCCTTCAAATATCTTGTCACGTTCAAAATAGTGAAAATGGATGTTTTGGAGCTGGATCTCGCTCTGGATTGGTGGCAGATCCGGCTTCTCTTTGTCATTGGGTTCAGGCTCAATGGAGAAAACGTCAATAAGGCGCTCTGCTGCACCTCGGGTGCTCTGGATCTGACCGTACAGGCTGGCAAGGCTGCTGACGGGTCTTGCCAGTAGCAGGCCGTACAGTAACAGGCTGACAATCTCTGCGGGGGTTAATGCTCCGGCAACCAGGCGTTGGCTGCTGAGCCATAGCAGCAGCACAATGGCACTGCCTGTCAGAAAATGTATGCAGGGTGAGAGCAGGGATTGCAGGCGCAGGTGTTGGGTTGTGAGTTGCAGCAGGTGTTGGTGTTGGTCACGGTAACGTGATGATTCATCTGCCTCCCGGGTGAAAGCCTTGATGATAGGGAGCAGGTTTAGATTCTCTTCCACTTGAGCCAAAGTGCTGGCGTGTGCGTGAGAGAGCTGGGTTGAGAGAGGGCGAAGTCGGTGCCCAAGCAGTTTAATGACCAAAATGAACAGTGGGACAAGCAGTGCAGCCAGCAGGGCGATTTGGGCGTCGATGCGAAACATCAGAACGAGTGCGCCAAGAAAGGTCAAGACAAGGGGCAGCAGGCTGACCAGGGTGCTGGTTACAAAGTGGCTTAGGATGCCGGCATCACGAGCTAGCAGGGAGAGGGTCTCCCCGCGCCGCTGATGGTGATAGTAGCTGACAGGCAGAGACTGGAGGTGATCGTATAGCCGGGTACGCAAGCGGGCAAGCATACGTGCGCCGGTGCTGGCGAGCAGATAACTGTTGCCAAAACGCAGCAGCGCCTGCACGACCAGTAGAGCCAGCCACAACATCAGTATGGTTTTGAAGTCGGATATCTGGCTTGCGTTCTGCCCAAGCAGTGCGTTGGTAAAGTGGCCAGCCAGCCAAGGGGTTATGAGTGATGCTGCACTCTCTCCCAACATAAGTGCGCTGGCAAACAGCAGGGTTGCTTTGTAGGGCGTAACATAGCCCAGCAGGGTCAGAAAACGGCTTTGTGGCAAGATGATGCGTTCCTCATCTGAATGGCACCCCCTCTATGACAAGGTGGGTGTATCAGGGGTGCTGCTTAGTAGGTATTTTAATGGGAGCTGGAGTGAAAAAGACAGTGCTGATTTGTCAGGTGCTCCCGCTAGGAGGCTGTCGGATTCAGCCAGAACCCTTTAAGAGTGCGGGTTGTGCTCACTATTTCATGTGGCTTATTGATTTTTATAACGGGAGCTGTCGGGATGAAGCTCACGGCAAACCTGCTTTAACCAGCCTGAGAGGAGCGTGGCGGGGGTCGGTAATATCGGCGAAGAACACCGGGAGAGCGCGCATGTTCAGTGCTGAGCGTGGGCGGGCCTGAGGAGCGGCGGCAATCAAAGGACGTGCCTGAGTGCTTGCGCTGTGGCGCTGAAAACCGCAAGTGCCGCACACATGGAGTGGCAAATGTGAGTCAGAACGGTTTCGCCTTGGGATGAAATCTATGGTTGACGCGATGATGCTGTAAACAACATCATTATATATCAGAGGTTTTGCAGAACCTCATAAGACTACCTTTTTGGATCTGACTATGCTTGTGCTGGGTATTGAAACCTCATGTGATGAGACCGGCGTCGCCCTCTATGAGAGCAGTGCCGGGCTGTTGTCCCATACACTCTACAGCCAGGTTGATATCCATGCCGATTATGGTGGAGTGGTGCCGGAGCTGGCCTCACGCGACCATGTGCGAAAAACCCTGCCGTTGATTGCAGAGGTGCTTGCAGATGCAGGAGTGAGGCGGAACCAGATTGAGGGCGTTGCCTATACCTCTGGGCCGGGGCTGGTGGGAGCGCTACTGGTTGGCGCGGCTATCGGGCGCAGCCTGGCCTGGGCCCTGGAGATACCTGCCGTGCCGGTGCATCACATGGAGGGGCATCTGCTTGCTCCCATGCTGGAGGATGACTGCCCCGAGTTCCCCTTTATCGCACTGCTGGTCTCAGGCGGGCATACCCAGCTGGTCGAGGTCTCCGGGGTTGGCCGCTACCGGCTGTTGGGTGAGTCGCTGGATGATGCGGCAGGTGAGGCCTTTGATAAAACGGCAAAGATGCTGGGGTTGCCATACCCCGGCGGCCCGGAGTTGGCCAGAGTTGCAGCGCAGGGCGACCCGGGCCGCTTCCGTTTTCCACGCCCAATGACGGATCGCCCCGGCCTTGATTTTAGTTTTAGCGGGCTGAAGACCTTTGCACTGAATACGATGCATAAAGAGCTGCCAGATCATCATACGCTGGATGAGCAGCAGGTGATGCAGACCAGGGCGGATATCGCCCGTGCCTTTGAAGATGCGGTGGTGGATACACTGGTGATCAAGTGCCGCCGTGCCGTCAGGGAGAGTGGTTGCAAAAGGCTCGTGCTGGCCGGCGGGGTCAGCGCCAACCGGCAGTTGCGGGAGAAGATTCAGCAGACACTCAAGAGAGAGGGTGGGCGGGCCTATTATCCGCGTCCGGCGTTCTGTACGGATAATGGCGCCATGATTGCCTATGCGGGGTGGCAGCGTCTAAAAGCGGGGCAGCATGAGCCGTTGCGGTTTAATGCGCAGCCCCGCTGGCAGCTGGGTGATCTTTCAGCGGTGCGGGCCTAGGAGCCTGTCGGACTTAGGATGAACTGGCTGCGGAAGTGGGAGAGCGGCTCAAATATCCCCGATTTTTCGTTGCGTAGGCCCACTATGCGCCTCAAAACCGGGAATATTTGCGCTCACTCTCCCACTCCCTCGCTACAATCCACCTA
>WFXD01000110.1 GCA_015490795.1 Gammaproteobacteria bacterium
ATTGAGCTTCAAGCATACGTTGCAGATTTGGGTAGCGTGGAGTCAACGCCAGTTTCTCTCCGGATCCGACGAAGACACGGCGGCTTTGTTTGTGCTCATTGCTCAAATCCGGGTGGCCAATCGACCCGGAAGGATCAAACCGCGAGCCGTCAAACGAAGACCCAAGCCTTATCCGCGATTGGATAGACCTCGACAACAAGCGCGGATGGAAATTGAAAAATATGGGCATGTGAAGAAGTTACGGGCTTAACTTAGTGCCATTCAATCATATATATTTGTAACCCCATTTTGGTGTATTCCGCTACGGATTTTTTAGCCCATGCTATGCTGATGAGCCGGCAGCAGGGTGCTACACTTGCAAAGCAGCCTTTTACAGATTCTTTGCAATGATATTGATTCAAGCCCCAGAACCAATCAGGTATATGAGATCGTGCAGCTAGCCAAATCGGTCAAGTCCCAGCTGATAGTAGCGTTGCTGCTGGTTATTGCCCTTTCCGGGTGCAGCATCCTCCCCTCTGTTGATGACGACTCGGATTACGGCCCGCCAAGCGGCACGGTTGATGTAAGCCAGATCCCTGACGCCATCCCCAAGGATGAACCCCGCAGCCGCTATGGCAACCCAACCTCGTATGTTGTGATGGGCAAGCGTTATTATGTGCAGTCAACCAGCCAGGGCCATGTGGAGCGCGGCATCGCCTCCTGGTATGGCAGCAAGTTTCATGGCCGGCGCACCAGCAGCGGCGAAACCTACGATATGTACGGCATGACGGCTGCTCACACCACATTGCCACTGCCCACCTATGCGCAGGTCACCAACCTGGAGAATGGCCGCACTGTTATCGTCAAGATCAATGACCGGGGGCCATTCCACAACAACCGTATTATTGATCTCTCCTACACCGCCGCCAGCAAGCTGGGTATCCTGAAAAACGGCACCGGGATGGTGGAGGTCGTGGCGCTTAACCCTCGCCAGCCCACCCCACCCAAGCCAAGGCAGGCAGACACTGGCGGGGGAAAGCCGGGGCTGTACCTTCAGGTGGGTGCCTTCTCAAACCGCTACAATGCAGACCGGCTGGCCCATCGGCTGGCTAACTCGCTGGATCGCTCCATCCGGGTAAAGCGCTCCTACAGCAACGACAATGAGGTGTTCCGGGTTCAGGTTGGGCCACTGCTCAGCGTGGCGCAGGCCGATACCCTGAGCGAAAAACTGGCTCAGCAGGGGATCACCGGCCTGCATATCATCATTGATTGATTAACCTCATGCTGATGTTAGGTTAAGATAACGGTCGCCTATCACCCCTGATTACCACTGATACCAAAGGAACAACCCCCCGTGCTTTTCACCCGATTCCGGACCGCCATCCCGCTTCTGCTTCTCATCCTTATCCCGCTGCACACGGTGCAGGCGGCGGCACCCATCCCTGCGCCACCCAAGATTGCAGGCAGCGGGCACCTGCTGATTGATTTTGACAGCAGCACCATCCTGGCTGAAAAAAATGCAGACCTGCGGCTGGAGCCTGCCAGCATCACCAAAATCATGACCGCCTACGCCGTCTTTCGGGAGCTGCGGGAGGGCAATATCAAGCTGGACGATGAGGTACTGATCAGCAAAAAGGCGTGGCGCACCCCCGGCTCCCGCATGTTTATCGAGGTCAATAAAAAGGTCTCACTGGAGCTGCTGCTCAAAGGGATGATCATCCAGTCCGGTAACGATGCCAGTGTCGCCCTGGCCGAGCATGTCGCCGGCAACGAGGAGACCTTTGCGGCACTGATGAACACCCACGCCGCCCGGCTGGGGATGGAGAGCACCCACTTCGTCAACAGCACCGGCCTGCCAGACCCGGATCACTACACCACCCCACGCGATATCGCCAAGGTTGCCGCCGCCACCATCCGGGAGTTCCCCGAGTTCTACAAGTGGTACGCGCAAAAATCGATGCTCTTTAACAACATCAAACAGCATAACCGCAACAAACTGCTCTGGCGCGATGAGTCCGTAGACGGCATGAAGACAGGCCACACCGAAGCTGCTGGCTACTGCCTGGTCGCCTCTGCCAAGCGCAAAAACATGCGCCTGATTGCTATCGTCATGGGCACCAACAGCGAGCAGACCCGTGCCAAAGAGACCCAGACCCTGCTCAACTATGGCTTCCGGTTTTTCGAAACCCACCGCCTCTACAGCGCCGGTGACAGCCTGAAACAGGTGCGCATCTGGAAAGGCGCCAAACAGCAGTTGGCGCTGGGGCTGGAGCAGGATCTCTACATCACCATCCCCCGGCGTCAATATAAAAAGCTACAGGCCAGGATGGATATCAAAAACCAGATCATCGCCCCGGTGGCCAAAGGTCAGCCTATGGGCACCGTCACCGTCAGCCTGCATGACAGACCCCTGGCCGAGGTGCCGCTGGTAGCATTGGAGCAGATCGACTCCGGCACTCTCTGGCAGAATGCAAAGGACAGCGCCCTGCTGTGGCTGGAATGAATAGCGACACCAGGGTCTACCTGAACGGCGAGTTCCTCCCCCTCGGCGAAGCCCGCATCCCGGTTATGGATCGCGGCTTCCTGTTTGGTGACAGCATCTATGAGGTGATCCCTGCCTACGGCGGCCGCCTGTTCCGGCTGCAACAGCATCTGCAACGGCTTGAAAACAGCCTGCACGCCATCCAGATGGAGAACCCGCTCTCCCAGCCCGAATGGGAGAGCATGCTGGCAACACTGACCACCCAGTATCAGGGGGAGGATCAGAGCGTCTACCTGCAAGTGACCCGTGGGGTTGCACCCAGTCGCGACCACGCCATTCCAGAGGGGGTGACCCCCACCCTGTTCGCCATCGCCACCCCCTTCCCGGCCATTGATCCCCAGGTTTATGAGCGGGGCATTGCCGCCATCACGCTGGATGATATCCGCTGGCGCTTCTGCAATATCAAGGCCACCACCCTGCTGCCCAATGTGCTGCTGCGGCAGGAGGCAAAAGAGCGGGGCGCCATGGAGGCGATTCTGATCCGGGATGGCCTGGCCATGGAGGGGGCCGCCAGCAACCTGTTTATTGTCGATGACGGTCAGATCATCACCCCACCCAAGGGCGAACACCTGCTGCCCGGGGTGACGCGGGATCTGCTGCTGGAGCTGGCTGCCGAGGCCGAGATCCCCTACTGCGAGGCGCCTGTCAGGGCCGAACAGCTGGACAGCGCCGATGAGATCTGGCTTACCAGCTCCACCCGTGAAATCATGCCCGTCACCCGCCTGGATGATCGCCCGATCAATAACGGCCAGCCCGGCGAGCTGTGGCAAAAACTGTTCGACCGCTTCCAGGCCTATAAAGAGGAGCTGCGATGAGCCAGGAGCGGGAAGAGGGGACGCTGCTTGAGTTCCCCTGCGAGTTTTCAGTCAAGGCCATGGGGCTGACATCACCGGACTTCGACATGGCCGTGCTGGAGGTCGTCCGCCGCCACATCCCCGATATGCCAGAGGGCTGCATCTCATCCCGCCCCAGTAAAAACGGCAAATACACCGCCATCACCGTCACCATTCAGGCCACCAGCAAAAAGCAGCTGGATGCCATCTATCAGGATCTGACCGACCATAAACATGTGCTGATGAGCCTGTGAGCAGACCACCGTTGCATCTTCAGCACCTCGGCCTGTGTGACTACGAGTCCAGCTGGCGCAGGATGCAGCACTACACCGACCAGCGCACAGCCACAAGCCAGGATCAGCTCTGGCTACTGCAACACCCCCCTGTTTTTACCCTGGGCCTGGCGGCAAAACCGGAGCACCTGCTCGCGCCCGGCGACATCCCCATCATAAAGGTGGATCGGGGCGGGCAGGTAACCTACCACGGCCCCGGGCAGCTGATCGCCTACCTGCTGCTGGATCTGCATAAAAAAGGGTTTGGCATCAAAAAGCTGGTGGCCCGCATCGAGCAGGCGATCATCAATCTGCTAACAGGGTACAACATCACGGCCCACACCCAACCGGGCGCACCCGGCGTCTATGTGGAAGAGAGAAAGATCGCCGCACTGGGTCTGCGGGTGCGCCGTGGCTGCACCTTTCACGGCCTGAGCCTGAATGTGGATATGGATCTGGAACCCTTCCGCCGTATCAACCCCTGCGGCCACCCTGGGCTGGAGACCACCCAACTGGCCGATCTTGGCGCGGCAACGGATCTAAAACAGGTTGGAGCCGACCTTTCACTCCACCTGGCCAGCCAACTCGACTACACTCTGACCCCATGAGCAGCGACAACCACCACAAAGCCCCCTCACGCAGCAGCCCGGAGAGCCACCAGCGCAATCAGGACAAGCTGGCGCGCAACAACGGCATAGCGGTCAACCTTGCCACCAGGCCACTGCGCAAGCCCGGCTGGATTCGCACCAAGGCACCCACCGGCGCAGAGGTAGTGCGCATCAAACGCATACTGCGCGAACATCGGCTCAGCTCCGTCTGCGAAGAGGCGGCCTGCCCCAATCTGGGTGAATGTTTCAGCCACGGCACCGCCACCTTTATTGTGATGGGCGATCTCTGCACCCGCCGCTGCCCCTTTTGTGATGTCGCCCACGGCAAACCAAAACCGCTGGACGAGAATGAGCCACAGCAGCTGGCCGTGGCCGTGGCCGCAATGGGGCTGAAATATGTTGTCATCACCTCCGTCAACCGGGATGACCTGCGCGATGGCGGCGGCCAGCACTTTGCCCGCTGCATCCAGGCACTGCGCCACTGCAACCGTACGCTACAGATCGAGATCCTGGTGCCGGATTTTCGCGGCCGGCAGCAAGAGGCGCTGGCCGCACTCAACCAAACCATCCCCGACATCTTCAATCACAATCTTGAGACAGTGCCCCGGCTCTACCCCACTGTTCGACCCGGTGCCGACTACCACTGCTCGCTGGAGCTGCTGCGCCACTACAAGGAGCTGCAACCTGACATCCCCACAAAATCCGGCCTGATGCTGGGTCTGGGGGAGAGCCTGGAGGAGGTCGAAGCCGTCATGCATGAGCTGCGCCAGCAGCGGTGCAACATGCTGACACTGGGACAATACCTGCGCCCCAGCCTGGCGCACCTGCCGGTTGAGCGCTACGTCACCCCCAAAGAGTTTGAGAACCTGCATGAGCTGGGCAACAAGATGGGATTCACCAACGTGGCCAGCGGGCCACTGGTGCGCTCCTCCTACCACGCCGACCAACAGGCCTCACCCCTGCTGAGATGAACCTGGGAACGCTAGAGCTCCAACAGCTTATCAAAAGCCTGCTGCTGCCACCCGGCGGCCTCATTCTGCTGGGACTGCTGGGATTGGTGCTGATTCACAGGCGTCTCGGCAAGGCATTGATCTTCCTGAGCCTGCTGGGCTTCTATGCACTAAGCACCCCGCTCGTCTCCGGGCTGCTGATGTCAGGGCTGGAGACCTACCCGGCGCTCTCGACCGGAGAGGCAAGGGCCTCCGGTGCAGAGGCCATTGTCGTATTGGGTGGCGGCCGCTATCTGGATGCACCCGAGTATGGCGGAGACAGCATCAGATCCCTGCACCTGGAGCGGCTGCGGTATGCTGCCTGGCTGGCGCGGCGCACCGGGCTGCCCATCATCCCCAGTGGCGGGGTCGTCATCACCGAAGGGGCACCAGAGGCCTGGCTGGCGCGGGATATACTAAAGAACGAATTCAACGTAAAGGTTGCCGCAGTGGAAGATGTCAGCCGCACCACACGCGAAAACGCCCAATTGACAAAGGTGGTGCTGGATCGACTGGGGATCAGCCGCATCCTGCTGGTCACCCACGCCTGGCACATGCCACGGGCAATGGAGGCGATGATAAAGGCCGGGGTAAATGCAGCACCTGCCCCCACCTCATTCCAGTACAAAGATGACGACGAGGAGCATTTTCGGGATTGGCTGCCTGATGCCAGCGACTTTCTGGCCAGCTACTGGGCAATACATGAGTATGTGGGGCGCCTGTGGTATCGGATCACGGAAAAATGAAGGTGTGGAAAAACCCGACTGCGGGCAACCAGCGCTTGACATCCTGGTGATATTCACAGACAGTCAACGGTTTTTTTACCGCAAGCCCCCACTGTGTGGGGGTGGATATTGTCCGCAAACAGGTTAAGGAAAAACAGCATGAAGATGAAAGAGATTCGCACCATAGCCAAGGCTCGGGGGGTAAAACCACTGAAGCGCACCAAGGCTGGCCTCATTAAATCCATCCAGCTGCAGGAAGGGAACTTTGATTGCTTCGCTTCCGCACGCCAGCAGGCATGCAGCCAGGCAGACTGTCTTTGGCGTGATGACTGCTTTACACAGGCCAGCAAAGCGGCCTGAGCAGCCTGCCGGATCGAACCACCCCCCCATAGCTGCCGCTGCCAATGAAGATTATGCTGGCGCCCATGGAGGGGGTGGTCGATCATCGCATGCGTGACACCCTGACCGCCATTGGCGGATACCACAGCTGCGTATCAGAGTTTATTCGTGTCACAGATCAGCGGCTCCCAAAGAAGGTTTTTCACCGCATCGCTCCCGAGTTACATACCGGCGGGGCAACGCCATCAGGCACCCCCGTCACGGTTCAGCTGCTGGGTGGTCATCCCGAAACCATGGCCATCAACGCCAGCAAGGCAGCTGATTTGGGCGCACCCGCCATCGACATCAACTTCGGCTGCCCTTCACGCCAGGTAAACCGCAAGGCAGGCGGAGCGGTTTTATTGAAAGACCCGACACGCCTTTACGCCATTGTAAAGGCGTGTCGCCTGGCTGTTGCAGCCCGCATCCCGGTCACTGCCAAGCTGCGGCTGGGCTATGAGAACACAGACCTTGCCGTAGACAATGCACTCGCCGTGCAAGAGGCCGGCGCCGATTCCATCACCGTACATGCACGCACCCGGCTCGACGGGTACAGCGCCCCGGCGCGCTGGGAGTGGCTGGCGCGTATCAATGAAAATACAGATATCCCAGTGGTAGCCAACGGTGACATCAACAGTGTTGAAGACTATCTGCACTGCCGCCAAATCAGCGGTTGTGATGATGTCATGATTGGCCGGGGCGCTGTTGCAAAGCCGGATCTGGCAAAGCAGATCAGATGCCACCAGCAGGGTATCGATTACAAACCGATGGGGTGGGATGATATTCGCCCCCTGCTGCTACAGATGGGGAGTTCAATGGAGGAGGATGTTAAGGACAGACACATTGGCATGCGCATCAAACAGTGGCTGGTCTATCTGAAACGAGACTATATTGAAGCGCAGCACTGTTTCAGCCGCATCCGTAAAACCGCTGATTTTTCTGCCATGAAAGCCCTGTTGTAACCAGGGTTGATCTCTAGGAGCCTGTCGGACTCCTGGCGGGCCTTGGTGGCATCGCCTGCTATAATGCACAGTTTTTCATCCTGGGCTCATGGCCGGACTCCTCTGGCAGATGCCTGGGTTGGCGACATATCGGCTCGCCTTCATGTAGATCCGATGAGATAATGACTTCTAAAAAGAAAAACACACTTTCTATAGCCAGGGCTGGGCTTTACTTTGGAGTGATAGCGCAAAGCTGCCTGCTTGGCAGTGCTTTGGCAATCACTCTGGATACACTCCCCGTACAGAATCAATATATTGATTCTGTACCAGAAAAACAAAACACACCCTATGCAGAGAGGATAATCCCCGACTACATCGAGAGGCGGTTGCTGCGGGCACCCCGCCCTACCGACACCCGCCCCCCTCACACAGAGCTCGAACCATACAGCAGCAGACCCGGCTCCCCGGTAGAGGAGTGGAGCGGCTGGCAGAGTGCAGACCGGCTGGATCAAAAACGGAACGGGATTTTATACCACGAGAGCAGTCCCACCGGCGATTATGAAGGCACCTACAGCAATACGACATCCATAACCGTTGAGGATGCACTCCGGCTCTTTATAAACGGCGCCGGTGGTGAACCGGCTCAAGATCAGAGAGGCAACCAGGGAGGCTCATTGGGCTTAGTGAAACACCTGCTCAAGCTATCACTGGATGAGGGGCAGGCCGAACAACTGCTCGCCATCACAGAGCCCTGGCAGGATGAATCAGGAGTCCGGCATTTTTCGGTTTTTGGTGTGGGCGACTTTGTTGTAGAGAACATTTTCAGCCACAACTATGGCAATCACCATGCCTCCCCAGGAGCTGTCTACCAAACAGCGCGCGCACCTCAGCAGCCTGCTGTAGCAAGCCAGGGGCAGCGTCCGCCCCCCCCTGCAACGGAGTCTTTAACGCTCAGAGAGCGCCTGTACGCATTTATTGATGATACCATTGGCTGGCCTATGCTCTATCTGCTCATTACAGCGGCAACCCTTCTGGCGCTGACCATATCTGTTTTCAGATTTATCAATACTTTTTCACGATGACATAAAGGCGGCTTATGACAACAGCACATCTGCGGGAAAAAGAGGCCGTTATCGACCGCCTTGTCGGGCTGCTTCAGGAGCGTCTGCCCAAACACGAGATTGAACCCGTCATCCATTTTGCCAGACTCTACTACGCCCGTAGTGCCGCAGAGGAGCTGCTGAGCCTCTCGCTGGAGAACCTCTATGGCAGCCTGCTAAGCCACTGGCACCTGGTAGGGCGCCGCAAACCCGGCACCCCCCTCATCCACGTCTACAACCCGGTCTACGAAGAGCACAGCTGGCAGTCTCCACATACGGTCATTGAAGTTGTCACCGATGACATGCCCTTTCTGGTTGACTCGCTGAACATCTGCCTGGTGCGGCAGGGGGTCACCATCCACGTCACCCTGCACCCCGTGATCAGCATACAGCGCAACGATGCAGGCCACATCACCGCAATTGCCCCGCCCAACGCCGAGAAAAAAGGCCATACCACCGAGGCGGTCATGCGCTTTGAGGTTGATCGCCAGACAGCCCCCGAAGAGTTGGCGGCGCTGCATGCCGGGGTTGAGCGCACCCTGAATGATGTACGCCTGGTGGTAGAGGACTGGCGGCCACTGTGCGCCCGGATCAAAGCGATTGCCACTACCCTGGAGGCACAGCAGTTACCGCTGCCTGCAGAAGAGAAGAGCGAGGTGCTGACCTTTCTGCACTGGCTGGAGGACAACCACTTCACCTTTATCGGCTTTTGCGCCTATGACCTGGTGGATGAAGGTGGAGAGGATCTGCTACGCCTGGTCGAAGGGTCAGAGCTGGGCATCTTTCGCGGCACCCAGGCGGATCACCTCTCACAGAGCTTTGCCCAGATCCCGCCACCTCAATGCCACGCAGCCGCACCCCGCAATCTGCTGATCATCAGCAAAACCACCGCCCATTCGCCGGTACACCGCCCGGCGCACCTGGACTATCTCGGCATCAGGCGGTTTGACGAGAGCGGCAAAGTGGTGGGCGAGTGGCGCTTTGTCGGGCTCTACAGCTCCACCGTCTACAATACCCTGCTGAGCGAAATCCCCATCCTGCGGCGCAAGGTGGTGCGCGTGATGGAGCGATCCAGGCTGCGGCACAACAGCCATGGCGGCAAAGCGATGCAGCACATACTGGCCACCTTCCCGCGCGATGAGATGTTTCAGATCAGCGAGGATGAGCTGCTGGAGATTGCGCTAGGCATCCTGCAGGTGCAGGAGCGCCACCGGCTCAGCCTGTTTCTGCGGCGCGACCCGTTTGGCCGTTTTATCAGCGCCTTTGTCTATGTCCCAAGAGACCACTACAACACCGAACTGCGACTCAAGATTGAGGATATTCTGCTACAGGCACTGAACGGTCAGAGCGCCGAGTTTGACATACAGTTCTCCACCTCCCTGTTTGCCCGCGTACACTTTATTGTGCACACCCGGCCGGATGAGGCTCCCGAGTATGACAGCCCGGAGCTGGAGGCGCGCCTGGCAGAGGCGATGCTCTCATGGAACGATGAGCTGCACATCGCCCTGCATGAACAGTTTGGCGAAGGCCATGGCCTGCAACTGGCCTATAAATATACCCAGGCCTTCCCCGCCGCCTACAAGGATGACTTCACCCCACACGCCGCCGTGCTGGATATTCGGTACCTGGAGAAGATTGGCGGGGATGGCCAGCTGGCCACCCACCTCTACCGCCCGATAGAGGGAGGCGATGATCTGCTGCGTTTCAAGGTCTATGGCAGTTGCCGCCCGATGGCGCTGTCGGATGTCCTGCCCATGCTGGAGCGGATGGGGCTGCGCGTGCTGGGCGCCCGACCCTACACCATCGAGTCAGCCAGCGATTGCCCCTACTGGATTCTTGATTTCGACATGATGGCCAGCCAGGGTACCGAGGTAGAGGTGCTGGCGGTCAAAGAGAACTTCCAAAACGCCTTTGCGCGCATCTGCTCCGGCGAGATCGAAAATGATGGCTTCAACCGTCTGCTGCTTGCAGCCAGGCTGGATTGGCGGCCAGTGGTGGTGCTGCGCGCCATCTGCAAATACCTGCTCCAGACCCAGGCGCCCTTCAGCCAGAGTTATATGACCAACACCCTGGCACAAAACCCGCACATTGCGGGGCTGCTGGCGCGCCTCTTCCTTGCCCGCTTTGACCCCGATGCCCAGCGCAATGCAGCCAAGGCCGTCGAAAAGCTGACCAGGCAGATTGAAGCCGCCTTCGATACCGTCTCCAATCTGGATCAGGACCGCATCCTGCGCCGTTACCTGGCCGTCATCCAGGCGATGCTGCGCACCAACTACTTCCAGCAGGATGGTGATGGGCAACCCAAACCCTACCTCTCCTTCAAACTGGACCCCTCCAGGGTACCGGATCTGCCGCTGCCCAGGCCGATGTTCGAGATCTTCGTCTACTCCCCCACCGTCGAGGGGGTACACCTGCGCGGCGGCCCGGTGGCGCGTGGCGGCCTGCGCTGGTCCGACCGGCGGGAGGATTTCCGCACCGAGATCCTGGGGCTGATGAAGGCACAGATGGTCAAAAATGCCGTCATCGTGCCGGTCGGCGCCAAGGGCGGCTTTGTCCCCAAATGTCTGCCCGACAGTCAGAACCGGGATGTCATCCAGGAGGAGGTGGTGCGCTGCTACCGCACCTTCATCTGCGGCATGCTGGACCTCACCGACAACCTGCTGGATGGCCCCATAGTGACCCCACCGCACATGGTGCGCTACGACGGGGATGATACCTACCTGGTAGTGGCCGCCGATAAAGGCACCGCCGCCTTTTCAGATATTGCCAATGAGGTGGCTGAAGAGTATGGCTTCTGGCTGGGGGATGGCTTCGCCTCCGGTGGCTCTACCGGCTACGACCACAAAAAGATGGGGATCACCGCCCGTGGCAGCTGGGAGTCGGTCAAGCGGCTGTTTGGCGAGCGTGGCATCGACTGCCAGAACCAGGAGATCACCGTAGTCGGCATCGGCGACATGGCGGGCGATGTCTTCGGCAACGGCATGCTGCTGTCACAGAAGATCAAACTGCTGGCCGCCTTTAACCATCAGCACATCTTTATCGACCCCAACCCCGACCCCAGACACTCCTTCAAAGAGCGTGAACGACTGTTCCGGCTGCCACGCTCCAGCTGGTCCGATTATGAAAAGACAGCCCTCTCCACAGGCGGAGGCATCTACTCCCGCAGCGCCAAATCCATCCACCTCAGCAGCGAGGCACAGCAAGCGCTGGGGATCGACAGCAGCCGCCTCACCCCCAATGCGCTGATCCAGGCCATACTCAAGGCGCCGGTAGATCTGCTGTGGAATGGCGGCATTGGCACCTATGTCAAAGCAACGGAAGAGCACCATGCCGATGTGGGCGACCGCATCAATGACCCACTGCGGGTGAATGCCTGCGAACTGCGATGCCACATCGTGGGTGAGGGCGGCAACCTGGGGCTGACACAGCTGGCCAGGGTCGAATATGCCCGCCAGGGCGGCCTGATCAATGCCGACTTTATCGACAACGCCGGCGGCGTGGACTGCTCCGACCACGAGGTCAACATCAAGATCCTGCTCAACCAGGTGGTGCATGCCGGTGACATGACCCTCAAACAGCGCAACCAGCTGTTGACCCAGATGACCGATGAGGTCTCCGCACTGGTATTGCAGCACAACTACCTGCAAACCCAGACACTGAGCATGGGGGCCATCCAGGCCAATCTGATGCCGTTTGAGCATATCCGGCTGATCCGGATACTGGAGCGGGAGGGCCGCCTGAAACGCAAGCTGGAGCATCTGCCCGACGACAACCTCCTGGCCAAGCGGGAGAAAGCCGGAGAGGGGCTGACCCGCCCCGAGCTTGCCGTGCTGCTGGCCTACAGCAAAATAAAACTGTTCGAAGAGCTGTGCAGCTCCGACATCTGCGAAGACAGCTACCTGGCAGCGGAGCTGATCAAATACTTCCCCAGCCCCATGCAGGAGCGCTACACCGAATATATGCAGCGCCATCCGCTCAAGCGGGAGATCATCGCCACCCAGATCACCAACAGCCTGGTCAACCGCATGGGCAGCACCTTCATCCTGCGGATGCAGGATGAGACCGGCGAACATGCCGCCGAGATTGCCCGCGCCTATACCGCAGCACGGGAGATCTTCCAGGTGCGCAAGCTATGGAAAGAGATTGCCGCACTGGATAACCGGGTGCCCACCCAGGTACAGCTCGACATGTTGATCGAAATCCGGCGGCTGCACGACCACTCCACCCTCTGGCTGCTGCGCAACCGTCGTCACCCGCTCGATATCGCCGCCACCATAAACCAGTACCGTGAGGGTGCCACCCAGGTGGTCGACCGCATCCCCAGGGTATTGGAGGGTGAGGCGCGCGGGCAGTTCCAAAAAAGGGTGCGCCAGTACAGCAAGGCCGGCGTACCCCGGGAGCTGGCGCGCCACATTGCATCCCTGGAGGCCGCCTACCCCACCCTGAACCTGCTGGAGATCAGCTCATCAACCGCAGCGGCCAACCCCAAAGAGGCGACGGATCTCTACTTTAAACTCGGCTTCGCCCTGGAACTCTTCTGGCTGCGTGACCGCATACAGGAGCTGCCACGCACCAACTACTGGCAGCGCAAGGCACGCATGGCGCTCCGTTACGACCTCTACATGGAGCTGCGCGCACTGACCCAGTCGGCACTGGAACAGACCCGGCATATCCGCAGCATCAAGGGGCGGGTAACCCACTGGCTGGAGCAGAATGCAACCGCCGTCAACCACTGCCAACACCTGCTGGCAGATATTCGCAGCAGCAGCAGCCGCGACCTGGCGATGCTCTCCGTCGCCATGCGTGAGCTGCGCAGCTTGATGATGCGCAGTGACAGCGAAGAGTAGCCCCTAAATGAATATCCACTTTATCTGCGTAGGCCAGCGGATGCCCCGCTGGGTTCAGGAGGGATACAGCGAGTATGCCAAACGCATGCCCGCAGAGTGCGCCCTCCGGCTGCTGGAGATCCCCCCCGGTCGGCGCGGCAAAGGGGCAGATATAGCACGCGCCCTGCGGGATGAGGGCGAGCGCATACTGGCGGCCATCCCCAAAGGGTGCCAAGTGCTGGCACTGGATGTAAAAGGCAAGAGCTGGAGCACGGAGCAGCTTTCGGAAAAACTGTCAGGCTGGATGAGCGATGGGCGCGACCTGGCACTGCTGGTCGGCGGCCCTGAAGGGCTGGCCGACAGCTGCCTGCAACGCGCCGATGGGCGCTGGTCACTATCGGCACTGACCATGCCCCATCCGCTGGTGCGCATAGTGGTTGCCGAACAGCTCTATCGCGCCTGGAGCCTGCTGAAAAACCACCCTTACCATCGAGCTTGACGGCAAGAGACAAAAAAGCCCGCTGTTACGCGGGCTTATGACGATACTGCATTTCGCTGGATACTGAATTGGTAGCTACGGGTACTATTGAATTCATTACATATCTAATTGTTTTAATTGCAATTAAATAATTTTTTAAAAAATTCATTACCGTCATTATTACCGCCACATGCACAGTGTCACCCACTATTTCACAGGCTCCTGCTGCAAAATACCCAGGTATTCTTTGTAGGCAAACACGCGATCCCGCTGGCGACCTGTGATCTCCTCTGCAACACCGATAGATGCAAGCCTCTTCAAAGCCGTGTTCACAGTCGGGAGGGTTAAGCCTGTCCTGGCGGCGATCTCTTTGGCCGACGTTACAGGCCTCTTCTGCAAATCTGTAAAAACCTTCAGCAATGCAGGAGAAACCGCATTCAACCCCTCTATGCGCGCACGATCCTTTTCAAACAAATCAAGGATATTTCTGGCGGCAGCCACCCCTTGCCCCGCTGTTTCAATAACGCCCATCAGGAAAAACCGCACCCACTCCTCCCAATCTCCCGTTTCACGCACCCGCTGGAGCTGGTCATAATAATCGGAGCGCCGGGTTTTGAAATAGAGCGAAAGATACAAAATAGGCTCTTTGAGCACCCCCTGCACACAAAGCAATAGCGCAATCAAAAGCCGTCCAATCCGCCCATTTCCATCTAAAAACGGGTGGATGGTTTCAAACTGAAGATGCGCCAGCGCAGCTTTAATCAGCACCGGCGTGCGCCCATCATCGTGCAGGAATTTCTCAAGCGCGCCCAACGCTTCACCCAGATATTCTGGCGGCGGCGGAACAAAACGCGCATTACCAGGGCGCGAGCCGCCAATCCAGTTTTGTGACTTGCGAAATTCACCAGGGCGCTTGGCATTGCCCCGACCACCGGAAAGCAGGATCTCATGGATTTCGCGCAAAAGCCTCAAGCAGAGCGGGAAACCCTCCCGTATGCGGTCAAGGCCATGATTCAATCCAGCCACATAGTTGGAAACCTCCTGCACATCCTCAAGAGGCACACCAGGCGCTTGCCTGTTCTCATACAGCAAAAGATCAGAGAGTGTGGATTGCGTACCCTCGATCTGGGAGGATAAAACCGCCTCCTTGCGAACATACATGTAAATGAAAAGCGAGACATCGGGCAAAAATCCAGCCAGCCCATCGAGCCGACCTAAAGCGGTACTGGCCTCAGCCAGAAGATTGCTCAGACCCTCCATATTGAGCGGCGGCTCTGGCGGCAAAGGGGCAGGCACATAAGCCTTGTAACACTCACCCGATGTAGAACAGGCGATATAACTCCCGGTTTCCCTTATCTTCCTCATGGTCAGCCCTGCTGCTTGAAAGCGTTTAACCTTAATCCAGGCCGCTAATTAAAGAAGTAGAAACGAATTTTATTAGCGACGATTGCTAATAAAACATATTTAATTAAAAAACACCACTAATAAAGAAACCGCGCCAAGATTTAACTAACGCATCAAACCACCACACCCAACCAGCTTAAAGTTTGCTATACCGGCTGACAACCGCAAGCCCGCCCATCCTTTAGAGATCCCGAGATCCTGGATTTCAGGATCTCTGAAAAGACTTACCCCCACTAACCCAGTCCCAGAGATCCTAATTTTCTGACATCTCGGAAACCTGACATGTCAGAAAATTAGGATCTATTAATAAATAAATCACTGCTGTCCGGTTAACTTTATAAAATAGCGCAAAATCACTCATAACC
>WFXD01000111.1 GCA_015490795.1 Gammaproteobacteria bacterium
GGTAAGGCTAGGAGCCTGTCAGACTTAGGATGAACTGGCTGCGGAAGTGGGAGAGCGGCTCAAATATCCCCGGTTTTTCGTTGCGTAGACCCACTATGCGCCTCAAAACCGGAAATATTTGCGCTCACTCTCCCACTCCCTCGCTACAATCCACCTAAGTCCGACAGGCTCCTAGCCTTACCCCCTTTTTTCTAACAGCCTGCACCTGCTGGATAACCAAGGGCCTGGATGGTCATTCTCTTCTCCCAGAAGTCATTTATAAAAAATAGTGAGTAAGTGACTGTAATTAAAGATAAATAATTGCTGCTGCCAGAGCAGGTCTAAATTTCTTGCTAATTTGGCATCAAAAAATATTGACAAATATCATGAATTATCGTGATATACGCCTCGGAATGATCCATCTTTGACCAAGCTATCAGTTGTTTGGTCGTTACTTCAACAACGAATCCAATCAAGAGGGGGGGTTCATGGACGCCACAGCAGAACAAAAGTACAACCTAGATGTTGTGCGCTGGTTCGCCGTCATGGCGGTAGTCTACCTTGTGGTAGGTGCGTTGGTCGGGGTGTATATCGCCTCGGAGCTAGCGTGGCCAGTACTTAATTTTGATAGTCCATATCTATCTTTTGGGCGGTTACGCCCGGTTCATACCAATGCGGTTATCTTCGCCTTTGGTGGCTGTACGCTTATGGCGACGGCCTTCTATAGCGTGCAGCGCACCTGCGGTGTACGCCTGTGGAGCGATAAGATGGCCTGGTTTACATTCTGGGGCTGGAACCTGGTGATCGTGCTGGCAGTGATCACGCTGCCACTGGGCCTGACCCAGAGCAAGGAGTATGCCGAGCTGGAGTGGCCCATTGACATCCTGATTGCTGTGGTCTGGCTCTCTTATATGTTCAATTTTGTGATGACCATCGCCAATCGCAAGAGCTCGCACATCTATGTGTCGAACTGGTTCTTCCTTAGCATGATGATCATGATCACCTATCTGCACGTGGTCAACAGCCTGGCCATCCCGGTCAGCATGTTTAAGTCCTACTCTATCTTTGCAGGCGTGCAGGATGCCATGATCCAGTGGTGGTGGGGGCACAATGCGGTGGGGTTCTATCTGACGGCAGGCTTCCTGGGCATTATGTATTACTTTGTGCCAAAGCAGGCCAACCGCCCTGTCTACTCTTACAGGCTCTCTGTTATCCACTTCTGGGCGCTCTCGTTTGGTTATGTCTGGCTGGGTGCTCATCACCTTCAGTACACCGCGTTGCCTGACTGGACGGGTTCTCTGGGGGCAGCCATCTCACTGGCTATGATCATCCCGTCCTGGGGTGGTGCATTGAACGGCATGATGACCCTCTCCGGCGCCTGGGATAAGCTGCGTACAGACTATGTGCTGCGCTTTATGATCATGTCACTGGCCTTCTATGCGATGTCTACCTTTGAAGGCCCCGTCATGTCGATCAAGACAGTAAATGCGCTCTCGCACTACACAGACTGGACTGTGGGTCATGTGCATTCAGGTGCCCTGGGTTGGGTGGCTATGATCGGTATCGGTGCGCTCTATCATTTGGTCACCCGCTGCTTTCACACCGAGATGTACTCTGTGAAGCTGATCAACCTGCATTTCTGGATGGCCACCATTGGTACCGTGATCTATGTGGTCGCCATGTGGGTCTCCGGCATCATGCAGGGCCTGATGTGGCGGGCGTATGATGACTATGGCACCCTGGCCTACACCTTTGCCGAGTCTGTCGAGGCGATGCATCCTTACTATGCCATGCGAGCGGTGGGAGGCGGGATCTTCCTCCTGGGTGCTGCGGTGATGCTATACAACGTCATCATGACCGTTCGTCAATCTATGGCAGAGGGTCGCGTTGAGCAGGCGCGCACTGCATCATTGGCTACAGCGACTGCATAGGAGGAGATTCAAGTCATGTCTACAAAAACAGAATCAAAAGGTCTCCAGAAGTGGGCCGAGACAAATATCTGGGCCCTGGTGCTGATGACGGCCATTGTGGTCTCTGTCGGTGGCATCGTAGAGATTGTGCCGCTGTTCTATATGAAGAGCACTTTTGAGCACAACAAGTATCCAGAGATTGTCTGGGATGGTGTTGGAAAGCGCCCTCTGTCCGAATGGAAGCCGGGTGATGGTATTCGTCCTAACCGTCCGCTGGAGGTCGCAGGCCGCGATGTCTACATCCGTGAAGGCTGCTACCTCTGTCACTCACAGATGATCCGCCCTTTCCGGGATGAAAAGGAGCGCTATGGACACTACTCCCTGGCCTCTGAGTCCATGTTTGACCATCCCTTCCAGTGGGGTTCCAAACGAACCGGGCCAGACCTGGCACGAGTGGGCGGCAAATACTCGGATATATGGCATAGAAAACATCTGCGAGCGCCACGCTCGGTGGTGCCGGAGTCGGTCATGCCGAACTATCCCTGGCTGGATGAGAACGAGCTGGATCCGGAAGAGATTGCCTCCAACATGCGCGGCCTTGCGGCCGTAGGCGTCCCTTACACGGAAGCGGACTTTGCTGCTGCACTGGAAGAGACCAAAGGCAAAACTGAGATGGATGCCATGGTAGCCTATCTTCAAGTGTTGGGCACCATGGTTAAACTTGACGATAGCAAGGCTTACCGTGAATAGCCCTGGCGAGTACTTTTATACGGATTGGGCGGCAATGACCACCAATGACTGGGTAGGTGTAATCCTCACCGTGGTGGTCTTCCTCCTGATACTTGCTGCTTACATTTATGCTCTTTATCCAAAGAACAGGGAGAAACTTGAAGCTCAACGCTTTATCCCTCTGGATGATGACCAACTAGATGATGGAGAAAAACATGGCGGATAAGAACCCTTTTCCAGGTGAAAACAACACCGGGCATATATGGGACGACAACATTCGTGAGTTGGCCAACCCCATTCCACGCTGGTGGATGCTCTCATGGTGGGCCAGCTGTGCCTGGGTGCTGATTTATGTGGTGATCTACCCCTCTCTTCCAATTGGAGACAAGCCGCCACCCGGCCTGATGGGGTGGACTGCGATTGAAGAGTTCAAGGAAGGGATGGCCGAGGTGGAGGCGATTCGTGCCAAATATGAGGATCAGATCAAGGGGATGACAGCGGAACAGATCCTGGCCGACCCTGGTCTCTCTGATTACACCGTTGCCTCTGTGAAGGTGCTTTATGGCGACAACTGCGCTGCATGCCATGGCTCCGGCGGTCAGGGTGCCCCGGGGTTTCCTGTAATTGCGGATGACGTCTGGCTCTATGGCGGCTCTACCGAGAAGATTGAAGAGACCATCGCCAAAGGTCGCCGGGGCATGATGCCTGCACATAACAGCAAACTCTCTGCCGAGCAGATTGATACACTGGCAAACTATGTCGTAGGTCTGAGCGAGGGGAAGGATGACCCAGCCGGAAAAGCGCTGTTTATGGCCAATGCCTGCTTTGCCTGTCATGGCATGACGGGCACGGGCAATCAGGCGATGGGCGCAGTTAATCTGACCGACAGCGTCTGGCGTTTTGCACCAGGTGGTATAGAGAGTGCAAAGCGTACCATTGCGCATGGTGTGAATTTTCCAAGCGACCCGGAAAGTCGTGAAGCCATAATGCCAGCCTTTGGTGACAAACTGTCTGCTAATGAAATCAAAAAATTAGCAGTGTATGTTTACAGATTGGGTCAATAGCAATCTGTGTTAAAAATTATGGCGCCTGTGCTTTGCAGGCGCCGTAAATTTTCAAGCCGTATATCCAAATCCTGATAGGCTTTTTGGGTTGCTATCCGCTGTGTGATAGGCTCAATAGTAAAAGGCAGTGGGCTGTTTGGCCTGCCTCCAAGTCAATTAGTGAAGATGTAACTCAACAGGATCCCATGTGAGCAAACAGCCCTCCCCATCACACCTTGCAGCAATTGATGACCTGCTGGAAGAGGCAGAGCAGTGGCATGTCAATGCCGGTGATGAAACTATCCATGCAAAACGGATGGGGGGGAAGTGGCGCACCATCAAGTGGCTCGGCAACTCACTCTGGTTGCTGCTGTTCTTTGGGCCTTATCTGCGCTGGAACGGTCGGCAAGCGATCCTTTGGGATATTCCTGACCGCCAGTTCCACCTCTTTAATGTCACAATCCTTCCCCAGGATCTGTGGATGCTCGCCCTGCTGCTGCTGTTTTTGGCAATACTGCTGTTTGCAGTAACTGCATTTTCTGGACGGGTATGGTGTGGATTTCTCTGTTTTCAGACTGTGTGGACAGATATCTATACCTTGATAGAGGAGAGGTTCGAAGGCACACCGCAACAACGAAGAGCATTGGACAAGGCGCCAATGGATCTCAACAAGTTTGGCAAAAAACTTGGCAAACACACACTATGGATGCTGATTGCAATATGGACCGGCATCAGCTTTGTAGCCTGGTTTACTGACGCCTATGCGTTGTGGGGCAACCTGTTTCAGTTTCAGCTGTCTTCGGCGGCCTGGATTACGATTTTGCTGTTTACCGTATGCACCTATCTTTTGGCTGGTTTTATGCGCGAGCAGGTCTGCATGTGGGTCTGTCCCTATGCCCGTATTCAGGGGACGCTGGTAGATGTAACATCCATTATTCCCACCTATGATTTTCATCGTGGGGAACCGCGCAGCCGCAGGAAAAAGAGCGATGCTGACGGGCAGCAGGCGGGGGACTGTGTGGACTGCAACCAGTGTGTGGCGGTATGTCCTACCGGCATTGATATTCGCAGAGGGCAACAGGAAGGGTGCATCATGTGTGCTTTGTGCATAGATGCATGTGACATGGTAATGGACAAAGTAGGGCGGCCTCGTGGCCTGATTCGCTATGAGTCATTGAATGGCCTTGAGGGCAAGGCCTGTCCACCGGTCTACAAACAACCCCGCATTGTTATAACCAGCCTGATCATGTTTGCAGCGCTACTGGGTATTTTTTATGGCCTCAGCAGCATTGATGCTGTGGATCTAAAGGTACTGCATGCACGGCAACCGCTTTACGTACTACAGAGTGATGGCTCTATCCAGAATAAATACACGCTCAAAATTCTGAACAAGCTGGCAGATGATGTGCAGGTAAAAATCAGTGCAACGGGGCCAAAGGGGCTTAAAATTACAAGTAACCGGCTGCTTGTAGCGCAACATGGCACCGTGACGCCAATAACGACCTATGTGCGTGTTGCCAGAAAAAACCTTACTGTGGAAACCCAACCCATCATTTTTCATATTGAAACTGTGGACTCAAAGGAGCCGTTTTCCAGCCATCGGGAAAGCGTTTTCATTGGGCCGAAGAGGTGATAACCATGACGCATACAGCTACAGATCCACATCAATCCGCCTGGCGCAGTCCATGGGTATTGGCCTGGTTTTCCATTCTTGCCACTGTTGTAACGGCAAACTTCACCATGATCTACTTTGCCGTTGATGGAAACCCGGGGCTGGTGGTTGAAGATTACTATGACCGTGGACAGCACTACGAAAAAAATATGCTGGCGCGGATGGCAAAAGATCCTGGTTGGAAGATGCATATCTCGGCCCCTGAAGAGCTGCCACTGAACAAACCAGCCACTATTGAATTCACACTGGCCACAAAAGAGGGTGGGGCCGTCAACCCTGACCGCGTTGTTTTTTACGCCTACCGCCCTTCTGATGCAAAAGCGGATTTTTCACTGCCTATGCAGGCGGCAGGCAACGGCCTTTATCAGGCTGACGTGACTTTCACGCTTAAAGGCGTATGGGATATTCTGGTCAGCGTGCAGAAAGAGGGTGAGGAGTATAACGAGGCGCTTCGTCTGGTTGTTGCAGCTGGGGAGTAAGGGATAAAACAGCCGCAACTGCATAAGTTATAGATTGCCGGTTCTACCCTGTGGCTAACAGCACTGCGTATGCCATCAATGGCGAGCCATCCTTGGCAGAAGCAGGCTGCTTTCACTGCCAACTGCCGTTGCCTGAAAAAGGTACAATCCAGGCAGCCATCAAGGGGCAGGATCATCTGTTCTGTTGCAATGGATGCAGATCTGTCTGTGAAGCTATTTTTCAGGCAGGGCTTGAAGGGTTTTATAAACGAACACCAGAAAATGGCGTGCTGGCGCCCCCGCCAGAGTTGCCTGAAGATATTGCCATTTATGATCTGGATGCCGTTCAGGAGGAGTATGTTCATGAACTGGGAGAGCACAGAGAGATCCATCTCCTGGTTGAAGGCATCCACTGCGCAGCCTGTGTCTGGTTGATTGAACATACGCTTAAAAGAGTGCCTGGCATCACCAGGGCAGCGGTAAACCTTTCGGGCAAGCGGCTGTTTGTTGAATGGGACAACAGCCGGCTGCAACTCTCCAAAATCCTTCAGCAACTGGGGCAGATTGGCTACTCAGCAGTCCCTTTTGACCCTGAAGCGGCGGAAGGCGCACTGCAACGGCAGAATCGAAACCTCCTCTACCGCATGGCATTTGCCGGTTTTGCCATGATGAACCTACTGTGGATTTCTATAGCACTCTACAGTGGCGCAGATAAGGGCGAGTTCCGCGAGATGTTTCACTGGATCGGCTTTGCTATTGCCACTCCCACCCTCTTCTATTCCGGTCTTCCCTTCTTTAAAGGCGCCTGGAGAGGGCTGCGCAACCTGCATCTGGATATGGATCTGCCGATTGCAATTGGCGCAACCATTACCTATCTCTATTCACTCTATGTCACCCTGTCGGGTACTACGATGGGTGATGTCTACTATGACACGGTTGTGAACTTCATCTTTGTCATTCTGGTGGGGCGTTACCTTGAGGCCATCTCGAAACGGCAGGCCGTCGCATCAACCCAGCGGCTGCTCGATCTCCAGCCCAGAGTGGCAACTGTGCTGCGCGACGGCAAAGAGGTGATCGTGCCTGTTCGTTCGGTAGTGCCTGGTGAGACGGTGCTGGTAAAACCAGGGGACAAAATAGCCGTTGATGGCGTTATTCTCGAAGGGCAGAGCAGCGTGGATGAGGCGATGCTGACAGGTGAGTTTGAACCTGTCACCAAGGTGCAGGGGGATCATCTCTCTGCGGGCACCATCAATGGCCATGGCATGCTGAAGCTGCGGGTGGAGGGGGTGCTGAAAGATACCGCGCTGGGGCGCATTATTCGTCTGGTGGAAGAGGCGCAGGCCAGCAAGGCGCCGATTCAGCGCGTTGCTGATCGCATTGTCCCCTGGTTTGTGCTGGCGACGCTGGGCCTGGCCACGCTGACCTTTATGCTGTGGCAGGATAGCGGTTTTGAACTGGCCTTGATGGCTGCAACCTCTGTGCTGATCATCACCTGCCCCTGTGCCTTTGGGCTTGCCACGCCAATGTCTATTGCCGTGGCCTCCGGCCTTGGCGCACGCAATGGCATCCTGGTGAAAAATGGCGCTGTGCTGGAGACGCTCTCCAGTATCGACCATTTTGTCTTTGACAAAACAGGCACCTTGACGGAAGGGCGCATGAGCCTCTCTGCAATCTATACTGAATCAGCATGCTGGGCTCCAGCGGCCAAATCAGAAGGCGGCATGCCAGCTGAAGTTAAGAGAGTGTTTGAATATATCGCCGCAGCAGAGCAGTACTCGGAGCACCCTATTGCAGAGGCAATTCTTGATTGCGCCTCAAACTGCAAACCAGCAGTAGAGCTCAAAGAGGCAAAGGGCTTCATCAATCGCCCCGGCTTTGGCATCAAGGCGCAGGTTGAGGGCAAGTGGGTGCTGGCCGGAACATCAGCCTGGCTCGACCAGCATCAAGTGCAGCGCAATGAGCAGTTTGAGCGACAGATTCAGGCGCTGGACGAACGGGGTATCGGCTCGCTGCACTGTGCCATTGACGGGAAAGAGGTTGCTGTTATTGGCATCGAGGATCAGGTTCGGGCCGACGCGCCAAAACTGGTGGCAGCGTTGAAGCATGATGGAATAAAACTCACGTTGCTGACGGGTGATCGACAACAGACTGCCGAAACAATTGCCCAGCGGCTGGGGGGCATGGAGGTGATTGCAGAGGTTCTGCCGGAGGATAAGGATCAGACCATTGCCGATCTACAGCGGCAAGGGGGCAGAGTGGCCATGGTGGGCGATGGCGTCAATGATGCGCCGGCCCTGGTGCGTGCAGATGTGGGCATCAGCCTTGGTTCTGGCACCGATGTCTCGATTGCCAGCTCGGATATCGTACTGATGAGCAACGAGCTGGCAAAGGTTCGACTGGCCGCAGCACTCTCCCGCCGCACGCTGCGAACCATTCGGCAAAATATTGCCATCTCAGTCATCTATAACATTATAATGGTGCCACTGGCGATGTCCGCCATGATAACTCCGTTGGTAGCGGCCATTGCCATGCCGATCAGTTCACTGCTTGTCATTGGAAATGCTGCTCGCATCCGAACACTGTTCAAATAGAGTAGAAGGTGCCCGTTTATGGATGTGATTTATGGCCTGATCCCAGGCATGGTCTTCCTTGGTCTGGTAGCGGTAGCAGTGCTGTTCTGGGCGGCTCGCAGTGGGCAGTTTGATGATCTGGAAGGGGATGCGCAGCGTATCCTGATGGATGATGACGAGCTGCCCCCGGCAGATAGTGGCGACCTGAACCAGGCCGACTCAAATACTGGTCAGCACTCAAGCATCACCAAAGAAGATAGAGGAGAAAAGAATGTCAGACAGCATAAAAGGCACGCAGACTGAGAAAAACCTGCTGATCGCCTTTGCAGGTGAATCCCAAGCCAGAAACAGGTATACCTATTATGCCGGTGTAGCCAAAAAAGAGGGGCTGGTGCAGATCGCCGACATCTTCGAAGAGACGGCAAACCAGGAGAGAGAGCACGCCAAGCGGTTCTTTAAGTTTCTTGAAGGTGGCGATGTTGAGATCACCGAGGCATTTCCCGCTGGCTCGATCAAAAATACACTGGATAACCTTCGGGCTGCGGCTGCAGGCGAGGAGCACGAATGGGCAGAGATGTACCCGGCCTTTGCCAAGGTGGCAAGAGAGGAGGGCTTTGAGCAGATCGCATTGGCCTTTGAGGCCATTGCCATTGCCGAGAGACAGCATGGCAAGCGCTACAGAGAGCTCGCAGATAATCTGGAGGCCGGCAGGGTATTCAAACGGGGCAACAGGGTTGTCTGGCGTTGCAGAAATTGTGGCTACCTGCATGAGGCCGAAGTTGCCCCTGAGCTGTGCCCGGCCTGCCTGCACAAGCAGGCGCACTTTGAACTGCTTGCAGAGAACTGGTAGCCAGGATCAGTCATGCCGGAGTTGTGGCTGCCCTATATCAGTGCGCTGGTTGTCGGGCTGCTGGGAGGGGTGCATTGCGTTGGGATGTGCGGTGGCATCGTCAGCGCATTGACCTTTGGACTGCCTGAGTCTGAGCGCAACCGCTTTGCTTCACTGCTCCCGTTCCAGATTGCATACAATGCCGGCCGAATCTGCAGCTACGTTATAGCCGGTGCAATCATGGGCGGCATCGGTCTGCTGCTTGCAGATCTGATGCCGGTTCATCTGGCACAGCGGATTCTGCTGGGCATTGCAGGGCTCTTTATGGTGCTGCTCGGGCTCTATCTTGCAGGGTGGTGGAGAATCTTAAGCCGCGTGGAGCTGGCTGGGTCCTGTCTCTGGAAGCGCATTGAACCGTTGGGGCAAAAACTGCTGCCCGTGCAGACAGCTGGGCAGGCGCTTAAGATCGGCATGGTTTGGGGGTGGTTCCCCTGTGGGCTGGTCTACAGCATGCTGATCAACGCCGTTGCCGCAGGGGGCGTGCTGAATGGGGCAGGGGTGATGCTGGCCTTTGGCCTTGGAACATTACCGAATCTGATGCTGATGGGGGTTTTGGCGGGCGCGGTATCAAGATTTACCCGCTCCCCCCTTACACGACAGATTGCTGGTGCTGCGGTGATGCTGTTTGGTTTTGTCACCTTGTACCGGGCTGTTTGAGGGGGTCGCCATATACTTGAGTATATTACTCAAAACAATAGTCTTTGCGCTGTTATTGTGATATATATCACAATATTACTTGCCAGATCTTAAGCGCCCACCCAAATGGGAGAGGTGCGAGCAATAACGAGGCCAGCATGGTTCTTGAAGAGGCGTCACTACTATTATAACTATAAGGCAGTGATCCAGCTGGGGGCTGTAAACTACACTTCATGACTATCAATAAACATAACTTGTCAAAGCCGAGCTCCTGCTCTGAAGTGGCATGCAGTAATTGTGATTTCTCTGAAATTCAGGATGTCATACTGGGTGTTGAGGATGTATCCCTTGTTTCGAAGATACTCAAGCGCCGGCAGCAGGTGCCGAAAGGCGAGGGGCTGTTCCGGGCGGGCCAGCCTTTTCATGCTGCCTATGCAGTAAAGTCAGGTACCTTCATGAGTTATCGCCTGCTGGAGGATGGTGAAGAGCAGGTGCTGGCTTTCCATCTCCCCGGTGAGCTGATTGGTATTGATGCCATTAAGGAGAAGCAGTACTCATACTCTGCCAGGGCTTTGGAGCCAGGCTCGATATGCGAGTTGTATTTCAATGATCTGGCAAAACTTGGCGAGAGTTATGTTGATGCCCAGGATAGCCTTATCCGCGTTATGGGTGGAGAGATCAGTCAAGCACAGCGGCAATCACTTTTGGCTGCCAGGCAGGCCGCTGATGAACGTATCGCCGCCTTCTTGCTCAACCTGGCTGATCGCTTTAACAAGCGTGACTTCTGTTCAATACATCTGCGATTGGCCATGTCACGCCAGCAGATCGCAAGTTATCTGGGTATTGCAGTAGAGACCGTCAGTCGCTGTTTAAAGCGTTTTCAATCTATTGGGCTGCTCGATGTCAGCGGCAAGCAGATTGAGTTTTTGGACAGGCCTGGATTAGAGAATATTGCTCGCACCTCTTCAGATTGATTTTCAGAAATGAACCGCCAGGTTCGGATAGCCGATCAACGCCCTTCTGCCATCGTAACCAGGTGGCTTCCAGAGTAGCCCGGCCTCTTCAGCTGTTACCCTCCCCAAGATTTTCCAGCAATGTTTCCCTGATGCAGTCAAATTGCACAGACTCTGTGAGTGGCCGGTTGTCGCTGTCTGTGATGAAGAAAATATCCTCAGCTGTAGCACCAATGGTGGCGATTTTTGCGGTATGCAGCCTTATTTGGCAGCTGGCAAAGGCCCAGCCTACTTGTGACAAAAGACCAGGACGGTCATCTGTGATCAGCTTCATAACGGTAAGCTGGTGCCCAGGGACCTGCCAAAAGGTTATTTTGGTTTGAGTGCTAAAGCTCTTGAGCCGGCGAGGGATGCGGCGTGACACCCTTTGTCCTGCCAGCTCTTTTTCAGAGAGCCCACTCTTTAGCGCGGCGGTGATCTCCTGTTTGCGATCTTCACCCGATATGGGTTTTCCATTATCCAGCACCTGATAGCTGTTCAGCGTATAACCTGTGCTGGCGGTTTCAATGCGCGCCTCGACAATGTTGAGATTGAGCTGATCCAGTATGGTGGTTGCCAGCGCAAACAGGCCGTCAACACTCTTTCCATAGTGGAAAACCTCGGTGCCGCCTCTGGAGGTTTGCCGACGCAGCAGCACCAGAGGCAGGTCGGCAGGGCTGGACTCCAGAACCTGCCGGGTCTGCCAGGCCAGTGCGGTTGCCGAGGTGTGCTGGAAGTACTCTTCGCTCAGTGTTGACCAGAGCTGCTCAGCGCACTTTCGGGAAATGCCTGCTTTTTTCAGCTGCATGAGGGCATCTTCCCGCTTCTCCCTGATCAGCTCATCCAGCACCTGGGGTTTGTGCAGGCCCCGCTTCAATGCCTGTTTGGTGGCCAGATAGAGTTCACGCAGCAGGGCGTTTTTCCAGGTGTTCCAGCGTGCCGGGTTGGTAGCGCGTGCATCGGCCACTGTCAGCAGGTAGAGATAGTCCAGACGGGTAGTGTCCCCGATCTCTTTGGCAAAATCCTGTATGACATCGGGGTCGCTGGTATCTTTGCGCTGGGCTGTCATTGATAGCAGCAGATGTTTTTTTACCAGCCAGGAGACCAGTTGGCTGTCAAAATCACTGAGGCCGTGATGCTGGCAAAACTCCAGCGCATCGACTGCGCCGATGGATGAGTGGTCACCCCCCCTCCCTTTGCCGATGTCGTGAAACAAGCCGGCAAGGTAGAGCAGCTCGGGTTTGGGCAGGGAGTCCATGATTTCGCTGCACAGCGGGTATTCATGGGCATGTTCTGGCACCGCGAAGCGGCGAAGATTGCGTATGACAACCAGTGTATGCTCATCAACCGTATAGACGTGGAACAGGTCATACTGCATGCGGCCAACAATGTTGCGGAAGCCTGGAATATAGCGTGCCAGGATGCCGTAGTTGTTCATGCGTCTGAGCTCATGGGTAATGCCCTGGGGTTGCCGCATAATCTCCATGAAGAGCGTGCGCGCCCCCAGGTTACTGCGAAAGCTGTTGTTGATCAGATGCCTGTTGTGACGTATCAGACGAATGGTGCTGGCGCGGACGCCTTTCAGTGCAGGATTCTGTTGCAGGAGCAGGAAGATCTCCAGCAGCGCGATGGGGTAGCGGCGAAATACATCTGCCCGGGTTACCTCCAGAAAACCATTGCGGGACTGGAATCGTGCATTGATTCGAACCGGCTCATCCAGCTGATCCTTCAGTAGAATGGCCTCTTCAAAGTGTTGCAGCAACATCTCATTCAGCCGGTTCAGGCGCATAATGTTGCGGTAGTAGATCTGCATGAACTGCTCAACGGCAAGCGTATCCTCTTTATCTCTAAAGCCAAACTGAGTGGCCAGGGTGCGCTGATAATCGAACAGCAGCCGGTCTTCGCGGCGGTTGTTCAGTGTGTGCAGTGCAAAACGAACCTTCCAGAGAAAGGCCTCGCCTTTTATCAATGCCTGGTACTCACGCTTGGTGAGGAACCCTTCAATGACCAGATCACGCATATTGTTGGCATCAAAGTAGCGTTTTGCCACCCAGCCGATCATCTGTATATCGCGCAGTCCGCCAGGCCCCTCTTTGATGTTGGGCTCAAGATTGTATGCAGTATCCCCGTATTTGCTGTGGCGCTGTTTCTGCTCCTCCCATTTGGCGGCAAAAAACTGGTCACTCGGCCAGATTTTTTTGGGGCCGGTTGCCTCTCGCATAGCGTTGAACAGCGTTGCCGGCCCTGCCAGCAGGCGTGACTCCATCAGGTTGGTGGTTACAGTGATGTCCTTCTCTGCCTCCTGGATGCACTCGGCCAGGGTGCGCACGCTGTGGCCGATCTCCAGCCCGATGTCCCAGAGAAAGGTCAGCAGCAGCCCCAGATGCTCGTTCAGGTGAGCATGATCTTCATCGCCCAGCAGGATCAGGATATCGACATCAGACCCAGGGTGCAGCTCACCTCGCCCATAGCCGCCCACTGCAATCAGCGCAAGATGGGCGTCGGCAGGCAGATAATAGCGCCAGGCGGATCTGAGCAGATCGTCAATCTGGGTCGCTCGGCTATGCACCAGAGTGGTGACGGGTTCGCCGGCTTTAAACAGCGACTGTAGCTCTTCAGCGCCCTGCTTCAGGGCTTTTTGGAACAGGGGGAGTGGGTTGGGGGTGGTTTTGAGTTCGTGTTCAAAAGCATCTATGTCAAAGGTGTGGTGATCTCTCATGTAGTCTTGTTCATCTCTTCTTTGCGTAGTGTCAGGATCTCACAACCTTCATCAGTGACCAGTAGCGTGTGCTCCCATTGTGCGGAGAGTGAACGGTCTTTGGTCACCACAGTCCAGCCATCTGGCAGCACCTTTACATTGCGTTTACCCGCATTCACCATTGGCTCAATGGTAAAGCACATGCCTGGCTGGAGTGTGATGCCCCCGCTGGGCGTTTTGTAGTGCACGATCTGTGGCTCTTCATGGAATTCGCGCCCGATGCCATGACCACAATATTCACGCACGATGGTATAATTTCTGGCCTCCGCATATTGCTGGATGGCGCTGCCAATATCACCTGATTTGGCACCAGGCTTTACCTGCTCAATACCAACAAACAGCGCCTCTTGGGTGACATTAACCAACCGGCGAGCCAGGATGGATGGTTCGCCAATAAAAAACATCTTGCTGGTATCGCCATGAAAACCATCTTTGATAATGGTGACATCAATATTGACAATGTCTCCCCTCTTCAGCCTTTTACCGCCTGGAATGCCGTGGCAAACCTGATGATTTATAGAGGTGCATATTGATTTAGGAAAGCCGCGGTAGTTAAGCGGCGCAGGGATTGCCTGTTGAGTGTTTACAATAAAGTCATGGCATATATCATTGATTTCAATGGTTGTTATTCCGGGTTTAACGTAGGGTTCAATCATCTCCAAAACCTCTGCTGCCAGCCGGCAGGCTCTCCGCATTCTCTCTATTTCATCGGGCGTCTTGATGACTATGGCCATTGCTGTTCCTGGGGGGTCGACTGGGTAGAGTGCCTTAATTGGAAAGGCGGTGACAATTGTGACAACAAGCCGTTTATGGTATAAAACGCGCCGCGGATTCGCAAACGATTACCGCTTAATTCTCACACGCACCGACACAGAGGGTAGGGTGCCCGGGCAACCGGGTTGTCTTCTGGGGTACGTGGAGGCTCAACCCACTACAATTCAGGAGTAGACAAATGAGTGCAGTTTCTATGCGCCAGATGCTTGAGGCAGGCGTGCACTTTGGTCATCAGACCCGTTACTGGAACCCGAAAATGGGTCCCTACATCTTTGGCCAGCGTAACAAGATCCATATTATTAATCTGGAAACAACGCTGCCACTATTCAATGAGGCCATGAACTTCATTGGTACCCTCTCTGCCAATGGTGGCAAGATCCTGTTTGTTGGCACCAAGCGAGCCGCTTCAAAGGTCATCAAAGAGGAGGCCCAGCGCTGCGGCATGCCATTTGTTGACCACCGCTGGCTGGGCGGCATGCTGACCAACTTCAAAACCATCAAACAGTCCATCAAGCGCCTGAAAGAGCTTGAAGCGATGTTTGAAGATGGCAGTGTCGAGCAACGCTTCAATAAAAAAGAGGCCCTGGGCATGCGCCGCGAGATGGAAAAGCTGGAGCGCAGCCTGGGCGGTATTAAAAATATGGGCGGCATCCCTGATGCACTGTTTGTTATTGATGTCGGCAATGAGGATATTGCAGTCAGTGAAGCAGTCAAACTGGGCATCCCGGTTATCGGCGTGGTCGATACCAACAACGCCCCGGACAACATTGACTACATCATCCCTGGCAATGATGACTCCATTCGCGCTATCCAGCTCTATGTACAGGGCGCTGCCGCTGCTGCGCTGGAAGGCAAGGCCAGTGCTGCCCATCTGGGTGGGGCGGCGGAGGATGAATTTGTCGAAGTCAAAGAGGGTGCAAAGGCTTAACGCCGAATCCCAAACACGGCTGAGTTGAGAGCCGAATATTGAGTCTGCAACCCCTGTCCGGCCCTGTCTGCCCTGCAGGGGTTCCCCGGTTTTGAATTATTTAGGTAGAGGAAAACACCATGGCTATTACCGCCTCTCAGGTTAAGGAGCTGCGTGAACGCACCGGCTCCGGCATGATGGAATGCAAAAAGGCATTAGTGGAGACCAATGGCGATATCGAGGCAGCCATTGAGAATATGCGCAAATCCGGCCAGGCCAAGGCCGCCAAAAAGGCGGGACGCACAGCGGCTGACGGCCTTATCGTGATCACAGCCAGCCCGGACGGCAAACAGGCTGCCATCGTCGAGGTCAACTGCGAAACCGATTTTGTCGCCAAGGATGACAACTTTACCTCGTTTGCCAACGCCGTTGCGGAACGCGCACTGGCCGGCGAAGCTGCGGACGTTGAGGCGCTGCTGAATCAGCCGCTGCACGAAGGCGAGGAGACCACCATCAATACCGCCCGTGAGGCGCTGATCTCAAAGATTGGCGAGAACATGAATGTTCGCCGCTTTGCCCGTTTCGAATCCGCCAATGGCACCATTGTCAGCTATCGTCACGGCGTACGTATCGGCGTAATCGTTGAGATGGAGGGCGGCGATGCGGCACTGGGCAAGGATGTTGCCATGCACATAGCGGCCACCAATCCGCTCTGCGTGGATGTGGATGATGTGCCTGCCGAAACGCTTGAGAAAGAGCGTGGCATCTTCAGGGCGCAGGCGCTGGAGAGTGGCAAGCCGGAGAACATCGTAGACAAGATTGTTGATGGCCGCGTACGCAAATATCTTGCTGAAATTACCTTGCTGGGCCAGCCTTTTGTCAAGGATCCTGACATAACGGTTGAAAAACTGCTGGCAGATGGCAACGCCAAAGTGGTTCGTTTTCAGCGCTTTGAGGTCGGTGAAGGTATCGAGAAGAAGGCCGAGAACTTTGCCGAAGAGGTTATGGCGCAGGTACGCGGCGAATAACCCGGCAACTGCAAGGGGCAACAGGTGTCGAAACTGATCTGTAAACGGGTGCTGCTTAAGCTCAGTGGCGAAGCGCTGATGGGCGAGGCGGATTTCGGGATAGATCCCGAAACCATTGCCCGTATGGCAGGTGAAATACGGGACCTGACCAATGCCGGCGTTCAGATCGGCCTGGTTATCGGCGGGGGCAATATATTCCGTGGAGCCGGGCTGGCCGAGGCCGGTATTGACCGGGTTACCGGCGACCAGATGGGGATGCTGGCGACTGTCATAAATGCCTTGGCCATGCAGGATGCACTGGAGCGCCTGGATGTTCCCGCCAGAGTGATGTCATCGCTCGCGGTGCATGAGGTGTGCGAAGATTATATTCGCCGCCGTGCTGTTCGCCATCTGGAAAAGGGGCGTGTGGTGGTGCTGGCGGCAGGGACAGGCAATCCCTTTTTCACAACGGATTCGGCCGCCAGCCTGAGAGCGGTTGAGATGGGCGCTGAACTGCTGATAAAGGCAACGAAGGTCGATGGAGTCTACTCTGCCGACCCGCACAAAGACCCTACAGCAAAGAGATATCCCCGTCTGGATTATGACCAGGTGTTGATGCAAAAATTACAGGTAATGGATGCCACAGCAATTGTGCTGTGCCGTGACAATAACATCCCTCTGCGCGTGATGAACATCAATGAGCATGGTGCCTTGATGCGTCTGCTGCACGGGGAAGATATAGGTACGCTGGTGGAGAGCGGAGAGTAAAATGATCGATGATATTAAAAAAGATGCCGCTGTGCGCATGGGCAAGAGTGTCGAAGCACTGGAACACGACCTGGCGCGTGTCCGCACTGGCCGGGCGCACCCCAGTCTGCTTGATCATGTGCGTGTTCCTTACTATGGCTCCAATGTGCCCTTGAGCCAGGTTGCCAACATCAATGTTGAAGATTCCAGAACACTCTCAATCGTCCCATGGGAGCAACCCATGGTGCCTGTTGTCGAGAAGGCCATTCTTAACTCTGATCTCGGTTTAAACCCGAACTCGGCAGGCAATGTCATCCGGGTGCCGCTGCCACCACTGACAGAAGAGCGCCGAAAAGATCTGATTCGCGTGGTGCGGCAAGAGGCTGAACAGTCACGCATATCTATTCGCAACATCCGCAGGGATGCCAACTCCGACCTCAAGAGCCTGGTGAAGGAGAAGCTGATCTCGGAAGATGATGAGCGCCGCGGCGAAGAGATCATACAAAAACTGACCGATCAGCATGTCAAGGAAGTTGACGAGCTTCTGGCAAAAAAAGAAGCTGACTTGATGGCATTCTAGCCTGGAAAACTCATAAATCATGCGCAATATCGCTTGTCTGTTGATTCCACAGGAAATATTTCCTCAATCGCCCGTAATCACTGATACGGGACTCATTCGAGAATTTCCCTCTTGTGCCCGTTTTTGGGGTAGTGAAAGCAACATCCTGCGCGCTCTTTGCGCAAATTTATGAAATTTCCGGGCTAGGATTTTGGCTCTTTTTTCAGGGGGGCTTGATGGCATGGGGGCTGGTGAGGAGAAACCAGAAGACCAGAGCCAGAGTATAAAAATCCCACGGCATGTTGCCATTGTAATGGATGGGAATGGCCGTTGGGCGCAGCGCCGTGATTTGCCGAGGCACTCCGGGCATCGTGCAGGTGTCGAGTCTGTACGAGTGGTTGTTGAAGCATGCAGAAAACACGGCGTGCCAGTGCTTACGCTCTTTGCCTTCAGCAGTGAAAACTGGAACAGACCCAAGGAAGAGATTGGCCTGCTGTTTGACCTCTTTATGATGGCGCTACAGCGTGATGTTAAACGCCTGAACAAGAACAATGTCCAGTTGCGCATTATTGGTGACAAAACAGCGTTTCCAGACAAACTCCAGCAGCGCATCCAGCAGGCAGAAGAGCTGACGGCCGGGAACAGCGGGCTGATTCTGCAGATTGCCGCCAATTATGGTGGCCGTTGGGATATTACCCAGGCGGCAAGGGCGGTGGCTGAACGGGTAAAGCGTGGTGAGCTACAGCCGCAGGAGATCACCGAGGCAACATTGAGCGAAGCGCTCTGCTTTGCAGAGCTGCCCGAGGTTGATCTCTTTATACGTACGGGCGGTGAGCAGCGGATAAGCAACTTCATTCTTTGGCAGGCCGCCTATTCCGAACTCTATTTCAGCGAGCAGCTTTGGCCTGACTTCGATGCTGCTGAGTTTGATCTTGCACTGGAAGCGTTCAGCCAGCGGGAGCGCCGGTTTGGGCTGACCTCTGAGCAGATTGAAGAACAGAAAAATCAATAACCATCATGCTTGCTCAGAGAGTCCTTACTGCCGCCTTGCTGGTTCCACTCGTAGTCGGCGGTGTTCTCTATCTCTCCACCTTTTGGGTTGCGCTCTTTTTTGCAGCCGTCATCATGCTTGCTGCACTGGAGTGGGCGAGGCTGGCTAAAATATCCGCCCCACTGTGGAAGGGCCTGTTCCTGCTGCTGACGGCCGCTGCGCTCGGCGTGGCGGCTTTGATGATCTCCAACCCCGTTTTCAACTACTGGTTGCTTGCAACAGCCTCTGTTGGCTGGTTGTTTGGTGCTGTATTTCTCTTTAAAATCAAAAAAATAGAGAGGATGCCTTCTAAACCACATCCACTTTGGGCAGCTGCAGGCTTGTTGGTACTGCTTCCCTGTTGGACGGCGCTTGTTGCGCTCCACAGGCAAGGTGAAGATGGGCCGGTTCTCATGCTCTTTGTACTGGTTCTGATCTGGGTCTCTGACAGCAGTGCCTACTTTGCAGGGCGGCGCTGGGGGCGGGTCAAACTGGCTCCTGTCATCAGCCCAGGCAAAACCCGGGAGGGGGTGTACGGTGCGTTGGCCGGGGCGGCCATCTGTGGTGTGGCGCTGGCCTGGATAAAGCCGGATATTGGAGGGGTGCTGGTTGCGGTTCCGCTTTGCCTCCTCACCTGTCTTGCCTCTGTTGAAGGCGATCTGTTTGAGAGTTTTGCCAAACGCCAGGCAGATGTTAAAGACAGTGGGAACCTGCTACCCGGGCATGGCGGTGTACTGGATCGTATTGACAGTGTGACAGCTGCAGCCCCTATCTTTATGTTTGGGCTTATGTTGCTGGGTACAGCCCGGTGAAAGGGGTAACCGTTCTGGGGTCAACCGGCTCAATCGGCGTGAGCACGCTGGATGTTATTGCCCGCCACCCTGACAGGTATCGCATCATTGCACTGACGGCCAACTGCAATGTAGATGATCTCTATCGACAGTGCCTGCAGTTTCGCCCGGATTATGCCGTAATGGCTGATGAGCAGAGTGCTGATGATTTGAGATGCCGGCTACAGGCTGAAGCGCCCGCCATTCAGGTATTGAACGGTGTTGCCGGGCTGGAGCATGTCTCACAACTGCCAGAGGCGGATTATGTCATGGCGGCAATTGTTGGTGCGGCGGGGTTGCTGCCGGCACTGTCCGCCGTGCGTGCCGGAAAACGTCTGCTGCTGGCGAATAAAGAGGCGCTGGTTGTCTCCGGGCAGCTGTTTATGGATGAGGCGGCAGAGCATGGTGCAGAGATACTGCCTATCGATAGCGAGCATAATGCCATCTTTCAGTGCATGCCGGCCGGTTATGCCCAGGGGCTTGCCGGTGTGGGCGTCCGGCGCATTCTTCTTACAGCCTCTGGCGGCCCTTTTCGCCAGACAGCTATGGAAGAGCTTGCCCGGATCACTCCCGAACAGGCCTGCGTCCACCCCAACTGGAGCATGGGACGCAAGATCTCTGTTGATTCAGCCACAATGATGAACAAGGGCCTTGAGGTGATTGAGGCCTGCTGGCTGTTTCACACCAGGCCGGAGAGAATCAAGGTTGTACTGCATCCACAGAGCGTGATCCACTCCATGGTGGAGTATACCGATGGCTCGGTACTGGCGCAGATGGGGAACCCCGATATGCGCACACCCATTGCACATGCGCTGGCGTGGCCGGAACGTATAGAGTCCGGCGTCAGCAGCCTGGATCTGTTCGAGGTTGCCCGGCTCGATTTTGAAGCACCTGACCGCCAGCGCTTCCCCTGCCTGTCGCTGGCATATCAGGCCATTGAGCGGGGTGGAACAGCCCCCGCCATATTGAATGCGGCCAATGAGGTTGCAGTGGCCGCCTTTCTCGACCGGCGAGTGGGCTTTATGGCTATTCCAGAGATTATTGAAACCGTGCTCTCTGCCATCCCGGCCATAGATACCCAGAGCCTGAATGAGCTGTTGGATGTAGATGCACAAAGCCGCATTGTGGCGGAACAACAGATCCGCGTGCTGGTCTGATTTCGTAATTTAGATAGATTCACACTATAGATATGGACTCTTTCCTGTTTGCCTCATTCGCCTTTGTTGTAACACTGGGCATCCTTATTACAGCCCATGAATACGGGCACTTCTGGGTTGCGCGCAGGTTGGGCGTTAAAGTGCTCTGCTTCTCTATAGGGTTTGGCAAGCCGTTGTGGAGGCGCATCAGCCCGGTTGACGGCACTGAATACAGGGTGGCCGTCATACCGTTTGGCGGTTATGTAAAGATGCTGGATGAGCGGGAAGCCCCAGTCCCCGAAGAGGAGCTTTCCCGGGCCTTTAACCGACAAACCCTTCCGGTGCGCACCGCCATTGTGGCAGCAGGCCCCATCGCCAATTTTATCTTTGCCATCCTGGCATTCTGGCTGATTGGCATGCTGGGTGAAACAGGGTTGAAACCCATCGTGCAAGAGGTCAAGCCTGACTCAATAGCCTATAGCGCTGGATTTCAGGTAGATGACAGGATTCTGGCAGTTGACCAGAAAAGTGCGCCAAGCTGGGAGAGAGCAGCCTTTGGGATACTGGCCGCATCAATGGATAAAGATGAGGTTCCGGTGCGGGTGGAGGATGCCAGAGGCATGGAGCGTGTACGCATCTTGCAGCTGGCAGGCACAGGCGATCTCACGGATGTTGATGACCCTATGGCAAAGGTGGGTCTGTTGCCGCATCGCCCGGTCGTCCCCCCCATTATTGGTGAACTGGTCGCTGGCGGCGCTGCTGAGCGGGGTGGATTGAAGGTTGATGATCGCATTGTCAGGGTCGATGATCTGGTATTGAATGACTGGCGGGAGCTGGTGAAATATATTCAGCAGCACCCTAATACGATAGTGGAGTTTGAGGTCGAGCGGGCAGGGGAGCGATTGACAATAAGCCTGCGAACAGGTGCCAAAGAGGAGGATCTCTCTGTTGGATATGTGGGGGCTGGCGTCCGCAACTACAACCACCTGTTAGCGCAGTACCAAGTCACCGTGCAGCTGGGGCCAATAGATGCCTTGGTCACATCGGTTGAAAAAACAGTCGGCCTGTCATGGCTCATCATAAAGATGACAGGGCGGATGCTCTCTGGCGATGCCTCCGTCAAGAACCTTGGCGGGCCAGTCACTATTGCAAAGGCAGCGGGTCAGACGGCAAGCTATGGCCTGGTCTCATTCTTGCGTTTTCTTGCCGGGCTTAGCATCAGCCTTGCGGTGCTCAATCTCCTGCCTATTCCTATCCTTGATGGTGGTCACCTGCTCTTTTTTGCCATAGAGGCCATCAAAGGGAGTCCGCTTTCAGAGCGGTTACAGGCAGAGGGTCAGAGAATTGGCATGATCCTTCTGCTGATGCTGATGGGGCTGGCATTTTTTGTTGATTTCTCCAGGCTACTGGGATCATGAGATAAGATAATTTATACTACGGACTCTGTGCGAGGTGGGCGCCTACCCAATGCGTGGGAGCGCCACCAAAAGTTATTTTGTCTTGCAGTTAAAACCTGCAAAAACAAAGGCCTGGATAATAAATGCTGTTTTCTCCCCGACTTCTGGCAAAACTGACGCTGCTCTGCGCACTATGGGTGCCGCTGTCAGCCGCTGCCGGCTCCTTTGTCATCCAGGATATTCGGGTTGAGGGGCTACAGCGGATCTCTGCCGGCACCGTATTCAACTATATGCCGGTAACGGTTGGGGAGCGGATTCAGGATGAGCAGACAGGCGACATTATCCGCGCCCTGTATAAAACAGGCTTCTTCAAAGATGTGCGCCTGGAGCGGGAAAACAATGTTCTGGTGATCACCGTTCGAGAGCGCCCTGCGGTTGCCGACATCTCCTTTTCGGGTAACGAACTGCTGGAGACCGAACAGCTGCTGGAGGCGCTTAAGGACATTGGGCTGGCCAAGGGTCGCGTCTTCAACCGCTCTATTCTGGATAAAATCGAGCAGGAGCTGCGGCGGCAATACTTTAGCCAGGGCAAATACGCGGTCAAACTGACCTCCACGGTGACGCCTTTGGAACGCAACCGGGTGGGTATCGCTATCGACATCTCCGAAGGCCGTGCAGCAACCATCAAAAACATCAACATTGTTGGCAACAAGGCCTTTGATGAGGATGAGCTGCTGGATGAGTTTACACTCAGCACGGGAGGGTGGCTCTCTTTCTACACCAAGGATAACCAATACTCCCGGCAAAAGCTGTCGGGAGATCTGGAAGCCCTGCGCTCTTACTATCTGGACAGAGGCTATATCAATTTCAAGATTGATTCGACCCAGGTCTCTATTACCCCGGATAAAAAAGATATCTATGTCACCATCAACATCACTGAAGGTGATCTCTTCACGATCAGTGATATTCTACTGGCAGGTGATCTGGTTGTTCCGAAAGAGGAGATGTTCAAGCTGATTCATCTGACACGCGGAGATGTATTTTCCCGCAAAAAAGTGGTCGGCAGCTCCGAGCGGCTCAATGAGCTGCTGGGCAATCACGGCTATGCCTTTGCCAATGTCAACAGCATCCCGGAGATTGATGCAGAGAAAAAGCAGGTTGCCATTACATACTTTGTCGACCCCGGCAAGCGCGTCTATGTCAGGCGCATAAATCTGCATGGCAACACGCGCACGCGCGACCGTGTGTTGCGCCGCGAGATGCGCCAGATGGAGTCCGCATGGTTTTCGGCAGAGAAGGTATCCCGCTCGCGGGATCGCCTGGAGCGGCTCTCTTTCTTTGAGAATGTTACCGTCGAGACCCCCGCAGTGCCGGGTTCCACAGATCAGGTCGATGTAAATATTACGGTTGAAGAGAAGCCTGCCGGTAATGTTATGGCAGGTATCGGTTTTTCGCAAAACCAGGGGATAACATTCAATACCAGCATTTCACAAAACAACTTTTTGGGTACCGGCAAACGGGTAACACTGGGCTTTAATAACAGCAGTGCCAACACACTGTATCAGGTAGCCTACACCAATCCCTACTACACAATAGATGGCATCAGCCGGGGTTTTAACCTTAAGTACAGGCAGACAGAGTTCGATGAACTCCGCATCGCCAACTACTCTACCGATGTTATGGTTGCCGGTGTCAATTTTGGCATCCCGATAAGCGATTTTGACAGGTTGTTGTTCACGTTTGATCTTGAAAACACCGACTTCAATATAGCCAGTGATGCATCGCTTGAGATCAAGGCGTTTGCAGCTGAGCATGGTGCCAGCATGCTGGACTACAAGGCCGGGGTTAACTGGGTCTTTGACTCCAGAAACAGCATCATGTTTCCAACCCGGGGGGGGCGCCAGCGCATGGGTGCTGAAATATCACTGCCTGGCAGCGATCTGGAATATTACAAAATCAGCTACCGGCATCAGCGCTATCTCCCTCTGAGCAATATTTTTACCTTGGGGGTAAAGGGTAATATTGGGTATGGTGATGGTTATGCGGGCACAAAGAGTCTGCCGTTCTATGAAAACTTCTTTGCCGGTGGCTTTCGTTCCATGCGTGGTATTGCCGAAAACACCATGGGGCCAAGAGACTCAAAGGATAAGGCACTGGGTGGCAACATGAACCTGACAGGTGGTGCCGAGATCTATTTTAAAGCGCCGTTCAAGGTGGCAGATAAAGCGCTTCGTCTGAGCATCTTTGCCGATTTTGGTAATGTTTTCGATATGGATGATGGATCTGAAGGCTTTGAACTCAGCGAGCTGCGCTATTCAACGGGGGTTTCCGCCGTCTGGGCTTCCCCCATGGGTCTGCTGACATTTAGCCTGGCCCAGCCTTTTAATACAGATTCAAATGATAAAATTGAAAATTTCCAATTTAATTTTGGGTCGTCCTTCTGATCGTTCTGGAGATTAATCTTGAAGAAAATACACCTCTCGTCTGTGCTATTAGCGCTGTTGCTGCTGGCTTTTTCCAATCTTGTCAGTGCGCAGGAGTTAAAGATCGGCGTTGTAAACGCAATCAAGGTCTTTGAACAGTCCCCCCAATATGAGGCGGCTCGAAAAAATCTGGAGGCCGAATTCAGCCGCAAAGAGAGCGATCTTATTGCACAGCAGAAGCAGGTAAAAAAGCTGGAGGAGAAGCTCTCCAGAGATGGCGCTGTAATGAGTGAATCAGAAGTAAGGCGGCTGGAGAGAGATATTGTCACCCGTCATCGTAAGCTCAAAAATTCGCGTGAAGAGTACCGCGAGGATTTCAATCTCCGCCGCAACGAGCTACAGAGTTTGATCAGCCGCCAGGTTGCTGAAATAGTCCGGGAGGTCGGCAAAGAGGATGGTATGGATATCATTTTGACAGATGGCGTCATATTTGCCAGCAAGCGGGTCAATATCTCTGACAAGATTCTGGAGCGGCTAAAAGAGAAGTTTGAAGCCTCTAAAAAATAAGCGTGCGGGTGGCTCACCGACTGGGTGATATAGCATGCCAGACAGGCGTCCGGCTGGTGGGCGATGCGGACTGCATTATCAGCAGCATCGCTGTGCTGCAGGATGCAGCGCCAGGCAGCATCAGCTTTTTATCTAACCGGAAGTATCGCAAATATCTCAAAACAACCAGGGCGTCTGCAATCATTCTGGGGCCAGAGCTTTTAGAGGATTGTCCTGCAAATGCGTTGGTGAGTGATAACCCATACCTTGTGTTTGCAAAGGTTGCGCAACTAATGACAGTACCGCCCACAATAAAAGCGGGGCAGCATGCATCAGCAATCGTGGCGCCATCTGCGCAAATTGATGCCAGCGCCAGGATTGCCCCCGGGGTAGTGATAGAGGATAACGCGGTGATTGGTGCCAGGGTGGATATTGGCGCCGGATGCGTCATTGGAGCAGGCTGCCAAATAGGGGAGGAGAGCCGCCTGGTAGCCAATGTAACCCTGTGTCATGAGGTGACAATTGGCCAGCGGGTTTTGATTCATCCCGGTGCTGTAATTGGCAGTGATGGATTCGGTTTGGCCAATGATGATGGCGCATGGGTCAAGGTTCCGCAGCTAGGTGCTGTCCGCATTGGTGATGATGTGGAGATCGGCGCCAACACAACCATTGACCGTGGCGCTATAAAGGACACTGTTATCGGAGATGGGGTAAAGCTGGACAATCAGATCCAGATCGCCCATAACGTTGAGATTGGCGCACATACGGCAATAGCGGCCTGTGTCGGGATAGCAGGTTCAACCAAAATTGGCAGCTACTGCACTTTGGCAGGTGGCGTGGGTGTCGTAGGGCATCTGGATATTGCAGACCATGTCCATTTTTCAGCACAGACACTGGTCACACGCTCCGTTACCGCGCCCGGCTATTTCAGTGGAAATCTCCCGGCGGTTCCCAATAATGTCTGGCGGAAGACAATAGCGAGAATCAGGCAGCTGGAAGAGACCACACAACGCATCAGAGACCTTGAAAAGCAGTGCCGGCAAAGGCAGTGTGAAGATCCTGACCGGGATGCTGCTAAACAGATGCATAACGCAAAGATTGAGTAAGAGGCAACATATTGAAAAGCATGGATATCCATAAGGTGTTAACGGTATTGCCGCACCGCTACCCGTTTTTGATGATTGACCGGGTATTGGAGTTTGAGCAGGACAGGCGGCTATTGGCTCTAAAAAACGTCTCCTTTAACGAGCCGTTTTTTAATGGGCACTTCCCCGTTCGCCCGGTGATGCCTGGTGTTATGATTATCGAAGCACTTGCCCAGGCAACGGGGCTGCTGGCCATGGAGTCCAACCCTGATCTGGTGGGTGACAAGGCGCTCTACTATTTTGTAGGCATCGATAAGGCCCGATTCAAACGGCCTGTAGAGCCGGGTGATCAGTTGCATCTGGAGGTTGAACTGAAGGGTGCCAAACGTGGTATCTGGATGTTCTCTGGCAGGGCTACGGTTGATGGCAAGGTTGCCGCTTCGGCTGAAATCATGTGTACGTCCAAAGAGTATTGATTTAAAAAAGAGTACTGATTTAATTGAACCACTCAGAGATTGATCCCCGCGCTGCCATTGATCCAGCGGCTGAACTGGATGAAGGGGTCACTGTCGGCCCATTTACCGTCATTGGCCCTGATGTAAAGATTGGACGTGGCTCGACGATCGGGTCGCATGTGGTCATTAACGGCCCAACAACCATCGGTGCAGATAACCGGATTTTTCAATTTGCATCCATTGGAGAAGACCCCCAGGATAAAAAGTATGCAGGTGAGGCGACGCGACTGGAGATAGGCGAGCGCAATCAGATCCGGGAGTTTGCAACCATCCACCGTGGCACAGCGCAGGATGCCGTTGTAACACGCATTGGCAATGATAACCTGCTCATGGCCTACACTCATGTAGCGCATGATTGTCAGCTGGGCGACCAGATTATCCTGGCCAATGCCGCCTCACTAGGGGGGCATGTAGTTGTGGGCGATTATGCCATTCTGGGTGGCTTTAGCATTGCCCACCAGTTTTGCCATATCGGTGCGCACAGCTTCAGCTCGATGGGGAGCGTAATCAAAGGCGATGTCCCACCTTATGTCACCATTGGTGGCCACCCGGCAAAGCCCCACGGTATAAATTCGGAAGGCCTGCGCCGCCGCGATTTCAGTGAAGAGACCATTCAACAGATCAAACGTGCCTACAAGCTGCTGTACAAATCGCAGCTTAAGCGGGAGGAGGCACTGCTCCAGATAAAGGCGCTGGCCGGGGATTGCCCTGAACTCCAGTTGCTCTCTGGTTTTATTGGCGAAAGCAAGCGCGGCATCATCCGCTGATGTTGCGGGTTGGCATTGTTGCTAATGAAGTCTCGGGCGACCTGCTAGGCGCCAGCCTCATGCGGGCGCTGCGCGAGCTGCAGAGCGGCATCACCTTTGAAGGGGTAGGCGGGCCACGCATGCTGGAGGAGGGCTGCAACAGCCTCATCCCGATGGAGCGCCTCTCGATTATGGGGCTGGTCGAGGTATTGAAGCACCTGCCTGAACTGCTCGCCATCCGCCGCCAGCTGGCCAACCATTTTTTAGCAGATCCACCAGATGTTTTTATCGGCATCGATGCCCCGGATTTCAACCTGGGGCTGGAAAAGCGACTGAAAAGTGCCGGCATCCCAACGGTGCACTATGTCAGCCCTACGGTTTGGGCCTGGCGCCCGGGCCGGGTCCACAAGATCAAAGAGGCGGTCGATCTGCTGCTCAGCCTCTTCCCTTTCGAGACAGCATTTCTGGAGCAGCATCAGGTGCCTGTCAGCTATGTTGGGCACTCCCTGGCCGATGAGATACCGCTGGAGAGCGACAAGGCCAAGGTGCGCAGCCAGCTTGGATTGAGTCAGGGCAGCCCTGTAATTGCCATTCTCCCCGGCAGTCGCATGAGTGAGATCCAGGGGCTGTCAGAGCATTTCATTGGCGCTGCCCAATGGATACTTCAGAGACGGCCTGATACCCATTTTATAACACCACTTGTCAGCCCGGCCGTACGCCAGGCCTTTGAGCAGCGGATCAGGGCCGTGGCGCCTGAGCTGCCCATCCTGCTGCTGGATGGTCAGGCACGAGATGCCATCACCGCTGCGGATGCGGCACTGACGGCATCGGGCACCGCAACCCTGGAGACACTGCTGCTGAAGCGCCCCATGGTGGTCGGATACCGGATGCAGTGGCTCACTTTCTGGATTATCAAACAGCTGAACCTGGTCAAGGTGCCCCATATCGCCATGGCCAATCTGCTGGCAGGGGAGGGGTTGGCTCCGGAGTATATTCAGGGAGAGTGCACAGCTGAAAACCTGGGCAGCGCACTGCTGGGGTTTCTGGAATCGCCTGAACAGGTGGCAAAGATCCAGCAGGCCTACCACAAAATCCACTGTGATATGCGTCAGAACTCCAGCCACAAGGCGGCAGAGGCTGTATTGGCATTGGTTGCTGAACAGGCAGCAAAAACAGGGCAGAAAAGATGAGTGGCAGATACATTGCAGGCGTCGATGAAGTTGGGCGCGGCCCCCTCATCGGCGCAGTGGTTGCCGCAGCCGTCATACTGGATCCTGCCCGGCCCATCGACGGGCTTGCCGATTCAAAAAAACTGACCGAGAGAGGCCGTAATCTCCTGGAGATAGAGATACAGGAGAAGGCGCTGGCATGGGCGCTGGGCCGTGCCGAGGTTGAAGAGATTGACCGAATCAACATCCTGCAAGCCAGCATGCTGGCCATGCGCCGGGCGGTTGAGGCGCTGCCGGTTGCCGCTACTCACGCCTTGATTGACGGCAACCGCTGCCCGGAGCTGCCATGCACCGCTGAAGCCATTGTGGGTGGTGATGGCACGGTAGCGGCAATCAGCGCCGCCTCCATCCTTGCCAAAGTGGCGCGGGACCGGGAGATGATCATGCTGGATAGCCAATATCCAGGGTATGGATTGGCGCAACACAAAGGCTACCCGACCAGGGCCCACCTTGCGGCATTGCAGCGACTGGGGGTAACGCCAATTCATCGCCGCTCATTTGGGCCAGTGCGCCGACTGCTTGAGGACGATTGATCTATTGTTAACACCCCTGATCCGTACTGATTTATGCCCCCCACATTTGTCCACCTTCGCCTCCACTCAGAGTACTCGCTGGTTGATGGAGTAGTGCGCATCAAACCGCTGGTCAAAGCGGTGGCCGATGCGGGGATGCCCGCAGTGGCCATAACGGATCAATGTAATCTCTTTGCCATGGTGAAATTCTACCGGGCGGCGCTGGCTGCGGGTATCAAACCGATTGTGGGGGTGGACCTCTGGCTGCGCAATGAGGCTGATGCGAATAAACCTTTCCGGCTGATCCTGCTGGTACAGAACAGCACAGGGTACCGCAACCTCACCCGGCTGGTCTCTCAAAGCTACCTTGAAGGCCAGCACCTCGGCCGCCCCATGCTGGACCGCAGCTGGCTGGAGGGCGCCTGTGATGGCCTGATCGCCCTCTCTGGCGGACGGGATGGTGATGTGGGGCGGGCACTGCAAAATGGTGATGGCAACCAGGCCAGGCAGCTGCTGGCTGGCTGGCTGGCGCTGTTTGGAGATCGTTACTACCTGGAGCTAAGCCGCACCGGGCGTGACCGGGAGGAGGCGTCGCTGCATGCCTGTGTCGAGCTGGCAGAGGCATATGGTGTGCCGGTGGTGGCCACCAATGATGTCCATTTTCTCCGGGCAGATGAGTTTGAGGCGCATGAGGTGCGCGCCTGCATCCACGAAGGGCGCACCCTGGATGACCCCCGCCGCCCAAAAAACTTCAGCGACCAGCAGTACCTGCGCACCCCGCAGGAGATGCAGCAGCTGTTTGCCGATATTCCCGAGGCGCTGGAGAACAGCCTGGAGATTGCCAAACGCTGCAACCTGGAGCTGACCCTGGGCAAAAGCCACCTGCCTGATTTTCCGGTGCCTGAGGGGATGTCCATTGGTGAGTTTCTGGCAGCAGAGTCACGCAAGGGGCTGGAGCAGAGGCTGGAAAAGATCCTGGAGAGCACAGCAGATGATTATGCCGAACGGCGCAAGATCTACGATGATCGCCTCAAGATAGAGCTGGATGTGATCATTTCGATGGGGTTCCCCGGCTACTTCCTGATTGTGGCCGACTTCATCCAGTGGGCCAAGGATAACGGCATACCGGTTGGGCCAGGACGTGGCTCGGGTGCCGGCTCGCTGGTGGCCTATGCCCTCAAGATCACCGATCTGGACCCCATTGAACATGAGCTGCTGTTCGAACGCTTTCTCAACCCTGAACGCATCTCCATGCCCGACTTTGATGTCGACTTCTGCATGGATGGCCGTGACCGGGTGATCGACTACGTGGCTCGCCGCTATGGCCGGGATGCGGTCTCCCAGATCATCACCTACGGCAGCATGGCAGCCAAGGCGGTAATTCGTGACGTGGGACGGGTGCTGGGGCACCCCTACGGTTTTGTCGACCGTATCGCCAAAATGATCCCGTTTGAGATCGGCATGACGCTGGAGAAGGCGCTGGAGGAGAGCGATGACCTAAGGCAGGCCTATGCCGACGAGGAGGAGGTGCAGCTGCTTATCGATATGGCCAGATCGCTGGAGGGGCTCTCCCGAAATGCAGGAAAACACGCCGGGGGCGTGGTGATCGCCCCGACCGTGCTGACCGATTTTGCCCCCCTCTACTGTGAGGCAGGGGGCGAAAATCTGGTCACCCAGTTTGACAAGGATGATGTGGAGGCGGTGGGTCTGGTCAAGTTTGACTTCCTCGGCCTGCGCACCCTCACCATTGTCGACTGGGCGCTGAAGAGCATCAACCGGGAGCGGCAGGAGCGCGGGGAGCCACCGATCGACATCAGCGCCATCCCGATGGATGATGAGGCCGCTTTCCGGCTGCTCAAATCCTGCGGCACCACAGCGGTATTTCAGCTGGAATCACGCGGTATGAAGGATCTGATCAAAAAACTTCAGCCCGACTGTTTTGATGAGATCACCGCACTGGTGGCACTGTTTCGTCCCGGCCCACTGGGTTCGGGCATGGTGGATGATTTTATCAATCGCAAGCATGGTCGATCCAGGGTGGACTACCCCCACCCCGATCTGGAACCGATCCTGAAACCCACCTACGGCGTCATCCTCTATCAGGAGCAGGTGATGCAGATCCCGCAGCTGCTGGCCGGTTACACTTTGGGCGGCGCCGACATCCTGCGCCGTGCGATGGGAAAGAAAAAACCGGAGGAGATGGCCAAACAGCGCGCCGTCTTTACCAAAGGGGCGCTGGAGCGGGGGGTCGATGAGGAGGTCGCCACCCATATCTTCGATCTGATGGAGTATTTTTCCGGTTACGGTTTCAACAAATCCCACTCGGCCGCCTATGCGCTGGTCTCCTATCAGACCCTCTGGCTCAAGGCGCACTATCCGGCCGCCTTTATGGCCGCCGTACTCTCTGCCGACATGGATCACACCGATAAGGTGGTGACCATGATCGAAGAGTGCCGGGAGATGAAGCTGAAGGTGGAGTCCCCCCACGTCAACTGCTCGGAATATATGTTTACCACCAGCGGTGATGACACCATTATCTATGGCCTGGGCGCCATCAAAGGGGTAGGGCAGGCCGCTATCGAAGGCATTATCGAGGCGCGCAAACAGGGCGGCTGTTTCACCGATCTGTTTGATTTTTGCAGCCGCATTGACCTGCGCAAGAGCAACCGCCGGGTGCTGGAATCATTGATCCGCGCCGGTGCCCTGGACAAGCTGGGCGCCAATCGAGCCACGCTGATGCTGAACCTGCCCACTGCGCTCAAGGCCGCTGAACAGCAGGTGGCCGACCAGGCAGCCGGCCAGAACGACCTCTTTGGCATGGGAGACAGCACCCGGCAGGCCACACAAGCCAGGCAGCTTCCACTGGCAGAGAGTGAAGAGTGGAGTGAAAAAGAGCAGCTCCAGGGCGAGAAGGAGACACTGGGGCTCTACCTGACGGGGCACCCCATTGGGCGCTATGAGGCTGAGCTTCCCTCCATTGTCACGGCCCGTATCGGCAGCCTTGACGGGATAGCAGAGAGCGCAAAGGGTGGCGGCCACCGGAAGGGAGGGGTGCGTGTGGTGGTGGCAGGGCTGGTGGTCAGTGTTCGCCAGAGCCAGACACAGCGGGGGCGCATGGCATCACTGCTGCTGGATGACCGCAGTGGCCGGATAGGGGTGACGCTCTTTTCAGACGTATTTGAAGAGAACCGGGAGCTGCTGGCCATTGACAAGATCCTGGTGGTTGCCGGTGGACTCAGTTTTAACGATTTTCGTGGTGGGCTGAACATCCGTGTCGACCAGGTTTTTGATTTTGAACAGGTGCGTGAAACCCGCGCCCGCCACCTGCTGCTCAAATGTGACCATGAATTGCTAAATGAAAAGGGACTGACAGCAAATGACTTCACCCTAAAGTTAAAGCAGATCCTGGAAGTTTACCGAGGTGGTGGCTGCCCGGTTCGGATCACCTACCAGTCACAAGAAGCCAGGGGCAGTATCGACCTTGGACCAGCGTGGCATATCCACCCCACAGATGAGCTGCTGTTCAGCCTGGAGCGACTGCTGGGTCGGGAAAATATGGAAGTGGTTTATGGCGCACGCCGTCAAGGGGTATAGTTTCAGGATGGCAGAAAAACTGTTAAATATTGCCTAATCTCCCTGTTACAACATCGGTGAATCCGGTATATTTCCGCGCATGAATCTGAATTTTCTGGAATTTGAACAACCCATCGCCGAGCTCAAGGCCAAGATCGAAGAGCTGCGCATGGTGGGTGATGACAACGAAATCAACCTTCAGGATGAGATTGACCGCCTGAAAACAAAGATGCGGGGGCTGACTGAGTCCATCTACTCATCGCTCACCCCCTGGCAGATCGCCCAGATTGCACGCCACCCCCAGCGCCCCTATATGTTTGACTACATCGAGCGCATATTCGACGGGTTTGAAGAGCTGCATGGCGACCGCGCCTATGCGGATGACCATGCCATCGTTGGCGGGATCGCCCGATTCAATGGCCGCCCCGTGATGGTGATTGGTCACCAAAAAGGGCGTGATACCAAAGAGAACATCTACCGCAACTTTGGCATGCCACGCCCGGAGGGATACCGCAAGGCGCTACGCCTGATGAATACAGCAGAGCGGTTCAAGATGCCGGTCATGACCTTCATCGACACCCCCGGCGCATACCCCGGCGTGGGCGCCGAAGAGCGCGGCCAAAGCGAGGCAATTGCCCGTAACCTGCTGGTGATGGCCGGGCTCAAAGTGCCCCTCATCTGCACCGTGATGGGCGAGGGTGGCTCTGGCGGCGCACTGGCTATCGGCGTGGGTGATCGTGTGCTGATGCTGCAATACAGCACCTACTCAGTGATCTCTCCGGAGGGGTGCGCCACCATCCTGTGGAAGAGCGCCGAAAAGGCCCCACTGGCAGCCGAGGCAATGGGCATCACCTCGGACCGCCTGAAAGAGCTGGGGCTGATCGACGAGATTGTGCCTGAACCGCTGGGTGGCGCACACCGCGATATGGATACCATGGCAGAGACCCTGAAGCAGGTGCTTGTCGAACAGCTAGTGCAACTGGACGGGATAAGCACCGAAGAGCTGCTGGAGCAGCGCTATAACAGGCTCATGAGTTATGGGCAATTCACCAGCCAGTAGCCCCCTCTATGGCCTTTACCCCGGCCCATCTCCTTCAAATCCTGAATGAACTGCCACCCCCCCGGCGCTATCTGATTGCCCTTAGCGGCGGCTGCGACTCTATAGTGCTGCTGCACGCCATGGCGGCGATACGGGATGAACTGCTCCCCGCAGAGCTGGTTGCTGTGCATATCAACCACGGGCTACAGCCTGATGCACCCGCCTGGGCCGCACACTGTGCACAGGTCTCCCGGCAGCTTGGCATTGAATTGATCCAGATAGCGCTGGATCTTCAAGTTGCCAAAGGTGAAAGCCTGGAAGCAGCGGCCCGTGATGCGCGTTACAGAGCCATCAAGGCAGAGACAGCAGTGGGCGATATGCTGCTCACTGCACAACATCAGGATGACCAGGCCGAGACGCTCCTGCTGCAACTATTGCGCGGCAGTGGCCCCGGCGGGTTGGCATCCATGCCTCAATGCACCGCTTTTGGGGCGGGTTTTCACGCACGCCCGCTGTTGGTTTTTACCCGCAAGCAACTGCACCAGTATGCTGTTGGGCAGGGGCTGCTCTGGATTGAAGACCGCAGTAACCAGGATCTGCGTTTTGACCGGAATTTTCTAAGACAAGAGATTATGCCACTGCTTGCCCAACGCTGGCCTGCCATCTCTCAAACCCTGGCCCGCAGTGCGCGACACTGTGCTGAAGCACAGCAACTGATTGATAATCTGATCATTGATGAGATCAAAAAGGTAGAGCAGCCAGAGGGGAGGCTCTCGGTTCAGGGACTAACAGCACTGCCTGCACCCCAATGCCGTGCAGTATTAAGGGCCTGGATTCAGAGGGAGGGATTCCAGCTGCCGGATACACGGCATCTGGATCGCATTCAGAAAGAGGTGCTGCAAGCGGCACATGACCGTAACCCCCTGGTTGGCTGGGCAGGCTGTGAACTACGGCGCTATCGTGAGCAGCTGTTTCTAATGTCTCCATTAACACCGCATGATCATGATACTGTTCTGAGTTGGGATGGAGAGACACCTTTGCAGCTGCCTGCCAATCTGGGCCTTCTTACAACCGGGAGAGGAGACCACGGAGTTGACCCGGCAAAATGGCAAAATGGCAACATTGAGATCCGTTTTCGCCAGGGGGGGGAGCGCTGCCAGCTGGCCGGGCGAAACCACACCCACAGTTTGAAAAAGCTCCTCCAGGGGAGAGGTGTGCCCCCGTGGGAGAGGAGTCGAATACCACTTGTTTTTATCGACAACCAACTGGCTGCCGTTGCAGACCTCTGGGTGTGTGAACCATTTGCAGCCCAAAACAACCAGACTGGAATAATAATCTTCAAAACATTGAACAATCCACAATAAGCCCCTATAGTTCTGAAAAACAGAACGAAAAGGGAGTCTATATTGAATAGCCTTTTTGGTGGGTTAATCACATCCAAAACACGCATTCGGATATTGATGCGTCTCTTCCTTAACCCCAAGCAACATGCCTACCTGCGGGAGTTGGCGGGTGAGTTTAATGTCTCTCCAAGCCAAGTACGCGAAGAGCTGCAACATCTAAACAGCGCCGGGTTGCTGGAGTGTGAAAAGTCAGGTCGCCAAATCAACTATCGGGCAAATAAAGAGCATCCACTATTCCCTGAACTGCACTCTATGGTTCAAAAGGCGCTGGGCATGGATCGCATCCTTGATAGCATCGTAGAGCGGCTGGGGAACCTGGAAGAGGCCTGGTTGATTGATGACTATGCGGAAGGAAAGGATGCAGGGCTGATTGATCTTGTATTTGTAGGAGATATTAATCAGGAAAATCTTAGTGATCTGGTCATGAAAACTGAGCAATACATTGGCCGTAAAATTCGCACACTGACTCTCCGCTCAGATGAGCAACAAGCGCTTAACTCCCTGTTGGCCAATAGACCCCAGCTTTTATTATGGCAGCGAAAGCATGGGCAATAATTTATCTGTGCAGGCTGGCCACATAGCATGAGCTTTTTTGATCTGCCCCGCCTGAGTAAATATTATTCAAATACCTCCTGGTTGGTATTTGAACGCATATTGCGCATGGTGATTGCGTTATTTATTGGCATTTATGTGGCTCGATATTTAGGCGCCGAGCGCTATGGTTTATTGAGTTATGCCAACAGCTTTGTGGGGCTGTTTATTGCGTTAAGCACATTAGGGCTGGATGCCATTGTGGTGCGTGAACTGGTTAAAAATACAGAACGGCGCAATGAGCTATTGGGCACGGCTTTTGGCCTGAAAATAATGGGTGTCATTCTAATGTGGCTGGCTATTTTAGTTGCTGTCTACTTAACTGATAGTGATGCTCAAGCAAATACTTTTATTGCCATTATTGCTTTCGGCGTAATCTTTCAAGCATTCAATGTTATTGATTTTAACTATCAGGCGGAAGTGAAATCCAAATATGTGGTTCATGCTCAACTGGCTCAACTTGTCATCTCATCTATTTGCAAGTTACTTTTGGTTTTCTATCAAGCTCCACTGATATGGTTTGCATGGATTTATAGCTTAGATGCAGCAGTGCTGGCGCTTGGCTTGGCCATCATGTATTTGCGGTATACAGGGAAAATCATTGTCTGGCGCTTGAAATGGAGCGTGGTAAAAGAGCTGTTGAGTAATAGTTGGCTTCTATTGCTTTATGCATATTTTGTTACTATTAACATGAATATTGATATAGTAATGGTTAAGCATATACTTGGTAATGAGAGCGCAGGTCACTACTCCGTTGCCATGACCTTGTCTGCAGTTTGGTATTTTTTGCCCGTTGTAATTGGGTCAACATTCTTCCCATATATCATAAGCAGAAAGAGCGATCCTAACTATAAAAAACGGGTCTCTTCCCTATTTGCTTTATTAACATTGATTGCACTATTAGGAGCGATTGTTGTATCGAGTCTGAGCTACTGGATAGTGACCATGCTATATGGATATGAATATGCAGAGGCTGCAAATATACTCTCTATTCATATATGGACAGGGGTTTTTGTATTCCATGTATCTATTAGATCGAGAATGTTGATATCTGATAATCTGCACCACTTTTCGATGTTGTTTATGTTATTTGGCGTCATTGTGAATATGATAGGTAACTACATATTAATACCACTATATGGTGGGAGTGGAGCCGCATACGCTTCATTAATTTCCTGGGCAGGTAATGTGCTTGTTTTTCCGTTGCTGAATAAAAATACACGCTACTTTGTTAAGTTGTTTTTTACCTCTCCAAATAAACTGTTTCAAAGCAAAAGGCATATCAGGTAATGCTTAATAAAAGCAAGTTATCATTGGTTGATGACGTTGGCGACCTGTTTATTGGGAATAATAAAATATACAGGGGCATACACTCACAATATAAAAGCAGGGTAATAAATATACTTGATTGTGGTTTAATTGATAAGCTGGTTAATGAAGGACTGTTTCCTGAAACAATCATATCAAGCCAGGATATAGCAGGTTATGAACTGGTTCTAGAGCATAGAAAAATTGACTATGTAACCTATCCATTTGAATGGTCACCAGAGATGTTGCGTGATGCAGGGTTAACTATTCTCAAGGTTAATGAAATATGCAATAGATATGGCTATGAATTAAAGGATGCCCACCCATTCAATCTGATCTTTGATCGCAATAAATGCTTGTTTGTTGATTTTGGCAGCTTTAAAGAAAAAACGACAGCAAATGATGGATGTTATTGTGCTGAGGAATTTTTAAGATCATATTATTATCCACTATATTTTTATTCAACAGGTGCAAAATACCTCTTTGCCACTTCGTTATTAAAAGCCGGTGGCATGATACCGCATATTGATTATCTTTTATTTAAAAACCCATTGCTTCGCCTGCTGCCGGAAAAGATAGTAGAGAGATT
>WFXD01000112.1 GCA_015490795.1 Gammaproteobacteria bacterium
GCCCTGGAGAGATGACCGGAAAGCCCGTACAGAATGACCGCCACAGCAACGAATGAGAGCCAAAAGCCTGCCAGCATCACCGACTGGGGGTCAACCAGCACAACCAGCAGCAGCGCCACTGACAAGAGGTGCGATGGCTGCTGTTGCCGTCGCAGCAAGATACCGCCCATTACCACTGTCAGCATAATCAAGGCTCGCTGGGTAGGCACCGTAAAACCCGCCAGGGCGGCATACAATAGCGCGGCCAGTATAGCGCTGATGGCTGCTGCCTGTGGTGCAGGCAGATAGAGGCAGAGCCGTACAGAGCGGCTCCAAAGCCAGCGGAAAAGAAAAAAGACCAGCCCGGCAATAATCCCGACATGCAGCCCTGAAATGGCCATCAGGTGATTGGTGCCTGTACGGGCCAACAGATCCCACTGTTCACGACTGAGGCCACTGCGGTCTCCAATCACCAGTGCGACAATGATCCCGGCCACAGATTGGTCAGCAACGGCATGGTAAATCTTGTCCCGAAGGGATTGCCGCAGTGATTGAAGAAGATATAGCGAATTGCTGTCAGCCAGTTTTCTGTTTTTCAGGCTCTCCCGCACATAGCCTGTTGCATGGATACCCTCTCGAAACAGCCACCCCTCATAATCAAAACCACCGGGGTTCATAAACCCATGAGGCCTGCGCAGGCGTACCTGTAGCTGCCAGCGCTCGCCCACCTTCAGCAACGGGGCGCTGCGATACCAATTGAGCCGAACCTCTCCTGACGCGGGGTAGTGTTCACCCCGATGGTGCAGCTTTTCAAGCTCAAACCTGAACCGGGTACGCTGCCCCCGCTGCTCTGGCAGTGAAACAATAACCCCTTCAACCAGCAGATCCTTGCCTTCAATCAGCGGGTCAAGCGCACTGTCCAACAACCCGTGCGCATGCATGAGCGCCCACAAAAACCCCAGGCAACCAAAAAGCAGCCAGCGTAGCCAGACAAAGCGTAACGCCAGAAAAATGAGAGGGAGAAAGAAGAGCCACGACAGGGCTGGCAATTCAGCCTGAAACTGGAGGAGAAGTACACCAATCACAAATGCGGCAGCAGCCTGAATCCTAATCATGCCCCATCCCTGGATAACATACCGCTACTGCACTCCTTAACATGTGCCAAATCAAGATCTGACCATTTTATGATCAGAAAAGAGCAAAGGCCTCATCATACAAAGGCCGACTTATAACGCAATAAAATCAGGTTATCATTAACAGCAACTTCATAACCATTCCCAATGCAATGAGCAATCCCTTCAGCTGGTCAACATTCGAAGCGCTGCCTGTCATTGGCATACTGCGTGGCTATGGTGCCCATCAGGTTGAACATATTGTCAGCGCCTCAGCTCTTGGCGGGTTGCGTAACATTGAGATCACCATGAACAGCCGGCATGCCACAGCGCTAATCAAACTGGCTATAGAGGTGGCAGATGGAAAGATGAATGTTGGCGCCGGTACTGTCTGCACCTTGAGCGAGCTGGATGCCGCCCTCTCGGCAGGCGCCTCCTTTATCGTTACGCCCATCGTCAATGCCGATGTTATTCAGCAGTGCAAACAGGCACAGGTTCCCGTCATACCCGGCGGATTCACCCCCACAGAGATCTATAACGCATGGCAGTTGGGCGCGGATATGGTCAAGATCTTCCCTGCCAACCTGTTTGGCCCTGGTTATATTAAAGATCTCAAAGGCCCGCTGGGGCAGATCAAACTGGTGCCGACAGGTGGCATCACCGCCCAGAATTTACCGGAGTACCATAAAAATGGCGCCTGTGGTTTTGGTGTTGCCACCCCGCTCTTTGACAAACGGCGGGTAGAGGCGCAGGAGTGGGGCTGGGTTCAGCAACAGGCCAGACACTTTGTGGAGGCCTATCAGGCCAGCACCACCTAACCTTGCGGTAGAAGAGCGTTATAATCATGCTCAACACTCTGCCCATAAACCACGAGAATAACTATGCAAAACCGCTGGAATAACCAGGATGCCGCCCGCCATACCACCGACCTTGCCCTGCGAGTCTACAGCTCCCGCCTGCTGGGGCAGGATAGCTCGCTGGTGCTGCACGGCGGGGGAAACACCTCGGTAAAGGTCACGGAGACCAACCTGGTCGGGGAGACGGAGGAGATCCTCTACGTAAAGGGCAGCGGCTGGGATCTGGAGAGTATCGAAGAGGCCGGATTCGCCCCGGTACGCATGGCGCATCTACTAAAACTGGCCCGGCTGGAGAGCCTGACCGACCCGCAGATGGTCAATGAGTTGAAAACCAGCATGACACTGGCTTCCGCCCCCTCCCCTTCGGTTGAGACGATCCTGCACGCCGCCCTGCCCTACAAGTACGTTGACCACACCCATGCCGATGCCGTGGTGACGATCACCAACAGCCACAACGGCCTGGCGCGCATCCGGGAGATCTACGGGGAGGAGATGGTCATTATCCCCTACGTGATGCCCGGTTTCGATCTGGCCCGGCTCTGTGCCGAACGCTTTGCCGCAGAGGCCACCGAAAAGACCGTCGGCATGATTTTGATGAACCACGGCATCTTCTCTTTTGGCGAGAGCGCCAAGGCCTCTTACGACCTGATGATTGAGCTGGTCACTCGCGCTGAGGATTATCTCAAGGCCAACAACGCCTGGGATCTGCCTGCGCCAACAGCCACCGGCTCCAGCAAATCACTGCGGGGAGAGATCAGCACGCTGCGCCAGGAGATCTCGGCTGCGGCGGGTCACCCCATGCTGCTCTCAACCGACATGTCACCCGCCTGTCTCTCCTTTGCACGGCGTGCAGATATTGGCACCCTCTCCCAACAGGGGCCAGCCACGCCAGATCACGTTATCCGCACCAAACGATTGCCGCTGCTGGGGCGGGATGTTGCCGGTTACACCGCCGCCTACCGCAGCTATTTCAAAGAGAATGCAACCCACGCCAAGGATGAGAAAACCATGCTCGATCCGGCGCCCCGCATGGTGCTCGATCCTGAACTGGGCCTCTGTTGCGCAGGCCGCCGCGCCAAGGATGCCGTCATCATCAACGACATCTACCGCCATACCCAGCAGATCATTCAGCGCGCTACCCTGCTGGGTGGTTATCAGGCACTTCCGGCGCATGATATCTTCGACGTGGAGTATTGGGATCTGGAGCAGGCCAAGCTGCGCAAGGGGGGAACACCACCCCCATTCAGCGGCGAGGTGGCGCTGGTAACCGGCGCCGCATCCGGCATAGGCAAGGCCTGCGTAGAGGCCCTGCTGGCGCGTGGTGCTGCGGTGGTTGGGGTGGATATCAATCCTGAAGTCAAACAGCTCTTCCAGCGCCCGGACTTTCTTGGCCTGGCATGTGATCTGGCCGATGAGGCGCAGATCCCCCAGGCACTGGAACATGCCGCGCGCCGCTTCGGCGGCCTGGATATGCTGATTCTCAATGCTGGCATCTTCCCGCAAGGGCGTCGTATCAGTGAGCTGCCAACAGCGCATTGGCGCAAGGTGCTGAATATCAATCTGGATGCCAATCTGATCCTGATGCGCGAATCTCACCCCTTATTGAAACGGGCGCCCGCCGGTGGCCGGGTGGTCATCATCGGCTCCAAGAATGTCTCTGCCCCCGGCCCGGGAGCAGCCGCCTACTCCGCCTCAAAAGCCGCTCTAAACCAGCTGGCGCGGATAGCCGCGCTGGAGTGGGGCTGCGATGGCATCCGCATCAACTCTCTGCACCCGGATGCGGTATTTGACACTGCGCTGTGGAGCGATGAACTCTTGCAGAGCCGGGCGGCTCACTATAACCTCACTGTTGACGCATACAAACATAAAAACCTTTTGCAAGTAGAGATCCGCAGCTGTGACGTGGCCAATCTTGCAGCCGAGATGTGCGGCCCCCTGTTTGCCAAGACCACTGCCGCGCAGATCCCCATTGATGGTGGCAATGACAGGGTCATATAACCTGCAAGGAGTAGTTATCGTGCCTGGAGTAAGCGAAAAACGCCCAACGCTTGAAGATGTCAGCAAGGCCCTGGATGGACTGAACAATGCCATCATCGACCACACCAAGTGGGTTGCATCCTGGAGCCGCAGCGCTATCTGCCACACCCCGATCTCTGATGAGTACCGTTCTGGGCACTCCAGCCATGAGTGCAAATTTGGCCAATGGTATTACAGCACTCATCACGATTTTCTAAGAGAGAACCTGGAGTTCATCGCCCTGGAGAAGCTGCATGACAGGATGCACAACAGTGTGCACCAGATCATCAATAAAATATCTGCGGGCAAAGCACTCTCTTCAAGCGAATATGACTCCTTTCTAAGGCATGAGGTGCTTTTCGCCACGGCACTGGCAAAGTTGAGAGACGATCTGCTCGGCCTCTCTCACTCATACGACTACCTTACTGGCACACTCAATCGCCAGGCTTTTTTTCAGCTGCTGAGCCAGGAACATGCCCGTATCAAACGAACGGGCAACTTTTGCTGCCTGATGCTGGTGGATATTGATCACTTCAAGAGGGTCAACGATCAGTATGGGCATAAGGCCGGGGATACTGTCCTGCGCTATATCGCAGATTTCCTCAACAGCAACCTGCGGCCCTATGATCTGACCTGCCGGTTTGGCGGGGAGGAGTTTCTGGTCTGTCTGCCCAACACCACAGTGGGCATCGCCAGAACCGCCATTGAGAGGCTGAGGGAGAAGATCAGCCAGGCCAGGATTCAGGTTACAGATGATGCCGAGATCAGCATCACCGCCTCATTCGGGATCAGCCCATTATCTGCCGATGAGGATTGGAGCATAGCGATTGAGCATGCCGATGAGGCGATGTATCAGGCCAAGGCCAGAGGCAGAAACCGGGTTATTGTCTGGAAAGAGGCGTTTCAGGAGTGACCTATGGCCTTCTGGCATAGACATCATCAAACAGCGCTTCCAGCTTTTTATTGATGCCCCGTAACTGGTCGATTACCTGTTTCGCCCAGTCAAAGTACTCACGCCTTCTTTGCAGGCTCCACTCTGGCGGCGGGCACTCAACAACATCCCTTAGATTGCAGATCTTGTCGGCAAGTTTTACCAGCTTGGCCTGATCACTGATGTGGGCTGCATGTTCGATCTGTAGCTGCTTCCTTTCTGCTTTCGACTGGCTGAAGTCATCCGTAACCTCCATCACGATCCGGCTGATGCGCTCTCCAAAAACCTGCGCCAGCTCTGCCGGGGTGGTTTCGGTATCCTCTACCGTATCATGCAGCAGTGCGCTGCAGACGACCTCTACATCAATGATATCCGCCTCACAGCTAAGCACCTCGGCAAGCGCAATGGGGTGGTTGATATAGGGTGAAGCCGCCGGGTCTTTGCGGCGCTGATCACGATGCTTCCTGGCCGAAAAGGCCAGCGCCTTGAAAATTATTGCCAGATGCTGCTGCTCTACCCTGTTGATCATTAGTGAACCGTCTTTGGTGTTCCGCAACATTAACTAAACCGCCTCCCGCTGCCACATGGGCAGCACTCATCTTGCACCGCATATTCAGCGACCATCTGCGCACGCTCCCCAGGTTCCAGCTCCAGCATTGCAATATATAAAGCGCGGCCCATGTGTGCATAGCTCGCCATGGCATCATCCAGCACATTGAGCACGCTCTCTGCCAATTGCGCTATAGAACGCCCTCCCACCAGCATCTCTTCGCTATAGGCTTCGGCCAGCTCTATATCTGCAAAAAAAACTCAACACCATCAGGCATGACCCCAGTTCATCTTCCCATTCGCCCTGAATGAGAGCGCCCCAAACATTTTCAAGATAGGTGTGCCCAATCAAAAAACCATTGGCCCACTGGGCAAGAGGCGCGCCATCACAGAAGTTGTCCATTGCCGGTAATACCGGGGCGCAGCTTGGCGGCATAACAGGGCTGCCAGCCAGCACCTGCTGATGACATTGCCCATAGAGAGCCATAATCGCCTCGGCAACAAGGTTGGCCTCCTCGGCATCGCGGTAATTGGCCTCCTCATTGGCAAATATCATGGGCATCCACTCACCTGGAGAGATCATCTCCGGCGAGCAGTTTATCGTATACAGAAAGCCCAGCAACTCATGGTAGGTAAGGGTATCCTCCGGGCGCACTGCCGACTCCGAAAAAGAGCGCAACCTGTCAAAGGCCTCCGGGCTGGAGTTCTCGGAAAATATCATACGCTGACCGCCATGGAGAGCGCAGCGAGGGCGGTTAGTCCCCGATAGGCAACGCTGTTTATTTTCTTTCGGAATTAGGAGCGCTAGCGAGTGATGTAGAAAAAACTAAACAACCACCGGCTAAAGCCGGTGGGTTTGAATAACGGACTGAAAGTCCGGATACGCGTCGACTAAACGACGCGTCCTAATCAGGCTCCATTTTGAAATCATCGTCCGGTTTCGACTCAAAATGATGTTCCAAATATTCCTTGATCATCTCTTCTGTCATCTGGCCAACTGTGGCACAAAAATAAC
>WFXD01000113.1 GCA_015490795.1 Gammaproteobacteria bacterium
AAAAATCCTGTAGATTGAGTGCATTAGACGTTCGCAGTAGGTTCAACTGATTTTTCTAGGATCATACTTTTACCGATGCAAAAATCGATACGGGCTGTAATTGTTCCCCGGCAATCCCTAACGGTGCGGTTTTCTGTGGATGTTTTCCACTTTGCGTGATATAACTCGTTGAAATATTTAGCAAAGAGCGGGGCGGTTCATTGACTCACAAGGCTAGGAAAAGGTTTGGCCAAAATTTTCTGCATGACTCTGGCGTTATCCGCCGCATTGTCAGTGCCATCTCTCCCTCACCGGGGGAGCGACTGGTGGAGATTGGCCCTGGCCAGGGTGCCATCACTAAGGAGTTGTTGAGGGTGGCTGGTCGCATGGATGCAGTCGAGCTGGATCGGGATCTGATTGAGCCGCTGGCGCGGGTCTGTGGTGGTTTGGGTGAGCTGCATATCCACTGTGCTGATGCACTCAAGTTTGATTTTTGCCAGCTTGCTGCAGGCGACCAGTCCCTGCGAATCGTGGGCAATCTGCCCTATAACATATCCACCCCCATCCTGTTTCGTCTGATCGGCCAGCTTGGCTGTATTCAGGATATGCATTTTATGCTGCAAAAAGAGGTGGTTGATCGCATGGCAGCAGAGCCTGGCAGTAAAGTTTATGGGCGATTATCTGTTATGTTGCAGGTAAAATGCGCGATAATGCCGCTGTTTGATATTGGCTCTGGGGCCTTTAAGCCTGCCCCCAAGGTGGACTCAGCCTTTGTGCGGCTACAGCCGCACCCCAAACCCGTTGTGCAGATTGATGATGATGTTTCGTTCGCCCGAGTGGTAACTCAGGCCTTTGCGCAGCGGCGTAAAACCCTGCGCAACAGCCTGCGCGAGTTGATTGATGCTGACGGCATACAAGCCCTTGGTATCGACCCGGCCATTCGCGCTGAGCGCCTGACCCTGGGTGAGTTTGCTGCGCTGGCAAATGCGGTTGCTCTGGAGCATTAAATGCCAAAAACCGGTGAATCAAGCCAGTTAAAGCCAAATGGTTTAGGGGTTGCCCGAATCTTAAAAGCGGCCAGGTGTTCTCTTAAAGGGTTTCAGGCGGTCTATAAGCATGAGGCGGCTTTTCGGCAGGAGCTGCTGCTGTCACTGGTTTTGCTGCCCTTTAGTTTTGTCATTGCATCCTCATTGGCAAACTGGGTTGCGCTGATCGCTGCGCTGTTGCTGCTGCTGCTGGTAGAGGTGATTAATTCAGCAATCGAGGCGCTGGCGGATCGGATATCCACGGATGTTCATGAGCTTCTTGGCAGAGCAAAGGATCTGGGTTCAGCTGCGGTATTTATTGCATTTATGATTGTTGCCCTGGTTTGGGGTGCGTCAGCATACTCATATTTCATCGTATGACAAAACTTTTTGTAGATAACCTGACTGTTATTGACTTCTCCTACCTGCACCCGGAGCGCGGGCTGCTTGGAGAGAGCTGGCTGCTGGATGTGATGTTGGGCGGCACTCTTGATTCCCAAGGCATGGTGCTCGATTTTAGTGAGGTGAAGCGGCAGGTGAAGCAGCTGGTTGATGAGGAGTTTGACCATAAGTTGCTGATTCCGCTGCGCTACGATGGTGCAGATGTGGATAGGGACGATGCATATTGCGCTGTTCACTACCGTTGTCGAACCGGGCGCAATATATACCATCGTGGCCCGGCCAGCGCCTCCTCTGTGCTGGATACCGATGAGATTACGCCAGAATCAGTGGCGGCAGCCATTGAGAGGCGGCTACAGCCGGGGCTGCCGAAAAATGTCTTCCAGATAAAAATCAAACTGCACGCAGAGCAGTGTGATGGTTGTTTTTATCATGTGAGTCATGGGCTTAAACACCATGCTGGTAATTGCCAGCGTATCGCCCACGGACACCGCTCCCGTATTGATATCTTTGAGGATGGGAGCCGGGCACCAAAAGCAGAGGCGGCATGGGCTGCCCGTTGGCGTGATATCTATATTGGCACGCAGGCCGATCTGCTGGAAGAGAGGCAACGCAATGGAGAGGCCTACTACCGCTTTGGCTATTGCTCCGGGCAGGGGGAGTTTGAGCTTGAGCTGCCTAAGGCGTGCTGCTATCTCATAGAGAGTGACTCTACAGCAGAGAATCTGGCGCAGCATATCGCAGAGAGGCTAAAGAGCGAGAAGCCACTGGCCCGTTTTGAGGTGCGTGCCTATGAGGGGGTTGGAAAAGGCGCCATTGCCACCTGAGGCCAGCAGGCTTCTGGGTTGCCCGGCAGCGACAGGAGAAGAAAATGGTACTCCCTAGGAGAATCGAACTCCTGTTACCGGCGTGAGAGGCCAGCGTCCTAACCGCTAGACGAAGGGAGCAGGAGAGAACTTTAAAGAGGTGCTATTATACCCGGCTTAACCCAAGCCTCAAGTCTCTGTTGCCAGGAAAATAAAAATAGTTACTCCAACCATTATTCCGCGTGCGGAACACACCATTTCGCGCGCCAATATCAGCGAAAACGCTGTTAAAGTTCTCTATCGTCTAAAAAAAGCAGGTTATCAGGCCTATTTGGTCGGTGGTGGCGTGCGTGATCTGCTGCTGGGGCGTGAGCCTAAGGATTTTGACGTGGCTACAGATGCTACGCCAGAGGATGTTAAGCAGATCTTTCGTAACTGCCGCCTGATTGGCCGCCGGTTTCGATTGGCTCATGTCCATTTTGGGCGAGAGATCATCGAGGTAGCCACCTTTCGCGGTATGCATGAAGCCACTTCGGATCAAGCCAAACAGGACAGTAACAATGGCATGCTGTTGCGAGATAACGTCTATGGAACCATTGAAGAGGATGCCCTGCGGCGCGATTTTACGGTCAATGCCCTCTATTACAATATAGAGGACTTTTCAGTCGTGGATTATGCGGACGGCCTGAAAGACCTGCAGGCGGGCGTGCTGCGCCTGCTGGGTGACCCCGAGCAGCGCTACCGTGAAGACCCGGTAAGAATGCTGCGGGCCGCCCGGTTTGCCGCCAAGCTGGGTTTTACCATCAACCCTGCCTGCGAAAAGCCGCTGTTTGAGAATGGCGACCTGCTCAGCGGTGTCCCCTCAGCGCGCCTTTTTGAGGAGGTGCTGAAGCTCTTTCTGGGCGGGACAGCGCTGCACGCCTTTGAGAAACTGCGCCACTTTGATCTCTTTCGGCACCTCTTTCCAGAGACGGATGAGTCCCTGAGCCATGAAGAGCAGGGTTTCCCCGTCACCTTTGTTATCCGGGGGCTGAAGAATACCGATGCGCGTGTGCGTGCCGGCAAGCCGGTCACCCCGGCCTTTCTGTTTGCGGTTTTTCTGTGGGAGCCGGTTCGGCGGCGCATGCAACAGTTAGAGGCCAGGGGTGAATCCAGGCATGATGCCATGATGGAGGCCGGGAGAGAGGCGATTGGCCGACAGATCAGCCGGGTTGCCATCCCCAAGCGCTTTTCGCTACAGATGCGCGAAATCTGGAATATGCAGCACCGACTGGAGCAGCGTGGCAAGCGGACAATGCGCCTGCTGGAGCACCCCCGCTTTCGTGCAGCCTATGATTTTCTGCTGCTGAGGGCCGAATCCGGTGAGATAGACTTGGCATTGGCGCAGTGGTGGACTCAAATACAGGAGGTGAACGAAGAGAGGCGCATTGAGATGGCCGGTGCGACCGGAGGCGACAGCAAAAAGCGCCGCCGCCGGAGACCCCGCAAGCGCCCCGCAGGGGGATAGCGATGAGCGTTATTGTCTACATTGCCCTGGGCAGTAATCTGGATGAGCCGGCAAATCATATCCAGCGCGCCTGCCAGGAGTTGGGCGCCCTGCCGCAGACCCGCTGCCTGCAGTACTCCCGCCTCTATCAGAGTGCGCCTCATGGGCCAACGGATCAGCCGGACTACATCAATGCCGTTGCAGAGCTTGAGACCCGGCTGCCCCCCAATGAACTTATCTCAATGCTCCAGGCATTGGAGAAGGAGCATGGCCGGGTTCGTACCGCAGAGCAGTGGGGGCCGCGCCCTCTGGATCTGGACATTCTGCTGTACGGAGATCAACAGATAGATGCCCCTGACCTGCAGATCCCTCACCCTTACATGGCAGAGCGCGCCTTTGTACTCTACCCCCTGGCAGAGCTGGTGGCGGATCTGAATATCCCTGGCTATGGCCTGTTGAGCGATCTGCTGCAAAGCTGCCCGGCCGATGGGCTGGAACCCCTCAATGGCCTCTGAAACAGGGCTGAAGCCACCCGGTTATCTCGTTGTCGAGGGGGTGATAGGCGTAGGTAAAACCAGTCTGGTAAAGCGCCTGGCCGAGAGCTTTGGCAGCGAGACCCTGCTGGAAAATGCGGAAGATAACCCCTTTCTGGACCGTTTTTATCAGGATGGGCAGCAGGCCGCACTGCCGACACAGCTCTTCTTTCTCTTTCAGCGCAGCAAGCAGCTACAGGCATTGCGGCAGCGGGATATGTTCCGTACCGCGCTGGTTGCCGATTTCATGCTGGAGAAGGACCCGCTGTTCGCCCGTCAGAACCTGGATGAAGAGGAGTTGAAACTCTATGAACAGGTCTTTGCCCGGCTGGCGGTGGAGATCCCCGTGCCTGATCTGGTGGTCTATCTACAGGCTCCGGTAGAGACCTTGATGCAGCGCATCAAAAAGCGCAACCGAAAGGTGGAGCTTGCGATAACAACAGATTACCTGCAGAGATTGAGTGATGCCTACACCGAGTTCTTCTATTATTATAACAGGTCACCGCTGCTGATTATCAATGCCGCAGAGATCAACCCCGTAGAGCGGGATGCCGACTACCAACTGCTGCTGGAGCGAATCTGCTCGATACGGCGCGGCAAACACTATTTTAACCCTGCACCGCTGCTGCTGTAGGCTCATACATTACTGGATTGGGGTTCTCCTATGCCGGATATCACAACTACAACGCTGCAACAGATGAAGCAGCAGGGTGAGAAGATCGCCGTGCTGACCAGCTATGATGCCAGCTTTACCCGCCTTATCGAGGAGGCCGGGGTAGAGGTGCTGCTGGTGGGTGATTCGCTGGGGATGGTGATCCAGGGGCAGGAGAGCACGCTGCCCGTGAAGGTGGACGATGTGGTCTACCACAGCCAAAATGTGGCGCGCGCCCGTCGCAAGGCCCTGATAGTGGCCGATATGCCCTTCATGAGCTACAACTCCGCCACCCAGGCGCTCGATACCGCAGCCCGTCTGATGAAAGAGGGGAAGGCGCAGATGGTCAAGCTGGAGGGGGGTGCAACACAGCTGGAGACTGTACGTCAACTGGTTGCCCATGCGGTGCCGGTCTGCGCACACCTGGGGTTGCTGCCGCAATCGGTACACAAACTGGGCGGATACCGTGTGCAGGGGCGTGATGAAGAGAGCGCCGCAGTGATGAAAGAGGATGCGCTGGCGCTACAGCAGGCAGGTGCCCAGATGCTGGTGCTGGAGTGTGTGCCGGCAGCGCTTGCAGGCGAGATCAGCCAGATGCTGGATATCCCCGTGATTGGCATCGGAGCCGGTGCTGCCTGTGATGGGCAGGTGCTGGTGCTGTATGACATGCTGGGCATTGCCTCTGGCTATCTGCCAAGATTCGTTAAAAATTTCCTGGCAGAGAGAGAGTCAATCCCCGCTGCCCTTGCAGCCTATGTCCAGGCAGTGAAAGAGGGTAGTTTTCCAGCGGCAGAGCACAGCTTTTAATGGAGAGGGTCAGCACTATAAAAGAGCTTCGTCAGCAGATAACAGGCTGGCGCAAGGCCGGTGACTCTATTGCACTGGTGCCCACCATGGGCAATCTGCATGCAGGGCATCTTGAGCTGGTCAGACAGGCGCGGCAGCGGGCTGACCGGATAGTGGTCAGCATCTTTATCAACCCCATGCAATTTGGCGCAGGGGAGGATTTTGGCAGCTACCCCCGCACCCTGGAGCAGGATGCAGCGCAGCTGGAGAGGGCAGAGGCGAATCTGCTCTTTACCCCATCCGTTCAAGAGGTCTATCCCCGTGGACAGGCGCTACAGACCATCGTCACTGTACCGGGTATCTCCCAAACCCTCTGCGGTGTTTCACGGCCTGGGCACTTTGCAGGGGTTGCCACCGTTGTCTGTAAACTGCTTAATATGGTGCAGCCCGATCTGGCGCTGTTTGGCAACAAGGATTTTCAGCAGCTGCTGGTCATCCGGCAGATGGTGGAGGATCTCTGCATCCCGGTAGAGATCATTGGCGCACCCACAGTGCGGGAGCCGGATGGTTTGGCGCGCAGCTCGCGCAATGGCTACCTGACGGCTGAAGAGCGCAGCCGTGCCCCCATCTTGTATCGTGTGCTGAGTGAGACATCTAAAGCCATTGCCGAGGGACGTGATGATTATGCAGTGCTGGAGTCGGAGAGCAAACAGAGGCTTACGGCAGCGGGTTTTAAACCGGATTACTACAGCATCCGCAATGCGGCGGATCTCTCTGCACCCAGTGGCGAGACAGGGAAACTGGCCATTTTGGCCGCTGTCTATCTGGGACGGACGCGATTGATTGATAATCTGCTGGTTGAGCAGCACTGACTTTCCTGTATATTGATAACAAATTGCGTATAACGCATAATGTGCCGCCTTTTTATCCTCGGAGCGCTAAGCAAAAATGCAACTGTCCGTTCTCAAATGTAAACTACACCGGGCCTGCGTAACCCACGCAGAGCTGGATTATGAGGGGTCTTGCGCCATTGATCGTGATCTGATGGAGAGAGCAGGCATCCTGCCTTATGAACAGATCCAGATCTACAACATCACCAACGGCGAGCGCTTTACCACCTATGCCATTGTGGCAGAGGCCGGGTCGCGTATCATCTCCATCAATGGTGCGGCTGCACACAAAGCGGCACTAGGTGACCGTATCATCATCTGCGCCTATGCCGGCCTGGATGAGAAGGAGATGGCCAGCTTCAAGCCCTCTTTGGTCTACCTCAACGAACACAACCACATTACCCGCACCGGGGAGCAGATTCCAACCCAGGTGGCGTAATAAATCCTGGTTAATGTGGTGTAAAAAAACGGAGCATGAATGCTCCGTTTTTTTATGCCTGGCTTACCGGATTGGGCATGGGGTTAAGGATTGCCTTGCGGTAGAGGTCCACATACCGGACTGCGCTGGCAGGCCAGCTGAAATCCTGCTGCATGCCGGTCACCGCCAGCCTTTGCCACCAGCTTTCGGGGCGATGGCGAAATTCGATGGCACGTTCAATAGCCTCCCACAGGGCGGGAGCTGTGGGGTGGTCAAATACAAACCCTGTGGCGCTGCCGTCAAGCAGGCTTTGGGGGCTGACATCAACAACGGTGTCGGCCAGCCCCCCCGTGCGGCGCACAATGGGCACGGTGCCGTAGCGCAGGCTGTAGAGCTGGTTCAGGCCGCATGGCTCAAACCGGGAGGGCATCAGAAAACAGTCACTGCCTGCTTCAATGCGGTGAGCCAGCTGCTCGTTGTACCCAATATGGATGGCGACATTGCCCAGGTAGCGCTCGCCGGCATCGCTCAGGGCCTCTTCAAAATGGGTCACTCCACTGCCGAGCATAACGATCTGGAGATTCTCGATGCGGGCCAGCCTGGGCAGCAACTCCAGCAGCAGGTCAATCCCCTTCTGCTCCACCAGTCGTCCTACGTAGCCCAGCAGAAAGGCCTTCTCATTCTGAGGCAGCCCCATCTCCTGCTGGAGCTGCTGCTTGTTGATCCGCTTCAGCTCAAAGGAGTTGTGGTCAAAATGTTGTTTGATATAGGGGTCGGCAGCGGGATTCCAGTGTTGATAATCAATGCCATTGAGTATGCCGGAGAGCCGATCCCGCCGGTGGCGCAGCAACCCTTCAAGCCCATAACCGAACTCTGGCGTGCAGATCTCATCGGCATAGGTGGGGCTGACGGTGTTGAGCTGGTCGGCAAACGCCAGACCACCTTTGATGAAAGAGAGATTGTCATGAAACTCCAGCCCCTCGTGACTCCATAGCTCCGGTGGGAGCTGTAGCTGCTGGAAGAGGGCCTGGTCGAAGATCCCCTGGTAGGCCAGATTGTGAATGGTAAAGAGCGTTGCCGGCCGGTTTCCCTCGTGGTGCAGCAGAGGGGGAACCAGGCCGGTCTGCCAGTCGTTGCAGTGGATAATGTCAGGCTGCCAGTGCTGATCTGCCTGGTTAAGCGCAACCGCCACAATGGCCCGGCAGAAGAGCGCAAAACGCTGGGCATTGTCGGGCCAGTCATGGCCGTCCGGGCCAACGTAGGGGTTGCCAGGGCGGCCAAACAGTTCAGGCGCATCGACCAGATAGAGCGGGAGATGCCCAAAAAGGGTGCCAGAGAGCAGGCGCACAGGCTCTGTGTGCCCGGCAAGATAGAGCGTTGCCACCTCTTTCAGCGGGATGGCCCTCTCCACCACCTCAGGGTAAGCCGGCAGAATCAGACGAATATCATGATTTAAATGGCGTAACGTGGGCGGCAGGCTGCCGGCAACGTCGGCAAGGCCGCCGGTCTTTATCAGGGGCTGCGCTTCGCTGGTGGCGAACAGTATCTTTAGTGATCTCTGTGAATCTGTTGGGGAGAAAAGGGTTGCGTTATCCATGCCTTATTTTTTGTGACAACAACATGAAATATCCAAGCTGGGTTTGAGGGTGAATTTGCGTATACTCTAACACATGTCGGGAGCGCATCTGCGCGGGAGTTGTCTGCACATTACAAAGCAACCGGGTGTTAACCATTATGGCCATACTGAATCAGACAGAAGAGTGGCGGGCGTTGAAGGATCATTGGAAAAAGCTCTCCTCTGTGTCGATGCGGGATCTTTTTGCGCGGGATCCAGAGCGTTTTGAGAATATGTCGCTGCACAACTGCGGGATGTTGCTGGACTACTCCAAAAACATGATTGACCGCAAAGGGCTGGCGCTGCTGATGGATCTGGCGGAAGCGGCGGATCTGAAAACCTGGACCCGGCGCATGTTTGCCGGGGACTGTATCAATAACACCGAGCGCCGGGCAGTGCTCCATGTGGCGCTGCGCAACCGCAGTGGCCGCCCCGTCTGGCTGGATGGTGAAGATGTTATGCTGGGGGTGCAGGAGGTGCTGGCCCATGTCGCCTCATTCTCAGAGGCGGTGCGCAGTGGCGAGTGGACGGGGCATACCGGGCGAAGAATCACCGATGTGGTCAACATCGGAATCGGCGGCTCCAACCTCGGGCCGCTGATGGTGACCGAGGCGCTACGACACTATCAGACGACGCAGCTGCAGATGCACTTTGTCTCCAATGTGGACGGCACCCACATTATGGAGACGCTAAAACCGCTGAACCCTGAAACCACGCTTTTTATTGTGGCCTCCAAGACCTTCACCACCCAGGAGACCCTGAGCAACGCCCACACGGCGCGGGAGTGGTCTATCAATGCACTGGGGGATGAGGCGGCTATTGGCCGCCATTTTGTTGCGGTCTCCACCAACACCGAGGCGGTCAGCGGGTTTGGTATCGACCCGGCCAATATGTTTGGTTTTTGGGACTGGGTGGGTGGCCGCTATTCGCTCTGGTCCGCGATTGGTCTGCCGATTGCGATCGCCGTGGGCATGGATCGGTTCGAGGAGCTGCTGACCGGTGCGCATGAGATGGACGAGCATTTTCGTACCGCAGAGCTGCCGGAAAATATGCCGGTAATACTGGCGCTGCTGGGGGTCTGGTACAGCAATTTTGCCGGTGCGCGCACCCACGCCATCCTGCCTTATGATCAATACCTGCGCCATCTGCCGGCCTACCTGCAACAGACCGATATGGAGAGCAACGGCAAGCGGGTGACGCGGGATGGCAAGGTTGTAGAGTATACCACCGGCCCGGTGGTGTGGGGTGCCGCCGGTACGGATGGTCAGCATGCCTTCTATCAGCTGATTCATCAGGGGACGCAGATGATACCGGCGGATTTCATTGCCCCGTTGAAAACCCACAACCCTGTGGCAGATCAGCATCAAAAGCTGCTGGCCAACTTTCTGGCACAGACCGAGGCGCTGATGAAGGGGCGCACCCGTGCTGAAGCAAGAGAGGAGCTGGAGCAGACCGGGCTGGAGGCGGAGCGCATTGTCGATCTGCTGCCGCACAAGGTTTTTCCGGGGAATCGCCCGACCAACAGCATCCTGATCGACAGGTTGACACCACGCCGGTTGGGGTCGCTGATTGCGCTCTACGAGCACAAAATCTTTGTGCAGGGTGTAATCTGGAATATCAACTCATTTGACCAGTGGGGTGTAGAGCTGGGCAAGCAGCTTGCGGGGGTGATTTTAGGCGAGCTGAAGGGCGAGGCTGAACCTGTAGGGCATGATGTCTCTACCAGCAGTTTGATTGATTACTGCAAACGGCATGGCTCGTTTTGAACCTAGAAAAATCAGTTGAGCCGTAGCGAGAGCACCTTAGCCGCTCTCGCTACGGCTCAACTGATTTTTCTAGGTTGAATCAGCCCATTTGGCGTAATACGCTATGCCATTACGCCCTAATGCTTGAACCCCATCTCCTGCAGCTCTTTTAACTGATCTCTCACCTTCGCTGCCTCTTCAAATTCCAGATCCCTGGCATGGCGGTACATCTGCTCTTCAAGCTGTTTGATGCGCCTGGCCATCTGCCTGGGTGAGAGCGCAGTATATTCAGCTATAGCCTCGGCCACCTGGGCATATCTCTTTGCGGTGGCGGGCGCCCCAGGACGTGCCCCTTCCATAATATCGGTGATGGCCTTTTTGATCGTTCTGGGCGTGATGCCGTGGGCTTTGTTATAGGCAATCTGCTTCTCCCGGCGGCGCTCTGTTTCGTCTATTGCCCGCTGCATGGAGCCGGTGATCTTGTCGGCGTAGAGAATCGCCTTGCCATTGACATTGCGGGCGGCGCGTCCAATGGTCTGGATCAGTGACCCTTCGGAGCGCAGGAACCCCTCCTTGTCGGCATCCAGGATGGCAACCAGTGAGACCTCCGGCATGTCCAGCCCTTCGCGCAGCAGGTTGATACCGACCAGCACATCGAACTCCCCCAGCCGCAGGTCACGAATGATCTCGACCCGCTCAACCGTGTCGATATCAGAGTGCAGATAGCGCACCCGCACGCCATGTTCGGTAAGGTAGTCGGTCAGATCCTCTGCCATGCGTTTGGTCAGGGTGGTGACCAGTACCCGTTCGTTGCTTTTTGCATGCAGGTTGATCTCGGAGAGCAGGTCATCCACCTGGGTGGCAACGGGCCGGATCTCCAGCTGTGGGTCGATCAGGCCGGTGGGGCGCACCACCTGCTCTACCAGTGCGCCCGATTTTTCCAGTTCGTATGCCCTGGGGGTGGCGGAGACGTAGATGGTCTGGGGGGAGCGGGCCTCAAACTCTTCGAAACGCAGGGGGCGGTTGTCCAGCGCGGAGGGGAGCCGGAAGCCATATTCGACCAGCGTCTCTTTGCGGGATCGGTCGCCCCGGTACATGCCGCCAATCTGCGGGGTGGAGACGTGGCTCTCGTCGATCACCAGCAGGGCATTGTCTGGCAGATAGTCAAACAGGGTGGGCGGCGATTCGCCCGGCTTGCGGCCAGAGAGGTAGCGTGAGTAGTTTTCAATGCCGGAGCAGTAGCCCAGCTCATTGATCATCTCGATATCGAACTGGGTGCGCTGCTCCAGCCGCTGCGCCTCGACCAGCCGGTTGTTGTCGCGCAGCTGTTCCAGGCGCTGTTTCAGCTCTATCTTGATCTCATCCACTGCCTTCAGCAGCGTCTCTCTGGGGGTGACGTAGTGGGATTTCGGGTAGATGGTGTAGCGTGGCACCTTGCGGTGGATCTCGCCCGTGAGCGGGTCGAACAGGGAGATGGATTCAATCTCGTCATCAAACAGCTCGACACGCACGGCTTCGCTGTCGGACTCGGCCGGGTAGATGTCGATTACATCGCCACGCACACGGTAGCTGGCGCGGTGCAGTTCGACCTCGTTGCGGGTGTATTGCAGCTCTGCCAGTTTGCGCAGCAGGGCGCGTTGATCCAGCGGGTTGCCGCGTACCAGATGCAGCACCATGCTGAGGTAGGCGCGGGGGTCACCCAGGCCGTAGATGCAGGAGACGGTGGCTACGATGATGGTGTCGGAGCGCTCCAGCAGTGCCTTGGTGGCAGAGAGACGCATCTGCTCGATATGTTCGTTGACGGAGGAGTCTTTGTCGATAAAGGTGTCGGAGGCGGGGACATAGGCCTCCGGCTGGTAGTAGTCGTAGTAGGAGACGAAGTACTCCACCGCATTGTGCGGAAAGAACTCCTTCATCTCGCCATACAGTTGAGCCGCCAGGGTTTTGTTGTGAACCAGCACCAGGGTAGGGCGCTGCACGGCCTGAATTACATTGGCGATGGTAAAGGTCTTGCCAGAGCCGGTGACTCCCAGTAGGGTTTGGCCCGCCTCTCCGGCATTGAGGCCGTCAATCAGCTGCCGAATCGCTTCGGGCTGGTCGCCAGCGGGTTCAAAATCGGCCTCTAATTGAAATTTTTTTTCCATTGGGGGTTTCTCAGCTTGTCGGATTGGATATTATTACACCCTTCTTCCCTTTGAATTTGGTTAACCATAGTGGATCTATCATGAGTATCAATCTTTCAGGACGTGTTAAGGCGGTCAAACCATCTCCAACACTTGCAGTTACGGCGCGTGCTGCTGAAATGCGGGCTGCGGGCAAGGATGTTATCGGGCTGGGCGCAGGCGAACCGGATTTCGATACGCCAGATCATATCAAGGAGGCTGCGATTCAGGCCATCAATGATGGCTTTACCAAATATACCGCAGTGGATGGGACTGCCGCCCTTAAGCAGGCGATTATTGACAAATTCAAGCGGGATAATGGTCTGGACTATACCCCGGAACAGATTCTGGTCTCCTGCGGGGGCAAGCAGAGCTTTTTCAACTTGGCGCAGGCGCTGCTGGACCCGGGGGATGAGGTGATCATTCCTGCCCCCTATTGGGTCTCCTACCCCGATATGGCGCTGCTGGCCGGTGGTGTGCCGGTCTTTATCAATGCGGGTGCCGATCAGCACTTCAAGATTACGGCCGCGCAGCTGAAAGGGGCCATTACCGACAAGACCCGTCTGGTGGTGATCAACAGCCCATCCAACCCGACCGGCATGGCCTATACCCGGGCCGAGCTGGAGGCGATTGGCGCCGTGCTGCTGGATCATCCCCGGATTGTTGTGGCTACCGATGATATGTACGAGCACATCCGCTGGTCTGACGAGCCTTTTGTCAACATCCTGAATGCCTGCCCGGCACTGGCGCCACAGACACTGGTGCTGAACGGCGTCTCCAAGGCCTACTCGATGACTGGCTGGCGCATTGGTTATGCAGGTGGCCCGGCGGAGATCATCAAGGCGATGAAGAAGATCCAGTCCCAGAGCACCTCAAACCCGGCATCCATCTCGCAGGTGGCCGCTCAGGCTGCGCTGGAGGGGCCACAGGAGTGCATTCAGGAGATGCTGGTCTCATTCAAAGGGCGCCATGACTATGTGCTGAGCCGGCTGAACGAGATCCCCGGCATTGATTGTCTTCCCTCTGATGGCACCTTCTATCTCTTCCCCAGCTTCAAAGGTGTTTTGGCGGCAATGGATGATATTGGTTCGGATGTCGAACTGGCGGAGTACCTGATCGAAAATGCGGGTGTGGCCGTGGTGCCGGGTTCGGCTTTTGGTTTGGGTGGGCACATGCGCCTCTCGATTGCCACCAGCCAGGAGAACCTTAAAAATGCACTGGATCGCATCGAAAAAGCGCTAAGCAAATAGTTGCAGCCAGTGATACATGAAGGCGCAGGGTAGCTGATATCCTGCGCCTTTTCTTATTACGCTTATCAATCAAGCGGAGAAGCCGGACAACGCAGCAGGATAAAACTTACAGAGTAGATCCATTGTTGGGGGTATTTTTTAATTACCCCTGAATAATCAATAGAATTATTGATATGGATATTACTCGCCTTTATAAAAGCCGCAGTCAATTCGGCTTCTCTCTCATTGAGTTAACAACCACCCTTGCCGTTTCTATTACGGTCATAGTGGCTGGCCTTCCGGCCATGCAGAAGTTGATGGCCAGTCAGCAGATGGTGGCCTCGATGAATACTGTGACCTCTCATCTTCATCTGGCGCGTAGTGAAGCCATAAAACGTGGACTTCGCGCCGTGTTGTGCCCAAGCCTGGACGGGGAGGGTTGCCTTAAAAGTGCCGAGTGGCAGCAAGGGTTCATTTTGTTTGCGGATGAAAACAGAAACAAGAAACGAGATGCCGGCGAGCAGCTGTTGAGACGGTTTCAGCCTGGGAACAGAGAGCAGCAGATCCGTATTACTTCAACCACAGGCCGGCAGCAGATAAGGTACCAGGCAACGGGCGAGGCGCCCGGCAGCAATCTGACAATAACCTTTTGTGATACCAGCGGTGTGGTGGACCCAAAGGCCATCATCATTTCACAAACAGGGCGCCCCCGGATCTCCACCGTAAAACCAGATGGTGGACTTTTGGATTGCTAATCAAGGTGCTTTTTTCACATCCCTGCTACTATTTGTGTGGAGGTGATGAGAATGAAGATATATACCAATATCCTGGTTGCACTGGACTTTTCCCCCGTAGCCGAGAAAGTGATTGTTCGCGCCAGGGAGATGGCTGAACAGTTGCAGGCCAAATTAATACTCGTTCACATATTTGAATATATTCCACCGATGGAACCCGTGGGTGATATGTTGCTGGGCATTGATTGGGGGATTGATGAGCAGGAGCTTGCCGAGCTTGCCAAAGAGCGGTTTGCACAGCTGGCCGAGAAGTTGGAGATAACAGAGTGCGAGCGGCATGTCATCATAGGAAACGCCAGAACAGAGATAGCCCGCTATGCCCAGGAACAGGGGTGCGATCTTATTATTGTTGGCTCGCATGGGCGGTCTGGCCTGGCGCGGCTGCTTGGGTCAACTGCAAATGCCGTACTGCACCATGCCCATTGTGATGTGCTGGCGGTCAGGGCCGATGAGTAAGCGTTGGGCCATTACAACAAAATCCAGACAAGCCTGCTATTATTGAAAAGATCGGCCTGTTGGCGGGGCAATGATATAAAAAACATGAAGTTATTATGGATATAACGCACTATTTGAAGATGCTCCACAAGCATGGCTGACCTTCATCAGCAGCTGGTTCGGATGGTGGATGAGATGCCGGCCTTTCCCGGCAGTGTGAACAAAATCCTCCAGATGACATCCAGCATCGACTGCGCCCCCAAGGATCTTGTTCAGGTGATTGAGCATGACCCGGTGATGATGGCGAAGATACTGAAACTGGTAAACTCAGCCTATTTTGGGCTATCGCGTGAAATCACATCCATAAAACATGGCGTGGTATTCGTAGGCCTTAATACCATTAAAAATCTTGCAATAAGCATTGCCACGATGGGGATGCTCTCAAAAACAGGGCCGGCCGGTCTTGATATGAACAGATTTTTACTGCACTCATTAGGCACCGCTACGGTAGCAAAATTGCTGGGAAAACGGCTGGGTGTGGCATCAGACAGGGCCACAGACTACTTCGTGGGTGGTCTGCTGCATGATATTGGGAAGGTGGTATTTGCTCAATTTATGCCGCAAGAGATGGCAAGGGCTTTAAAGAGGGTAGAGGTTGAAAAGGTCTCCCTCCCTATAGCTGAGATGATTGAGATTGGAGCAGACCATGCTCAATTAGGCGGCATGCTGGTAGAAAAGTGGCAATTGCCACATACACTGGTCACCTGTATAAAAGAACACCATAGCCAAGAGCAGAATGGCAATACGAACAAGGTGCTGGATTGTGTGGTAGCCGCTAATATTATGATCAAGCAGATGGGGTTTGGCTGCGCGGGAAATCTGGTGGAAGATAGATTGCCAGGCCATGTTTCGGCGCGCTTTGGCATGGAGCTGGCTGAGCTTCGGGAGTCCATGGGTAATCTGGATGAAGAGCTGGAAAAAGCAAATGCATTTATATGCATATAATTAGGTTTGGAGCATATTGATGCTAAAGTTTACTTTCCGGGGTGTACGTGGCTCCATAGCGTCGCCGGGGCCTGAAACGGTTATATATGGTGGCAATACAACCTGCATTGAAGTGCGTGCAGGCAGTGAACTTATTATACTGGATGCAGGTACAGGTATTTTCCCGCTCTCTCAAACGCTCGCTCCTGAGTTCCCGCTGACCTGCCATATATTTATCAGTCACACGCACTGGGATCATATACAGGGCCTGCCCTTTTTTATCCCGATGTTTGTAGCGGGTAACAGAGTAAAAATATACGGTGGGCAAGACCCGGTGACAGGCAAAGGGGTACAGGAGGCCCTCTCCCGGCAGCTGGAGTATGCATTCTTTCCTATTCGGGAAGCAGAGCTGAGTGCTGAGCTGGAATATATATCACTGTCAGAGAACCAGGTGGTGAATATAGGAGATGCGCAGGTTACAAGTGTGCTGATGAATCATCCTGCAATTAATTATGGTTATAAAGTTAGCTGTGGCGGAAGATCACTGTTTTTTACCGGAGATCATGAGTGGCCCTATAACATCTATGAGCCGGATGATGATGATTACCAACTGTTTGAAGATCACATTGCACAGAAACGTAAAAGCATAATTGATGCCGTTGCCGGAGTTGATGTGCTGATTATAGATACAGCCTATACAGATGATGAGTACCCGGCAAAAAAAGGGTGGGGTCATGGCTCATTCTCATCCTCTATTGCGATGGCGCGGGATGCTGGAGTGAAACACTGTTTTTTTACACACCATGAACCCACTCGTGGTGACAAGGGTTTGGAGAAGGCTTTTCAGGCAGCTATGGACAAACACCCCAGTCAGCCGGGTGACCCAAAGTTTCACCTGGCTCGGGAGTCGTTTACATTTGAGCTATAACCTGAGCCAAAGCGGTTATCTTTACAGTGTATCGGAGAGGGTCGCCTTGCTCATGCGTTTGGCAAAGTAGTAGATGCGTTTCAGTTTTTCAATAATGTCCATCTCTATCGTGTAGGCTTGAAGCCGTTTTGGCTCTTCAGCAATCAGGCGTTTTGCCTGATGCAGCGCTGCTGCATCAGCCAGTCGGTTAATGTCTGTTTTCATATCGATAACCTGCTGCGCAGCTGCCTGGTCTCCCTCGGTCACTGCCTGGATGGCCAGAGCCACTGTCTCAGATATCTTTTCATGCAGGTTAATCAGTACCTCCTGGGTCTTTTTGCTGATGATTACATCTTCATCGAGCCGTTTGTGGCCCAGCCCTGCCAGGTCACTTTCGATAATGTCGCCGATGTTTTCCAGATTGTTAGCCGCCTCCATAAAGGTGGTGAACTCCTGGGTTTGGGCATCTGCTAACGGTTGCTTGCTGATCTGCCCCAGATAGGTGATGACCTGTCCGTGAGTGGCGTCTATGGCATCATCCATGGCTGTAATTCGGTTGAGTGACTCGCGGTTGCCAGTGAAGATGGCAGGCATTATCTGCGTCAGCATTTTCTGTGCTTGCTGCCCCATTCGCCCGATCTCAAAGCGCGTGCGATCCAGTGCCAGCGAGGGGGTGCTGATGAGTGCCTCATCCAGGAATTCAGGGGTTGTGATCCTGCTTTCATCCAGAGGTTTGTCTGGTATCAGCCACTCCGCCAGGCGGACAAACTGGCTGGTGAAGCCAATAAAAATCAGGGTGTTGGCAATATTGAACAGCGTGTGGGCATTGGCGATTTGGCGAGGTGTCTCGGCCGCCAGTCTGGCCGCGCCGGTCAGCGTCTCATAATGGGGAGAGAACCAGGTAACAAACTGTGCCAACTGGTCGATGAATCCAATCCATATCAGCACCCCAAAGATATTGAAGAGCACATGCACAATGGCAGCCCGGACGGCTTCGCGAGGCTTGCCGATGGCGGCCAGGATGGCGGTGATGCAGGTGCCGATGTTAGCGCCGAAGGCGAGTGCGATGCCAGTGGGCAGGGTGATGAACCCCTGGCTGGCCATCACAATGATGATGCCCGTAGTGGCTGATGAGGATTGAACCAGGCTGGTAAAAGCTGCTGCAATCAGGATGCTGATCAGTGGATTGCCCATCTGCATCATAAGATCGAGAAAGGGCTGGTAATCATGCAGTGGTTGCATGGCACTGCTCATGATCGTCATACCAAAGAAGATCATGCCCAGCCCCATGATGATGTTGCCATAGAGTTTGATCTTCTCCTGCTGCATAAAGAACAGCATGCCAAAACCCAATGCGATCATTAGCATGGAGGCTTCAGTGATTTTGAAGGCGATGATTTGTGCGGTGATGGTGGTGCCAATATTGGCTCCCATGATGATGCAGACCGATTGTGCCAAAGAGAGAAGCCCGGCACTGATGAAGCCGACAGTCAAAACGGTTGTGACGGAAGATGACTGGATGATGGCGGTAATGAAGGCGCCCGTGATGGCACCCATAAAGCGGTTGGCGGTGAGCTGGGCCAGGATGTTTTTCATCCGTTTTCCAGCAACCGATTTTAAGGCGCTGGCCATCTGCTCCATACCGAATAGAAAGAGGGCCAGCCCTCCGAGCAGCTGGATGCCCATGTCGCCCCAGGACATGCGGTTACTCCTCGCTCACCGGCCTTTTAACGATGGTGACCGGAGAGGGGCAGAGCCGCACAACCTGTTCGGCTTTAGAACCCAGCAGCAGATGAGCCAGCCCGGTTCTTCCCTGGCTGCCCATGATGACCATCTGTGGGCTGCACTGTTCTGCCACCTCTAAAATACGGGTGACGGGCAGTCCGGTAACGAGCATCGTTTGGGCGTGCGGGATGTTCTTCAGCTTTGGGTGCTCCCTGGTTATCCTGTTGATAAATTCAGTCATCATCTCGGCGGCAACATCTGCAATCCTGTGGGGGTGTTGCGGATCCTTTTGAGGGTAGTAACCGGGTGATTCACCGGGGTCATGTATGACATGGAGTATGAGCAGGGGTGCATCAAGACGGGTTGCCAGCCCTGCGGCAAACAGCAGTGCCTCTTCTGAATGGGCAGAGAAGTCTACAGGCACCAGGATGGTGGAGGCTGGAGTGCTGTGAGACATGGTCTTTCCCTCCGGTTATTCTGGGCGCTTTCTCAATCACTGCCCCTCACCTAAAGCGCCTGCTGCTGGTGCAGTGAAATACTACGGGGTTAGCGCGCTAAAGGCGCGATCGGGTAAACATTATCAAACGGAATGTTGTGGATCTGTATCTTCGAATAACCCCTGTCAATAGAGCGCCTCTTGCCTATCTTCTGCTGCTGTAATCAATCCAATCAGTATCTTTTCTTGTCACTGATTCTATAGCCCTCCCGGTCAGGTTTCCATCCCCATGCATAGGACTGGAGATTGCGAATGGCCGCCCACAATGCATCATCATACGACTGCTCACTAAATCCGCAGCCATAGCTGGTTCTATCCCGCCCACGCGCGCTCTTATAATCACTCTTAATGATGATCACATAGGCGTGCTCTAATATTGTTGTAGCCTGCGGGAAGAGATATTTGTACCCCCGCTGGCGCAATTTCTCCTTTGCCTGGGCCAGTGCCGCTTCAGCTGACTCGGATGAGTGCACCCACTCAATCGCCTTGGAGTTGCCTTTATCCTTGGCTATTACGCAGGCCGCACCTGCCACCGCATCTCCAAAGAGGGGCAGCAACAGGGGCAAGCCAATAAGGGATGCGGGCAGGTTACAGATCTTCACAAACAGCTCCCTTTAACAAATATACTCAGAAGGATGGCGTTGAAAAAGGATTCCAACTATCCTTAGCAGTATAGGAGTTATCACAGATGAATCCACAACAAGAACAACTGCTTTTTTCACAAGTCCACATTGATGCGGCACGCAATGCCACGGATGACTTTAACGCCTTTCATGACCCCTATAAGTGGAAAGCCATCCACGGTAACCCCTTTGGATCACCCATTGCACTGGGGTTTCAGCTGGAGGCGCTGATTGAATCCAAAATCAAACAGTTTCGTGAAGAGCATCATGAGACAGAGCTGCTTGCAAAGCATAATCTGCACTTCTCAAATTTCCAGATCTCGTTTGCCGATGTTGTGCAGCCTGATGAGCCATTTGAGATCACTATCAAGCCCACAGCCAGCAACATTAAAAACAGGGGGCAAATAGGTAACCGTGTCATCATCCGAAAGGGGCGCCGACTGGTGGTTATCGGGTATCAGCGGGAGTCGCAAGAGCCGCTGATCTGCCCGGAGGCCGATTTTTCAGCCATTGGCGATCTCCATGCTATCAGCGACCGCAGCCATATAATGGATGGCTGCTATTTCCTGAAACGAAAGTTCATGAACACCAGCAATGGCAAAAACTTTCTGGTGGGTTCGCTGGTTGACCAGCACATCTACTTTGACGAGCTGGAGGATCGGGTCGAGTTTCCCGGCATGTTTCCTGCTGCCTTGCTCTCTTGCGCATTGCTGGAGAAGGTCAAACAGGAGGGGCACGATTTTCTTGGCAAGCCCATGGTCTACACCCGGCACGCCATATCAATAGATCGCAGATGCCTCTCAATGCTGCGCAGCAACGATGTTCTGCACATGTTGGTTCAGAGGCCTGAAGCCATACCGCCAGAAAAGGGGCTGGGCAAACTGGATATTCCACAGACCGCCTATAACTGCTTTGGCCTTGTCCACGATAACCAGATACTCTACCGCGCCAGAGTCCACATGGCGCTGCTGAAAGATGTAGTCAATACATCTAGGAGTCTGTCGGACTCAGGATGAACTGGCTGCGGAAGTGGGAGAGCGGCTCAAATATCCCCGGTTTTTCGTTGCGTAGGCCCACTATGCGCCTCAAAACCGGGAATATTTGCGCTCACTCCCTCGCTACAATCCACCTAAGTCCGACAGGCTCCAGGGCCGCTTGACACGCCTGCCAGGTCTCTCCGTTGCCAATGGGCATATTTTTACTATAGAATGCGCGGCCTTTTCCGCTGCCTCAGACTCTTCAGGGGTGGCATAGAGAGTTTTTTATGCGTCTGAAAACCACCCCGTTCCTGGAGAGATAATTTGCAATTCATTCCCGGCCAACGATGGACCAGCAACACCGAACCTGAACTGGGGCTAGGTACCCTGCTGGCCGTCGAGGGGCGCACGGTGCGTATCATCTTTCTGGCCACGGGCGATATCCGCAACTATGCCATTGGCAATATGCCGCTGAGCCGGGTCAGGTTTGAGCCTGGCGACCGGGTCGAAAGCCATGAAGGCTGGTTTCTCACAGTGGAGCAGGTCACCGAAGAGCATGGCCTGCTGATCTACCAGGGCCAACGGGATGATGGCGGCAGCGCCATGCTGGCCGAAGGTGAACTGAGCAACTTCATCCAGTTCAACAAGCCTCAAGAGCGGCTCTTTGCCGGGCAGATTGATGAAGACCGCTGGTTTGAACTGCGTTATGAGACCCTGCAACAGATCAACCGGCTGGAGCAATCCCCGGTGCTGGGTCTGGGTGGAGGACGCACCAGCCTGCTGCCGCACCAGCTCTATATTGCCCATGAGGTTGCCCATCGGCATGCCCCACGCGTGCTGCTTGCCGATGAGGTGGGGCTTGGCAAAACCATCGAGGCCTGCCTGATCCTGCATCACCAGCTGCTCACCGGCCGCGCCCAACGGGCCATCATTGTCGTGCCGGAGCCACTGGTGCATCAGTGGCTGGTGGAGCTGCTGCGCCGCTTCAATCTCCACTTCAGCGTCTTTGATGAGCAGCGCTGCCAGGCTATCGAGGCATCGGGCCAGGCAGCCAACCCCTTTCAGGCAGAGCAGCTGGTGCTCTGTAGTCTGGAGCTGTTCACCCGCTCATCACTGCGTCAACAGCAGGTTACAGCGGGGGAGTGGGATCTGCTCATCGTGGATGAGGCGCACCACCTGGAGTGGTCAGAGCACCATTGCAGCCCTGAATATAAAATTATTGAACGGCTGGCCAAACAGACATTGGGGGTGCTGCTGCTCACCGCCACCCCGGAGCAGCTGGGCCGGGCCGGGCACTTTGCCCGCTTGCGGTTGCTGGACCCCGATCGCTTCTACGATCTCAACCGCTTTCGTGAAGAGGAGGCGCTCTACGAACCCATTGCCGATGCAGTGGAGAAACTTCTGACCGGTGAACCGCTCCCTGTGCAGAGCACCCAACGCCTGCTAAAGGCGCTGGGCGAAGAGGATGCCGCACCGCTCCTGCAACAGCTGAGCAGCCACGACATCGGCAGCGCACAATATAAAAAATCACGCGACCGGCTCATCGAGATGCTGCTCGACCGGCATGGCACCGGCCGTGTAC
>WFXD01000114.1 GCA_015490795.1 Gammaproteobacteria bacterium
ACCTTTAACATCAAGAGGTGATTTTTTTGGTACAGCAGGCTTTATATAAAATGCCTCACCATCCCTTTTTTTAATGCAAACAGCGCCCTCTCTTTTTGCCTCATCTAAAATAGATGCGAAGTGTTGCCGAGCCTCTGTAAAACTATATTCTCTCATTGATTTAACTCCAATATGTGAATTCCCATTTCCTTTGCTGCTGTCATTAACCCATTATCAAGTGTGAGCAACGAAGTGCTTGTTTGCTGTGCACATTGAACGAGATATGCATCATAAGCATATATATTCAGTGCATTAGATATTTCCAATGTTCGTTCAAGTGGAACATCAATATATTTTATGGGTATCTCTCGATAAGCAGCTAGAGCTAGCTTTGCTTTTTCAAGATTTGATTTTTTTCTTTTGAACATTGCTGAAAAAGCATTACCAATTTCCCAGTGAACAGAAATAGGCGCGCAAAGTGAATAACCCTTTGTTATTTCAATGATTTTATCTCTTGATGCTTCATTTCCAATAACAGCTATCAAAGCAGATGTGTCTATAGTAACGTTCATTCAATGGCTCGCATGTTGTACATATGTACAATAATAGCCAGGAAGGTGTGTTTTGTACAGCTAACGCTCTTTTTATATTAGCGAGTGTATTTGATAATGACGTTATCACTCACATCATCATGGGAGATGGTAATGATAAAGGAGGTTTTAATGCCGGCATCCCCGGCCACCACTGTGCTTTTAATGTTGGTATCGCCAGGGTGCCATCCCAGCTTTGTTTGAAGCTCGGCATTATTGGCCCCTGCAACGTAGGTTTCGTTATCTTCCCAATACTCCTGTAGCAGCAGTTGGAGATGTTCCGCCTTTTGTGCGGCACTGTTCAAGTGTGTCTGCTTAATATATTCAGAGTATGAGGGCACGGCTATAGCGGCAAGTATGCCAATGATGGCTATTGCGAGAAGCACTTCTGCAAGAGTGAAGCCTCTGGGCTTTGTGGTTTGCTTCATATTGGGAGAGCGGGGTAGTGCTTTGTCTGCCTGTGAGGTAAAAAAGACCCCGCTTCGCGGGGTCTTTCTTTATACCACAACCAGCCTTTATTAGCAGAGTTCTGGGCTGTTAGAGCATGCACCTGACCAGGTGACAGTCCCGTTATCTGTGCTGTATGAGCCAGTAAGGACATAGGTATCAGCTGCTTCGATGCCGCCCTGTGCATTTGGAGTCACTGTAATTGTAGGGCCGGTGTTAAGCCAAACGATGCTATCCACCCCGGTGGTAGGGTCGCTACCTGCAGTGATATTTTCCGGCACACCATTGGAGCCTGCTGCGCAGTCGTCGAAGCCGCCATGCACTTGGGCGCAGACCTCAACGGCGGACTTGACGCCAGTTGCAGCCATCACCACCTCAGTGTAGCGTGCTTTGTCAGTATAGGTTTGATAAGCAGGCAGTGCGATAGCCGCCAAGATGCCAATAATGGCAACAACAATCATCAGTTCGATCAGGGTAAAACCAGCTTGTGCTTTTTTCATGGTGTTTCTCCAATATAAAATTGTATATGTAAATGGTCAGGCCCAGGTGTGGCGGCAGCCACTGCCTTTGTGAACCTTTGCATCCTTGCTGCACCCGGGAAGGCTGACCATTTCAAATTTGAGCCCGGCGGATGTCTGTTTCCTGGAAGATGTAGAGCAGATAGTGTGCCAACATCTTCGTTTCAGTCAGGTTTACGGCTACAGGGGGTGAAACTTTATCGCGTTACAGACTTTTTTAGAGGTTTCAGGGTGGTTTGGGAATGGTGTTCGCTTGGGTTGAGGGATTGGTGCCCGGATGAGGCCATGGAGGTTGCCAGTCAGCGGCACAATGTGACGTAAATTGTCACTTTGGTGAGATTGTTGCTATTTTGTAGGGAGTTAATTTAGATGGATTTGTCTGTCTCAAACAGCTCCCCGGTGCTTTATAAACTTGCGTAGTGATTAACAAGCCCTATTCTCTTATGAGTTGAAGAAACTCTACTATACCTATGGCTTCGGTATTCCCTGCCATGGGAAAACGCTCTGATCCAGCATAAACAACAAATTTATGGGTTGCGTGCATATCCGTGCAGGCCAGATGAAAGCCTTTTCCCACCTTTGGTGCAACGGAGCGTTTGACTTCTATGGCCCAAATCTTCTGGCCTGGCTCTTCCAGAACCAGGTCAATTTCTGTCTGGCTGGTTGTTCTGTAGTAGCTATATTGCCATTTGCCGGAGAGTGCTGTGATGATGTTTTCAATAATAAACCCTTCCCAGCTGCTCCCCATGGATGGGTATCCCAGAAGTGTTTCATAATCGGATATGTTGAGCAGGCGGTGCAAAAGACCTGTGTCCCGCAAATAGATTTTGGGTGATTTCACAAGGCGCTTCTTTGTATTTCCTGCCCATGCTGGAATTTGCCGAACCATGTAAAGATCTGTCAGGGTATCCAGATAATTGCGGATGGTGGTATGCGAGACTTCCAGGCTTTTCCCGAGATTAGACAGGTTGGCCTGTTGTCCGTGGATATGGGCCAGCATCATCCAGAAGCGGCGCATCCTGGCAGCTGGAATGTGTAACCCCATTTGAGGGATATCACGTTCAACATAAGAGGATATAAAGTCAGACCGCCAATCCCAGCTTGTCTCATCGTTCTCTGCGAGATAGCTGTCGGGAAACCCACCCCTGAACCATAGTTTTTCCGGGTTAAATCCCAAAGGGTCTGTGGCTTGAACCTCCAGGATAGATAGGGGGGGTAATTCCAAAAACCGAATACGACCTGCCAGGGTTTCGGATGATTGCTGGAGAAGGTCGCGTGATGCTGACCCTAAAAGAAGAAACTGTGCGTTTTTTTCTCCGGCTTGTTTGCGAATATCGACCAACCCCCTCAAAATACGGAAAAGGTCGGGTTTGCGCTGCACCTCGTCAATAATGAGCAGATGGTTCTTGTAGCGCCGTAAATAACCCTCTGGATCGTCCAGCTTGGCAAGGTCTGAGTCCAGCTCCAGATCAAGGTAGGATGTTGGTTTGTCTGTGTACGCTTCTCCAATCTCCAGGGCCAGCGTTGTCTTGCCGACTTGCCTTGATCCCAGTAGTGCGACAACGGGCATGGAATTAAGGGCTTTGGTTAAATCGGTTTTCAGGAGACGCGGTATCATCTGTGAATTATGAAAGTAAAACTTTCAAATTTCAACCTAGAAAAATCAGTTGAGCCTACTGCGAACGTCTAATGCACTCAATCTGCAGGATTTTTTCCCACATTTTGAACTCACCGTATGGGTGATACGCAATCGTTCAAAATGTGGGAAAAAATCCTGCAGATTGAGTGCATTAGACGTTCGCAGTAGGCTCAACTGATTTTTCTAGGTTGAAATTTGAAAGTTTTACTTTCATAATTCACAGATGATACCGCGTCTCCTGAAAACCGATTTAA
>WFXD01000115.1 GCA_015490795.1 Gammaproteobacteria bacterium
CTGAGGCATTTTTTGTGCTGGCACCAACAGTAGGCGCTTTAGGCGAGGCGCGGTGAGGCGTAATAGTTACTCTATTGCAACGAACCGCAACGCCGCCAGCATGAAAAAGGGCCAGAATCTCGCCACGAACGGTGATTGAGAACACCCCCTAAAGCTCTCCCTACTGGCTTTGCCGAGATTTTCCGTCCCGGCCTTGAAAAACGGTTGGATCGACCGGGATTTCCGTTGCCAATATGGCCGCCTGCATCTGATCGCCAATAACACTCATTTCACGCATCCCCTCTCTATGCGAACGGCGCCATGGACGCTGACAGGATAATCAGAGCGAAAAAGGGCGCTAAAATTCACCATCTGTGATGGAGGGTGGTGATGTTGTCTGCTATCTTCCTGTTGCTCATGCCTCTCTTGCAGTCGGCATAATTCAGGAAAAAATAATGATAAACCGAACCGATTTCAGAATGCTCCAGGCGTTGACGGGGCATATTTTGAGGCACAGGCGGGCCGCCTATATTGCAATTACGGCAGCCCAGAGCCTGATCCTGGTCGGGCTTTGGCCGGCCTATTCACATCTTGTGCTGTTGCTCTGGTTTTTCGGCATGCAGGCGGTGGCTGTGCCGCATTTTATCATCTGCCAAAGGTATGTCGGGCGAGAGCTTACGCCAGCGCAGGTGGATTTTATCAAGGCTATTTTTATCGCCTACTCGCTTGTCAGCAGCAGCCTGTGGGGTGCGCTGCCCTGGCTGTTGACGGGGGTGTGGGACATCCACGCCTTTATCATCCTGCTGCCCATGCTGGGCATCTTTGCCGGTGCGATGAATCTGGCGGCCATCCTGCCGATCTACTTCTGCCTGGTGATCCCGATTCTGGTGCAGTCGCTGGCTGTGTTGTTGTTCACCGAGGCGGCAAATCCACTGCTTGCCGGGCTGTTCAGTATCTATTTTATCGGCATGATCAAGTTTGCGCTGGATCTGCACAAGATGCTGCTGCACACCTACCGCATGCAGTTTGAGCTGGAGTCGGCCAATAGTGAACTGGTTGTCCAGAAGCAGGCGGCGGAGAAGGCGAATATCGACAAATCACGGTTCCTTGCCGCCGCCAGCCATGACCTGCGGCAGCCGCTCTATGCAATGGATCTCTTTCTGGGCGGCCTGGCGCAAAAGCGGGGTGAGGATGACCGGGCCTATCTGCTGTCGCGGATGCGCAACACACTGGACAGCATGCAGTCCATGTTCTCGTCCCTGCTGGATATGTCGCGCTTTGATGCGGGCGTGATCAACCCGGTCAGGAAGAACTTTTCCGCCAACAGGTTGTTACAGGCGCTCAGGCTGAAGGTTGATGATGAGTGCAGGCGGAAGGGGCTTCGGTTCATCGTTCGTCCCAGTCGATACTGGTTTTACAGTGACCCGATCCTGATCCAGCGGGTGCTGGAGAATTACCTCTCCAATGCGGTGAAGTACACCGATTCCGGCGGCATTCTGCTGGCCTGCCGAAGGCGTGGAGAGCATTTTCGGTTTGAGGTGTGGGATACCGGCAGGGGGATCAGGGAGGAGGAGATCGACACCATCTTCGACGCCTTTCATCAACTGGATAACCCGGAGCGCGACCGAAGGAAAGGCGTCGGACTGGGGTTGTCGATTGTTGACCAGATTGCAAATCTGCTGCAGACCCCAACCTCTGTGCATTCCCGCCATGGCAAAGGCTCGCTCTTCTCGATTGAGGTGCCGGCGGGGCAGGCGGAGCCACAGCCGCAGGAGCCTGATCGTCCTGAGCGGGTGGATGGCGAGCTGTTTGTCGATCTGGCGGTCTGGATCGTGGATGACGATGTGGATATTCTGGAGGGGCTGCAACTGCAACTGGAGAGCTGGGGCTGCATCACCCGAACCTTCGAGACCCCGGAACAGGTTCAGACGCTGATGGCAAAGGGTGCTGAGCTGCCTGATCTGTTGATCAGCGACCTGCGGCTGCGCGACCACAGAAGTGGCATCGAGGTGATTAATATGATGGACGATGCGGTCTCGACCATCCTCATTACGGGGGATACCGGGCCGGTGGAGTTGCAGGAGATCAGCCGGGCCGGGATTCCGCTGCTGCACAAGCCGGTCACGCAGGAGCGACTGCAGTTGACCATGGCCAACCTGCTGAAATCAACCGAAGATATTTCTGTCGGCCAGTAGCTGCGTTCGGTTCCTGGCGCCGGCCCGCTCCAGCACCGTGCTGACATGCATCTTTACCGTGCTGAGGCTGATGCAGAGCTTGTCGGCAATCTCCTGATTGCTCCGGCCCTGCATGAGCAGCTCATAGATATCCTGCTGACGCCGTGTGAGTCTGGCCATCTGTGAGGGCGCTCTATTATTGTGAACCAGCGCCTCCTGCGGCACATAGGGTGTCCCGCTCAGCACCAGATCAACCGCCCGCTGCATCGACTCGAAGTTATGGGTTTTGGGAATATAGCCGGAGACGCCGTGTGACAGCGCAGCCTGGATGATATCGGCATCACAGTGCATGGAGACAATAATCAGAGGAATATCCGGATAGCGGCTGCGCACCGTTTCAATCCCCTGAAAGTTGACCATCCCCGGCATATTGAGATCCATAAGAATCAGCCCGGTGTCTGTATGAAGCTCAAGCAGGGTCAGTGTCTCTTGCAGAGAGGATGCCTCGTAGCAGACTGCATCCGGCTCCAGCATGCTGCGCAACCCCTCCCGGAACAGCGCATGGTCGTCAGCCAGGATGATCTTCATCTTTCGATCCAATTCTGCATGTTTGGACTTATAGCATGAAAACACCCCTGAAAGTACCTACCAAGGTAGGTAACGATTTATACCTTTGACCAGTTATCCGCACATTTTTTGTGCTTTAAGATGGAACCCTGTTAAAAGTGTGCAAAACAATCAACAAAAATATAGAAATAAATCACAAGGAGATTCACGCTATGCCATCTCACAAACTACCGCTTGCCGTTGCAATTATTGTGGCAATGGGAAGCAGCTCAGCGGTTTACGCTGTACCGGAAACAGAGTTCAACAACACCTTTGCAGACAGGGATGTGCTTGCCCCAAACGTGTGGGATTACCAGGGTGAACTGAGTATTGGAACCCCGGCTGTGGATGGGGGAGCGGATCACTTTGACCCATTCTTCTCTACCGTTGGAACCTTGTACGACGGGGCTGTCGATTACTTCAATGTCGGTGGCCTGAATGAAGGTGATGATGTACAGATCTTTCTCAATAATGCACCGAATGGCACGATTGATAACCCGGATACGATACTTGGCGTATTTGATGCCGGCGGGACACTTATGGCATCCGATAACAGTTACAGTGAGCAATCCTTGCAAGGCAATACCTTTGTCAGTGCTGAAGGAAATCTGGATATTCGAGTAACTGGCTGGCCCGATGAAGATTTTGATGGAGATACGGCTCCCGGTTTTGGCCCCCATCTTCAATCAGGTGACTATGAACTCAGCGTCTTTGTCAACGCACCGGATGTTGACCCATGGGGCGATGTTATTGGTGATGGATTTGATGAGATGGATGGCCAGATGATCGAGGGTGATGTTGACTTCGTTCAATTTACCGGCCTGACGCCGGGTGAGATGTTCCGAGTGGAACTATCACCAGAGCCTCCCGCCCCGGGAGCGTTTCCTCCCCTTGATCAGGGGCTTCTGATTGACACTGGCGGCATGATCGGTCAGTTTGATGATGCTGGCACGCTGGTCGCTGCTGATGCAGGTTGGGACGGATTAGCGGTGCTGGGTGGCATTGTACCCTTGAGCGGCAAGATCAATATTGCTGTTACCGGGGTTGAGGATGACGGCGGCTGGAGTGATGACGGCGAGGCTTTCAATGGCATAAGTATTATGCATGATGCAGGCTCCTACGATTTGGTGCTGGAGACCTTTAATCTTGCTGATCCTGATGCTGACCTTGATGGGGTCGTTATACTTCCCGATGCCCCGGATGCCGCAGGCAACCCCTGTGATAATGCTGCGGGTTGTTTCGGTTTTAATGATCTTATTGTCGAAAATGGAAAGATTGTCAACCTTGATCCAGATGTGGCGACAGGCTATGAATTTGACATCGTATCAGGGCCAGGTCTCTTTGAGTCAATCCTGCTTCCTTCAGTTGGTGCGGATACAGACTTCCTGGTTCAAGCCGGCACTTGCGAATTTACCGCTACTGCAGGCACGCTGTATAACTTTGTGACGGAATGCGGTACCAGCGTGGCTATATTCAATGTCTCTGATATCGATGCAGCAGAAGGGCTGGACCCAACCGACCCAATGGCTTTTGTTACTCAGGTGACATTCAGCGCACCAGGTACTTACGATGTTACAATGACACCGCAAACAGTCTGGGTGCCCGGTGCGAATGCATCAGTGCCAGAACCTGCTACCCTCGCTCTTTTTGGTATTGGTATAGCAGGCTTTGGCTTTACAGGGAAACGTAGAAAGAGGGGATAGAAACATAGAAACAGGGCGTTAAAAACAAAGAGGCGGTCATTTTGACCGCCTCTTTGTTTTTTGCCCACAAAAATGGCTAAGGGCTATTTCTTCGCCAAGGTGATCAAGAGCATGTAGATCGTTGTTTGATCAGGCAACCCCGTCACTTTCAGTTTATGCTTGTTCTGGAATGCCTCCAGTGCTTTGCGTGTTCCTGGGCCAAACTGACCATCGGCGCCCCCTTTGTAAAACCCCAGGTTAGCCAGTTTTGTTTGAATACGCCGCATGGTTTCATGATATAGGAGAATCTCTTCTTCATTGGCCTTTGCCTTTACCAGCATGCTCCTTTCGCGCAGGCGCTCTGTTCTCAGACCTTCAGTCATTGCCCGGACAGCAACATGAATCTGTTGTTTGGGGTTTGCTTTACAGTGTGTCTCCAGCAAAGCGTTAAGTAGTTTGGAGTTTTGCCACGCTACCAGATCATAGGTTTCATCTGAAAATTGATTGGCTGCCGTGATGTAACCATTCAACCAGCCTGCAATCAGGTAATAGGCTTCACTACGCTTGCCACGCTCTTCAAGATAGCGCTCACAGGTTGCCGTACCTGCACCTTTAATAGCGAAGTGTCCATTCTTGTCGGCCCCCTGCGCAACAAATGGTGTTGTACACATCAGTAAGGCAATGGCTGTTTTTTTCATTTTATCCACGCTGTGCTTCTCTCCTGTAGTCAACTCAAGATTTGGAGTTCAAGTTCACACAAAAATCAGCCTTAAACCTAAACCATATGGTAAATAACAATGACCAGGATTATCACTCTAAAAGTACTGATTTTTTTTATGCCGCAATGAAATTGCAGCCTTGTCACAACAAACCCTGCAAAACCCTTAATATACCGACTTATAGCATAGAAATTCCCCTGAAAGTACCTACCAAGGTAGGTAGCAACTTATGCCGTATACCAGTTATCTGCACATTTATTATGTTTTATTATCATAGGTACTTGCAAAGCTCCGCAGGTGCCCCCCTGATCCTCTATAAAACGGTTACAGCACTGTAATCTCAAGGTAACAAAACCGTAATAAAACGACCCTATGATGACTACATCTGATATTTGGAGCAGCAGCATGGGTGCCGAAGAGCTTTAAACAAGGCTGATGTCTGACCTTATTCTTATTGTTGACGATGAGCAGGATCTGATTGATACGCTCAGTTACAATCTGGAATGCAGCGGCTTTGCTACGCGCTACACAGCGACCGGCTGCGAAGCCGTACAGCTCTCCCGCCAGGAGCCACTGCCGGATCTGGTGCTGTTGGATTTTATGCTGCCCGACATCCTGGGCACAGATGTTTGCCGTATGATTCGGCAGAATCCGGTAACTCAGGGTCTGCCGGTCATCATGTTGACTGCCCGTGGAGGGGAGGCGGATCGAATCAATGGCCTTGAATGCGGTGCCGATGACTATCTGGTCAAGCCATTTAGCATACGCGAACTGATACTGCGTATCGAGGCAATTCTGCGCCGTCGCAGCCAGCTGCAACCGGCAGATCGTACCGTTGCATTTGGGGTGCTGAGCGTGAACCATGACTCACATGAAGCATTCGTCAACCAAAGACCAATCGAGCTGTCGATGCTGGAGTTTCGTCTGCTCACCCATCTATTGGACAGCAAGGGGCGGGTACAGTCACGCACCGACCTGCTCAGCAAGGTGTGGGGCATCCATACAGACCTGCAAACCCGCACAGTCGATGTGCATGTCAAACGCCTGCGTGACAAACTGGGGGAGGCAGGCCACTACATCCGTACCGTGCGTGGTTTTGGTTACCGCTTTATCCAGAATATCGAAGAGACCAATAATTGAAGCTGGGCATCCGCGAGCGCCTCACCCTCTTCTCTCTGTTGCTGATGCTGGTGGTAGGTATTATCGCCGGCCTCTTCCTGGAGAATGAGCGACGCAGCTCAATTGAACAGCAGATCGAGCGGGAGCTGTCGCACTATGCCGCCGCTGTACGCGAACTGATGGCAGAGTCGCAGGCAGAGGGGGCGCTGCAAATCGATCCGCTGGCAGACCGGCTGGGAGCCGCCACCTCAAGCCGCATCACCATCATCGCCCTCGATGGCCGGGTGCTGGGAGATTCCAACCTCACGCTGGATGAGGTGCGCGCGGTTGAGAATCATGGAAGACGCCCTGAAGTGGTGGATGCGCTGGCCCAAGGCAAGGGGGTCTACCGAAGATACAGCACCACCGTTGAAACCGACATGCTGTATGTTGCGCTGCCTTTTGGCAAACCGGAAACCCTGGGGACAGTACGTGCAGCCAAGCCGCTGGCTGAGGTTGACCAGGCGATTACCGAGCTGCATCTAACACTGATCTTCACCGGCATTCTGGCGCTGCTGCTGGCCATACTGCTAAGCGGCCTCGCCTCTCACCTGTTGACCGGCACACTGCGTAAACTGATCCACCATGCCAGGTCACTCTCTGCTGGAGCTGCTGAGGAGTCATCAACATCAGCCGATGAGATCCAGCTGTTGGCCGGCTCTTTCAACTACCTGGCGCAAGAGCTGGAAGAGCACATCACCGAACTGCGCAGAATGGAGCGCGAGCAGCGAGTATTTATCGCCAACGCATCCCATGAACTGCGTACACCGGCAGCTGTAATCCGCGCCAATGCCGAAACCCTGTTGAGCGGTGCAATCGAGGATGAGGTGATGGGGCCAAAGCTATTAAAGGCTCTCGACCGCAATGCCGAGCGGCTGGCGTTGATCCTCTCCGATCTGCTTGATCTGGCAAGGCTTGATGCCGGACAGAGCCACCTTGAGCCGATCGACCTGCTGCTGCCAGACTATCTCCAGCATGCAGTTGAGACCCTCACACCGCAGGCATTGAAGAGAGGGGTGACCATTGAAATAGCACCCGATGAGCAGACCCGGCTGCATGCCGATCCCCATGCGCTACAGCAGATCCTGCTCAACCTGATTGAAAATGCAATCAAATACTCACCACCTGGCGGGCGGATTCAGATAAAAAGCCAGCGGCACCAGGGCACAATGGAGATCAGGGTGGAGGATAACGGCCCCGGAATCCCGGAATCCTGCCGCACCAAGGTATTTCAACGCTTCTACCGGGTCGATAACGGCCGTGCCAGAGATGTCGGTGGTACCGGCCTTGGGTTATCAATCGTCAAGGGGCTAACCGAGGCGATGCATGGCAGTGTAGGCATTGAGCCGGCCAGGCCTGTGGGCTCCATCTTCTGGGTGCGGCTTCCGCTCTCCTGCAACCGCTGAACACTCGGCAGCATCAGTCTGACGCTGCTTCTGTCTTTGATCCCGGCAGAGGGCGTAATGCAAGTATTGATACAGAACTGTTACACGCTCTTCATAATCTTGAAATACCGGATTATTACGCTCTACGGACAATTCTATATGAGGAGAGTCCGTTGAAAAATAAAACATCATCTTTGTTTGTTGCTGCAACCCTGCTGAGTGCAACTGTTTCGCCTGTACTTGCAAATAATGAAGCCATGCTAAATCTGTTACAGGTTCTGCGTGACCAGGGCACAATCAGCTCAGAAAACTATCGTCTATTGGCTAATGCAGCCAAATCAGATAAAGAGGCCACAGAGAAGGTGGTCAATAAGGTCAAGGAGATTGAAAAGGATACCGCAACCGTGAGCCTGAAAGGCGGTCACCTGAAATTTAAATCGCGTGATGGCCTGTTTTCTGCCCAGGTTGGTGGGCGCATAATGGCAGATTATGCCTCTATCAGTGATGATAGAAACCGTGATGGTGATGGCTCAGAGATGCGCCGTAGCCGTATCTTTCTGAAGGGGAAAATAGTTAACGATTGGAACTATAAGGCACAGTTCGATTTTGCTGAAGACAGCCTGACGACTAAAGATCTCTATATCGCATATAAAGGTTTTAAGCCAGTGACATTGACACTCGGCAACCACAAGATATCCAACGGTCTGGAAGAGAACACCAGTTCGAAATACATCACCTTTATGGAGCGAAGCACCATCAACGATATATTTGCTGTTGGACGAAAAAATGGCCTGAGCCTTGCAACAGGCGGGAGTAACTGGAGCTTTATGACTGGCCTCCATATGGATGGCGTAAGTAACAACAATGTCGACCAAAATGAGGATTATGGCTATGGTGCGCGTCTGACATTTGCACCACTTTCAGAAAAGAGTAAAGCGCTGCACCTGGGGGTATCTGCACACCGCCAGGAGTACGAGTCAACGCCACTTGCTGGTGGCGCTTTTGGACAGCAGCGCTTTCGTGCACGCCCTGAGATTCATACCATCAATACACGCCCTTATGATACAAAAATTGATGGTGTTGACAGTGCAGACACCTTTGGGTTGGAGAGTGCCGTGGTATTTGGGCCTTTCTCTGCTCAGGCGGAATACTTTAGCAAGGATCTCAACACAACAACAGACGATGTCAGTTTCGATGGCTGGTATGTTTACGGGAGCTATTTTCTGACCGGAGAGTCGCGCAGTTATAAAGCCAAAAAAGGCTCCTTTGGACGAGTCTCGCCCATGAGTACGGTCGGCAAGGGCGGGTATGGTGCATGGGAGCTTGCGTTACGCTACTCCGATATTGATCTCTACGATACCGGCGCTGCGGTCAATACAATGGGTGAAGAGGGCGATGTTACAACCATTGGTCTGAACTGGTATGCGACACCCAATGTCCGCTTTATGGCAAATTATGTGATGGCCAATGTAGAGTACCCTGGCACCACAAATGCAGATGAAGATATCAAGGCATTTCAACTGCGTGCCCAGGTCGACTTCTAGGAGCCTGTCGGACTTAGGTGGATTGTAGCGAGGGAGTGGGAGAGCGGCTCAAATATTCCCGGTTTTGAGGCGCATAGTGGACCTACGCAACGAAAAACCGGGGATATTTGAGCCGCTCTCCCACTTCCGCAGCCAATTCATCCTAAGCCCGACAGGCTCCTAGGGCTGTTTTAGCCCGCCCAAACCCTGCTGGTGATCTGCCAGCAGGGTTTTTTGTCGGGGTGGTTTTTTTGCAGATACGGGGATGGCACACACTGTTTACACAACTGTAACAATAAAGCAATAACAGGGTAATAAAGCCCCCTGATAATGCACCCAAGTTCAACCCACCGCTTGGAGTGTCATTATGATCAACAAACGTACTCTGCTGGCCGCAGCCCTGGCTGTAGCAGCCACCTCGGCAACAGCAGCATCCCGCGACTATATCTCTATCGTCGGCTCTTCCACAGTCTATCCGTTTGCTACGGTTGTTGCAGAGACCTTTGGCAAGAGCACCAGGTTTAAAACCCCAAAGATCGAATCCACCGGCTCCGGTGGTGGCCTGAAACTCTTCTGCGCCGGCGTTGGCGTGGAGTACCCGGATATCGCCAACGCCTCACGCCGCATCAAGAAATCCGAGTACGAAAAGTGCCGCAAGAATGGCGTCAGTGAGATTGTTGAGATCAAGATCGGCTACGACGGCATCGTCATAGCCAATGCCAGGAACTCCGGGCGTTTTGATCTGACTCGCAAGGATCTTTTTCTGGCGCTGGCCAGGCAGGTGCCAGACCCCAGGGGTGGTGAGAAGCTGGTCGAAAACCCCTACAAGAGCTGGAAGGATGTAAACCCAAATCTGCCTGCCACCAGGATCGAGGTGCTGGGGCCACCCCCCACCTCCGGTACCCGTGATGCCTTCACCGAACTGGCAATGGAGGGTGGCTGCAAAAAGATCGGTTGGATCAAGGCCATCAAGAAAACAGACAAGAGGGCCTACAAGAGCATCTGCCACACCATGCGTGAAGATGGCGCCTACATTGAGGCGGGCGAGAACGATAACCTGATTGTGCAGAAACTTGAGGCCAACCCCAATGCCCTGGGTATCTTCGGTTTCAGCTTTCTGGACCAGAATAATGACAAGGTGCAGGGGGCGCTGGTTGATGGTGTTGCCCCTGAGTTTGAAGCCATCGCTGAAGGTAAATACCCGGTCTCTCGTCCACTCTTCTTCTACGTGAAGAGGGCTCATCTGGGCAAGATACCCGGCATCGCCGAATACCTGGCTGAGTTCAGCAGCGAAAAGAGCTGGGGAGATGAAGGCTACCTGACCGACAGGGGTCTGATTCCGATGCCTTCCGCGGAGAGGCGCAAGTTCGCAACAGATGCAAAAGAGCTCAAGAGCCTGGAGATGTAACAACATGGAGTGGAGCGGCAGCCGGCCAGGATGGCTGGGCTGCCTCTTTTTAAACACCCCCTTAAAGACATCAACAGACTTATCATGCACCCATCCACGCTGTTTTTTACCCTGGCCATCCTTTGCGCTTTCAGCTTCTGGATTGGTAAACGGCGCGCCCTCACCATAGCCGATGGGCAGATTCGCAACCTCCACTCCCTGCCTGGCTATTATGGCTACTACGCCACCCTCTGGTGCGCCATCCCGGCCCTGACTCTCCTTGCGCTCTGGACGGGGTTCGAATCCAATATAATTACTGCTCTGGTCATCCGTGGCCTCCCCGCAGAACTACAGCATCTGCCTGCCGATCATCTCAATCTGATGGTCAATGATATCCGCAACCTGGTTTCCGGCAACATTGTCTCCGGTGAGATCGACCCTGCCATGCGGGCCGCCGCAGACCACTATCAAAACCTCAGGCAGATCAGCCAAGCCGCCCTGGCAGTGGTGGCACTGACTCTCTCCATACTGGGCACCCTGCTGGCCTGCCGTCGAATCCATAAGGCCCAGCGCGCCCGTAATGGGGTCGAGCGGGCCATCATGCTTTTTCTGATCGGCAGCTCCAGTATTGCCATATTTACCACCATCGGCATTGTGCTGTCGGTACTGTTCGAGGCCATCCGCTTCTTTCAGGCTGTGCCGGTCGGTGATTTTCTATTTGGTCTGAAGTGGAGCCCGCAGATGGCTATCCGTGAGGATCAGGTGGGATCATCCGGGGCCTTCGGAGCCATTCCGCTATTTGCCGGTACGCTGCTGATCTCCTTTATCGCCATGCTGGTGGCGGCCCCCGTTGGATTGATGGCGGCCATCTATCTGTCGGAGTACGCCAGTAAAAAAATGCGGAGTATCACCAAGCCCCTGCTGGAGATCCTGGCTGGCATTCCTACCGTGGTCTATGGCTTTTTTGCCGCCCTGGTGGTCGCCCCCTTTATCCGCGACAGCGGTAGCCTGCTCGGGCTGGATGTCTCCTCCGAGTCAGCGCTGGCAGCCGGACTGGTGATGGGGGTGATGATCATTCCCTTTGTCTCCTCCCTCTCCGATGATGTGATCAATGCCGTACCACAAGCCATGCGGGATGGCTCTTACGGCCTGGGGGCCACCCGCTCTGAGACGATCTGCCAGGTAATCATCCCCGCCGCCCTCCCCGGCATCGTAGGCGGGCTTCTGCTGGCGGTCTCCCGCGCCATCGGCGAGACCATGATTGTAGTGATGGCTGCCGGGCTCTCCGCCAATCTGACCGCCAATCCATTGCAGGCTGTGACTACAGTCACCGTACAGATGGTCACCCTGCTGGTGGGTGATCAGGAGTTCGACAGCCCAAAGACCCTGGCAGCCTTCGCTCTGGGCCTGATGCTGTTTGCCACCACCCTGATCCTGAATATGGTTGCCCTGTATGTGGTACGCAAGTATCGGGAACAGTATGAATAACCGCACAGATATCAGGCCCGGCTCCACTATGGAGCGGGTCAACGCCAATCTGGCCCGGCGTTATGCCAAAGAGCGTCGCTTCAGGCGCATGGGCATGGGCGCTATTATTATCAGCCTGCTGTTTCTCACCCTGCTCTTCAGCAGCATCATCAGCAACGGTTACAGCGCCTTCTGGCAGACCTCTATCCAGCTTGAGATCCACTTCAAGGCCGAGACGCTGGATCCCGATGGCAGCCGTGATCCCGGGCTGCTCTCAGCCGCTGACTACAGCAGCCTGGTTAAGGGTGCCCTGCGGGGGATCTTCCCCGAGGTCAAAAAGCGTAAAGAGAGACGCAAGCTCTATGCTCTGGTCAGCAGTGGCGCTGCCTTCCGGTTGCGTAAGATGGTGATGAGCAACCCGGATCTGATCGGCAGCACGGCTCGCATCTGGCTGCCTGCGGATGATGATGTGGATATGCTGGTCAAGGGGTACATCGACCGCGACAAGCCAGAGGCCGAGCGGCGCATGAAGGATTTCCAGATCGCCTGGCTGGAGAGGTTGCAGCGCGAGGGCAGGATCGAGAAGCGTTTCAACACCACCTTCTTTACCGCCGGTGACTCCCGCGAGCCAGAACTGGCAGGCATCTACGGGGCGGTGATGGGGTCCGTTTTTACCTTGCTGATCACCCTGGCGCTCTCTTTCCCCATCGGCGTGGCAGCAGCGATCTATCTGGAGGAGTTTGCCCCTGTCAACCGTTTTACCGACTTTATCGAGGTCAACATCAACAACCTGGCGGCGGTGCCCTCCATCGTCTTTGGTCTGCTGGGGCTGGCCGTCTTCATCAACTTTTTTGGGCTGCCCCGCTCTGTCCCGCTGGTGGGTGGCCTGGTGCTGACCCTGATGACCCTGCCCACCATCATCATCACCAGCCGTGCAGCCCTCAAATCCGTGCCCCCCTCCATTCGCGAGGCAGCCCTGGGCATTGGCGCATCCCGGATGCAGACGGTATTCCATCATGTGCTGCCCCAGGCCCTGCCCGGCATGCTCACCGGCGCCATCATCGGCATGGCCCAGGCGCTGGGTGAGACCGCGCCCCTGCTGATGATCGGCATGGTGGCCTTTATCGTGGATATCCCCGCCGGCATGATGGACCCGGCAACGGCGCTGCCGGTTCAGATCTACCTCTGGGCCGACAGTCCGGAGCGCGCCTTTGTGGAGCGCACCTCTGCGGCCATCATGGTTCTGCTCACCTTTCTCATGGCCATGAATGCGGTGGCGGTAATACTGCGCAAGCGGTTCGAAAAGCGCTGGTAATAAAACAACAGGTAATTAGCTATAGCCATGCAGACCCTTATCAAGCAACAGAGCACCATTGGTGCTGCTGACCGCCGCACAGTCGGCAGAGTCACGGTGGAGAACCCTCGCATACGCTGCCGCAATGTCCATGTCTATTATGGGGAGAAGCGGGCAATCAACGGGGTCACTCTGGATATTGGGCGTAACGAGGTAATCGCCATGATCGGCCCCTCCGGCTGCGGCAAATCCACCTTCCTGCGCTGCCTTAATCGCATGAATGACGCCATTGATGGCTGCCGTGTAACCGGCGACATCCTGCTGGATGGTCAGGATATCTATGACAAGCGGCTGGATGTGGTGCCTCTACGCGCCCAGGTTGGCATAGTGTTCCAGAAGCCTAACCCGTTTCCGAAGTCGATCTATGAAAATGTCGCTTACGGGCCACGCATCCACGGGCTGACCAGCACCAGGAGCGAACTGGATGAGGTTGTGGAGCTGTCGCTGCAAAAAGCAGGGCTGTGGGATGAGGTGAAGGATCGGTTGAACCAGCCCGGCACGGGGCTCTCCGGCGGCCAACAGCAGCGGCTCTGTATCGCCCGCACCATTGCTGTCGGCCCGGAGGTGATCCTGATGGATGAGCCTTGCTCAGCCCTGGACCCCATCGCCACTGCCAGAGTGGAGGCGCTGATTGATGAGCTGCGCGAACACTACAGCATCGTCATCGTCACCCACTCCATGCAGCAGGCAGCCCGCCTCTCTCAGCGCACCGCCTACTTCCATCTGGGTGATCTGATCGAGGTGGGAATGACGAACCAGATATTCACCAACCCCCGACACAGGTTGACCGAGGACTACATTACAGGGCGCTTTGGATGAGCCGGAATCAGACCGCAGCAGAACTGCACAGATCAGGATAGCCCCCATGAATAAAATAACCGAAGGCCATACCGTAAAGCGTTTTGATGAGGAGATGCTTTTTCTACACCGGCTGGTATTGCAGATCGGCAGCCTGGCGCAGGATCAGCTTAGGCGGGCCATACAGACCCTGAACGACAAAGACCCAACAGCCGCCCGGGGTGTCATCAGCCGTGACCAGGCGCTGAATGATCTGGATGTGCAGGCCGATGAGGCATTCATCAACCTGATCATCAAACGGCAACCCATGGCCAAGGATCTGCGGGAGATCATCACCATCTCTAAGGCCGTCTCCGATCTGGAGCGTGTGGGTGATGAGGCGCGCAAAATCGCCCAGCTTACCATCCAAATCTACGATACCGACAACAGCCCACCCAACAAGCAGGTTTTGCGTGATATCAATACCATGGCTGCCTTTGTCGGTGACATGCTGGAGATAAGCCTGACAGCATTTGATGAACTGGATGCCCCCAAGGCCCTGGATGTTATCCGCCTGGATAGCGAACTGGAGGAGGAGTACAGATCCGCCCTGCGGCGCCTGACAACATTCGTGATAGAGGATGCCCGCACCATCGGCCACATGGTGGATGTGGTGCTTGGACTACGCGCCCTGGAACGCATCGGCGGCCATGCCAAGAATATTGCAGGCTATGTGCTCTTTTTGATAACCGGCAGTGATGTCCGCCATAAAAGCCTGGAGCGCATTGAAGGGCAGATCATCTAAAGGGTGCTACGGGATCATCACCTCATCAGCACCCATGGTGTAACCTGCCCCGCTGGGTCTTGGATCACCATAATAGTCATCCGCTGGCGCCAGCGGGTCTAATGCATCATCCCCCTGCAGCAGCAGATCAAGCACTGCATCCGGCGTATAGGTATAGCCCTGAAGCTGGTAATCACCCGCCATCGTTGGCGCGCTGGCAGCCGGTATTGGCAATACAAACTTCGGATCATTCAGCCTGTTACCCCTGCCTGCATAACCCCCTTCAATGACAGAGTAGGTCACATCATATCCGGCTCTCAGCTCACCGGGGCCATAGCGCTCATCCACATTGCCCCAGAAGACGCTGTACTTCGCAGTGACTGGCCCAGCACCCTGAACCGCTCCGCCACTCCGCGCCCGGTTACCCGAAAAGGTGCTGCTGATAATGGTTGCGGAACAGGCGCCAGCAACATACAGGCCTGCCCCCTCATTGTTTTGATCTGACCTGCCATTACCACTCACGATGGCATTGATCAGCGTCAGCGTGCCGCTGGAGCAGTAGATGCCTGTACCATCATCACCATTATTGCCTCTGATCCAGCTGCGCCTGATGAGAGGGCTGCCAGAGTGTATCCGAATGCCTGCACCCTGCTTATAGGCGGCAAGGATATTGTCTTCAATAATGGACCGGTCAATGGTCGGCGATGCGGCCAAGATATGGATACCATGAGAGAGGTCACCACCCGAGTGGGCATTGTTAATCGTCAAGCCCTGTAGCAGGGAGCTGTTGCCGTTGCGGATCTGTATAACCGGAGAGTCTGCGCCTGTGCCGGTAACGGTGACACTATCTGCGCCATCACGGGATGCAAGCGCAATATTCACCCTATCCGCAGGGTTCATGCCCAGGGTCAGGTTCTCGGGATAGCTGCCCGGCAGCACCACAACGACATCACCATCATCCGCTGCATCAATAGCCGCCTGAATGGTGCTGTGATAAGCACCGATACCAGAGCAGCCGGACTGGCAGACCACCTCATCACCATAGGGCAGATAGAGCGTTAGCGTCTGTTGCGGAAAGCCTGCAATAATGCCATTGCCATCATGGAAGGTCACCCGCACCTCATAGGTTTGATTCACCTCCAGCCCGGTGATGGTTGTCGTAAAGGGTGATGGTGAATGCGGGAACAGCCCCCAGCTTGTCCAGCCTTCTGCACTACTGGTTTTATATTCAACGCTGTATTTATTATCAGCATTAATATCGTGCAGATAGGGCATGGATATATCAATGGCGCCACTGCCGCTCACTGTGGCAGACGCTGTCAACGCTATGGTGCCATTATTGACCAGCTCAATATTGCTAACCACCTGGGTTGCCGGTTCGCCACCTGCAAAGCCATCTGCATCACTGTAGGTCATCCGCACATCATACGTCGCCCCGGCAGTGAGCCCGCTAATGACTGCTGTAAAAGGTGATGTGGCATGCGGCTGGGGAGCTGGCTCCCAGCTGCTCCAGACCGACTCGCCACTGAGTCTGTACTCAAGCGTATAGCGGTTGTTGCCATTGGCATCGTTGTGGTATGGCATGGTTATAAAGAGCGAATCAACACTGCGTGCAGAAGCGGTTGCCGCACCTGGCGTGGTTGCATTGTAGGGCAGCACAATGCCGGAGACCTCAATCGGATTTGGCCCATTCACCTCATCATCTGAATAGAGCAGTTGAACCTTATAGGTTTCACCCGCTGTCAATCCTGTGATGGTAACGGTATAGGGTGAGGCGACATGCGCCGCATCCACCCGGTAGTCTGTCCAGTTTTCGCATGCGCTCTGCACGCAGTACCGGACGCTATAGCGGTTATTGGCATCCGCATCGCCGGTGTACCCCATGCTGACATCAATGGCATCATCTGCGCCGGGTGTTGGCACTGCACGGGCCGTTGTAATATTGGTTGCATTGTCCGCCGGCTTGTAGGAGACATACTTCAGACACTCCCAGCCGATAACGCCAGTCCCGCCATAAATATCCAGGTCGGTTATATCCTCACCCGTTGAGACAACCATCGAACTGCCATTGAACGGGTCGCCCTCAATACATGCAATGAGGCTGTCACCCGACGAGTAGATAGCAGGAATGGTATAGAGACCATTGGTCGTCAGGCCGGAACCCGCCATCACTCCGTTGTGCACCAGGCGAATCAGTGCGCCATCTGCAATCGGCGTGATGCCGCTGTCAATATAGACAGTGCCAGAGACCGCCTGAGTAAAATTGATATTCAGCGTGCTATCAGATACAGCTGCTCCTGTTGCCTCTGTGGAGCCGTTCGATGCAAAAAAGCGGTAATTTATATTTTCATCACCTGCCGCAGTTAAAGATAAAAATCTGGAGTAGAGCTTGCCATCCAGATAACTGTCATCAGACTGGTCGGACTCCAGCATGCTGTGCTTTTCGCCCGCCTCATAGATGCCATTGTCGTTGGCATCGACCCACACCTCCAGCGGCGAAGGCGGCCTGTTCAGCGGGTCGGTATATTTAACACGGAACTCAAAGTTCGCGCTGCCTGCTGCACTGTCCGGGTAGACACCATCCGAGAGGTAGTCGGGTTCACCCGTCCAGCTCAGCGTTGGCGTTGCACTGACGACAATATAGCGGGAGTAGCGCTCTTTGGCTTTATCTACCTGGGTCGGCTCGCCGGTGGCTACGCCCTTGCCATCGGTGAAGTAAAAACGGTAGCGCAGCCGCTCGTCACCTGCACTGTATAAAGTGATAGGTGATGAGAGATATATCTCACCGTTTTGATAGTCAACACCTGGCCCCTCTTTGCTCAGATTGTGCTTCTCTGCCTCTGAATAGAGGTGGTCATCATTGGCATCAATCCAGACCTGTGACACCTTGGGCGCATCATCATCGGCATCCCTGTATTTGACACGAAAGAGAAACGAGCCGCTGCTCGCCCCTTTATCGGGGTGTACACCATCTTCTTCGAAGTTGCTGTCCCCCGGCCAAACCAGCAGCGGAAGGCCATTCTCCACCACCAGCTGCCGCGTCAGCATGGGATCACCCGTTGCCACGCGCCCCGCTGCCGCAGAGAAGAGGCGATAGTTGATCACCCCATCACCGACATGATAGAGCTGCGCAAGATAGCCATAGCGCTCTCCATTGCTGAAATCACCATCATCAAAGGTGCCCGTGGCGCCAGACAACTTCGTCATGGCATGCTTTTCAAACTCCTCAAAGGCGCCGTTGTCATTGGCGTCGATCCATACCTCCATGAAGGCCGGGGGGATATCGTCAATATGGGTATAGTCAACCAGGAACTCAAAGCTCGACCCCCCGGTGGCCTGATCCGGGCTGACCGCATCTGTGGTGAAACCTGGCTCGCCTGTCCAGGCCAGGGTGGGCGCGCCGCCTGACGGGGCCTGATACTCATAGGCGCCAATATCGGCATCGCTTCTGGGATGGCCGTCACGGTCATCGGCAAGCGCGCTATCACCTGCATTGTCGATGGCATCCGATAGCGGCTGGATGCGGTAATCACGGCTGGCGACATCCAGAAAATTAGGATCGTTCTCTGAATGGTAGCCGCCTGTGATGGCGATGCTTGATACCGGTGCAAACACCGGCGGATCAAAAGGGTCGGGATCGCTATCATTCTGCGCAACAACATCCACCAGCCGCAGCGTGGCACTGTTGGAGTAGACGGCATGCCCCTGCTCCATACCCGAGCGGTTGTTCCAGATGATGCTGTTGGTCAGGGTGGCGGAGCCGCCATTGCTGAAGATGGCGCCGCCCAGCGTCGCAGAAAAGTTGTTGGCCAGCGTACTGTTGGCCAGTGTCACTGTGGAGCTGGCGTTTATCATGAAGGCGCCGCCCCGGTCTCCTGCACTATTGTCTGTGATTACACAGTTATCAAACGAACTTGCAGCATCCACATAGACGGCTCCGCCCTCGGTTCCAGCCTGGTTGCCCGATAGCGTGCAGCGGGTGGCCACGATCGACCTGCGATTGGTACGAATGGCACCGCCTGCTCCTCCGGCGCTATTATCTGTCAGGGTGACGCTGTTCAGCGTTAATGGGCCGCTGGTATTCTGCACCATAATGGCGCCACCCGTATCGGTTGCGCTGTTGTTGCTAAAGATGGTGTTGGTAATGGTATGGCCCGATCCCGAGTTGAAAAAGAGCGCGCCGCCGCGTGCTGCGGTGTTGGAATACAGTTCTGAATCGAGGATCAGCAGCGTAGCGCCTCCCCCCAGAAAGATGCCGCTGTTGTCATTGTTGTGGATCTTGCTGTTTCTGATCTCCAGGGTGCCGCCAGCATTGTTGTTGATGCCCGTGTCACTGGCTGTAATCTGGAACCCGTCAATAAGGGTTCTCCCCGTGAGGTTTTGCAGAAATATTGCATCAGAGGCATTGGAGGTCGCCTGCAATATCGTAAGGTCAGCACCACAAACCGATTTCAGGGTGGTGTTGCTGTCCGTGCTGTTGAGTATGGAGATATTCTGCGTATAGGTACCCGCCATGACCAGCACGGTGTGCGCGCCATTGACCGCATCAATGGCCGATTGCAGGTCGTTATACCAAACGCCGCTCGCCGCTGGTGATGTGCGGACGCCCCGTGTCGTGCTGCTGTCGTAGAGGGTAAGGTATCTGTCGGTGGTTGCCGGGTCACCCACAGCGGCATCCAGCTGGCTGCCGGAGCCGACATCTACCGCCTCAAACCGGTACTTGAGGCTGCCGCTGGCCGTGGGGGTTACCCCTGTGGCGCTGTAGTACTCGCCGTTGCGCCAGTCGTTGTCGCTGCCCGCCAGCTCCCGTGACATGGCGATACGCTCGGCACCCCCGTCATAGCTGCCGTTACCATCGAGATCCACCAGCAGCGTGACCGATGCCGGGCCGCCCCCCCAATCATCCAGATCAGTATATTTGAGCCTGAATGCCACTGCCCCGGTTTGCAGGGTTGTGTTGGGTTTTGCGCTGTCAATACGGCAGTCGGCAACATCCGTTACCCACTCCAGCACGGCCGGTGAGTTATTGTTGGCAAGCACCGAAAAGCTGTGCCAGCCAACCGGGTCGCCAACGGCAGTATCTGCGCCATCACTGGCACTAAAGGCATATTGGGCAGCACCAGCGCTGCTGCTTGCGTAGCTGATGCTCCGGGTAAGGCGATAGGTCTTGCCCGCCACATAATCGCCACCCGCCTCGGGGGTCATGGGGTAGCTGGCATCTGCTATGCCATCGCTGTTGAGATCCTCCAGCATCAAAATGGATGCCGGGGCTTCGCCGTCCCCATCCGAATAGGTCACCCGAAAGGTAAAGCTGCTCCCGTCACCACCAATATCGGGGTGGATGCCATCACTCTCGTACCAGGGTTCACCCACCCAGCTCAGCTGCGGGACGGCATTCATGACCCGTAGCGTGTTGATCTGCGTAGCGGGGCCGGTGGCCGGGCCATCCTCATCCACGGCCTCAAAGTAGTATTTGATCCGGCCATCTCCCACTTTGGCGAGGGTCATGGCTTTGCTGTAGTCCCAGCCAGCGCTGGAGGCGACGCTCTGGCCTGGCACCTTCTCCATCACAAAGCGCTCGGTTCCCGGCTCAAACTGATCATCGTTATCCAGATCCACCCAAACATAGATGGAGCGCGGCGCGGCCCGATCCGGGGCATCGTTGTCCCAATCCCTGTACTTCACCCGGAAGGTGACATTGACGCCCGGTGCTACGGCATCGGGGTTGACGCCATCACTCTCAAAGCCGGTGCTGCCGGCCCAATCCAGCACAGGGGTTTGTTCGGTATTATCAACCGGGGTGCGGGTGATCTCGTAAATGGTATTGCCATGGCAGGCTTCTGAGCAGTAACCGTATGAGTCAATGGCTCCCCAGAAGTAGCTGCGGTCACTGGCTGACAGGGTCAGGTTGGGCGGATCAGGCTGATAATTCTCTGCAATAATCGACGCATTGGATGTGATGCTGGCATTTCCATACCAGATATTGAGCCCTCTTTTCAGCCCGGCGGAGGCATTGGGGTCCACCTCCAATATCTTGCCCGTGCGGATCATGGCAAGGTTGCTGGTGCCATGCGGATTATGGCAGACGATACAGGTCAGCTTGCTGTTCCAGTTGCCGCTCCAGTCACTGCTGGTGTTGATGGCGCCCCTGGCCAGGTGCCGGTAGTGCAGGTTGCGATTGGGGGATTGGGTATCATCATAAAAGTTGGAGGTCTGGGGGCCATTGCCGCCATCCGCGGCATCCGTAATCGCCTCGAAATCATGACAGCTGAAGCAGAGCTGGTAGTTGGACTCCTCGGGCGGGATATAGCCGTCGGTCAGCGGCATCTGCATGGGATATTTCAGACGATAGCCATTCTGATACTCCGCGCTATCGCAGCCATCCGTGCAATCATAGGTGCGCTGGTTGCCATCGATATGCGGCAGCCTGGGATCATGGCAGTCGTTGCACTCCACCCCGGGGCCGGGTTTTGAGCCACCGCTGGAGGGTATATCCTGGTCGCTCGGCAGGCCGTGGCCCGTCTTGTAGAAACCCCAGCCCGTGCCGTATTTATAGGGGGCATCCTCATCACCGATAACCGGGGGGGCAAACAGATCGATACCACGCGCTATCCCGGCCTCAGCATCCCAGGCCGCTGTATTGATATGGGACGACTCTGGCGCCGAGGCCTGCCACTCATCGTGGCACCCGGCGCACCACTTCTCCTTGCCCGGCTTGAGGGTGGTATTATCCGCACGATAGACCCCGTTAGAGAGCCAGTTGTCCTTGGCCCCCACCGAATCGCCCACTGAATCCACACCGTTATAGCTCCCTCCCGGGCTGTGGCATGCATCGCAGACATCGGTCTCATCCAGCGTAAAAACGCCATCCTCGTTGTGATCCACGCCCGATTTGAAGGTCGGCATATTGTAGATGTCGTGACAGCTGTCACAGTAGATGCCCGGCCCCCGCCGGTCATCTGCACCGGCACTGGCGGGCACGGTCTCACCCCAGCCATCGCCAGCGTTGATCCAGCTCTCGGTATGGGTGGAGTGAGCCGCTGTAGAGCCAAAGCCGCGAGATGGCACTTGTGACAGGCGCGAGGCATCAGCCGGGTTGTAAGGGTAGCGCCCATCCTTCATGTAGTAGGTGCCCTCTTCATGGCCGTGACACTCTACACAGAGATCGACATGGGTGTAGCCCTTGCCGTGGCCAAAACCGCCGACATGCTGGTGACACTTGGCGGTGCAGCTCTCTCCGGCAACGCCATTGGGGCTGCCCCGGCTGGCATTGCTGTGCATCTGGTCATCACCCGTGCCGTCATTTCTGAAGTGGCCGGTCCTGGTGTGGCAGACCTGGCAGACGCCATCCAGGGTGCTGTCGCTGTCCGCATAGGAGTTGGCGCCACTCCCCCTGAAGAATTTGACCCGCTTCCAGCTGCCTGGGGTGCCGCTGCCGGGCACCTTGATCTTCTCTTTGATCAGCTTGCCATAGATGACAGCATAGCGGTCACCCGGCGCAATATGCTCCAGGTTTATAGCGCCATCGATGGTCAGCGTGGTAGCGGTGTTGCCCAGTATCCGGTAGCTGAGATCACCGACCCGGGCAAAAGAGCCATCGGTGGCATTTACGTTGGGAAATACCACACGCCCTGCGTGCTCATCATCACCCCAGCTGGCGGTGCTGTCGGTCAGGCTGCTGGTGATTGCCCCTGCGGTGACGCTGCTGATCGTGCCGGAGGCGAGATAGGATGCCTCTCCATAGGCGATAAACTGGGGTTGGTAGTGGGGGTTGTGGCAGGCCCGGCACTCGATGAACCACTCACCAAACTGGTCGCCGGTCTGCAGGCTGGAGTGTGGCGCCCGGTAGGGCGCCAGTTGGGGGCCGGTATGGCAGCTCCAGCAGAGGTTGTTGGGGTTGGTGTCATCCCCATCCATCTCCGGGCGGGGCTGTGAGGGCTTGAGCAGCTTGACCTCTTCACTATCGAGGTCATGGCAGTTGAGGCAGCTCAGGTCAGGAACGAGAGGGCTGGATGGGGCATGTGGAAAATCCAGTCCACCAGCCACTATGCTGACCAGCATCAGTGACAACGCGAGTATGGCCTGCTTTGCTGTCTGTCGCATTAATCTGGTGCCTTTTCTGTTGCCCGAACTGCACATCGCAGCCCCCCTCACTGGGTCGCATGTTACCACACCCCGAAAAGTGAATTTATCCGACACTCAGGCCGATATTCAAGCCCTCGGCCGCAGGGTATGATATTAATTCCCCCCTCACAATACCGACAACTTCTATTGATCGAATTGATGGCCACAAAAATCATGCGTACATTCGCCGCCCCCGTTCTGCTTTTGATAGCACTGCAAAGCCATGCAGAGAGCCTGGCATACCAGCAGGGCAGAGAATTCGCCGACGGGGGGGATCACAAACAGGCCTACACCACTTTTTTACACGCGGCCAGAGAGGGTGATGCATGGTCACAGTTCGGTCTGGGCGTACTCTACCTCAATGGGGACGGAACAACTGCCGATATGGCCCGCTCTACCGGCTGGTTTCAAAAAGCGGCCAACCAGGGTCTTTCGTTCGCCCAATTCAACCTTGGCAACGCCTATCTGCATGGCAGAGGGGTTGAGCCGGATCTGACCAAAGCGGCATTCTGGTGGCAGCAGGCGGCGGAACAGGGCAACACCGATGCCCAGGGTAATCTGGGCACCTTGATGTATTTTGACTACGCCACTGAAGGCAGCAAAAGAGTGGGGTTGGCCTGGCTCACTGTTGCCGCCAGCAATGGCAACGAAGCGGCGCATAAGCGGCTGGCACAGACCGGTGATGCAGACAGGGATGATAACGGCTCAATCTGGCAATCAGAACCGGAGCTGAGCGAAGTTAAAATACTGGCACTGCCCCATGGGCGCTTCAGCATCAACCTGTTTGCTGCCAGAGAGCGGCGGTCGGTAGAGAATTTTCTACGCAAATATAATCTGGCTGGCAAGGTCTACCTCTACCGTTTCCCGCGGGGTGATGCCTTTCTGTACGGCATCTTGCATGGCCACTACCCCAGTCGGGAGGCGGCACAGGAGACCATCTACAGTATGTCCCCCGGGTTACGTGAACATGGCCCCTGGCCCATCACCCTGGATGCTGTCAGAAACGGGATTCGCAACATACAGACCCGTCAGCTGGAACTGGGGAGGGCGCCATGAAAAGCCGCGACAGACGCACCGGCATCACCCTGGTTCACACAGGTGATGGCAAAGGCAAATCCTCCAGCGCCTTCGGCATGGTTTTCCGCGCCGCCGGTTCCGGCATGCGCGTCTGCGTCATCCAGTTCATCAAAGGCGGCTGGAAGACCGGCGAACAGAGGGCTGCCAGCCGCTTTGACAACATCGAGTGGCACGTGCTTGGGGAGGGGTTCACCTGGAAAACGGGCAGAGGCGGCAAAGAGCCGGGACAGGATCGAAAAAGCTGTCGGGAGGCCTGGACATTCAGCCAGCAGAAGATACTCTCCGAACACTTTGACATGGTTGTTCTTGATGAGATCAACTACTGCTGTGGCTATGACTGGCTCACCGGCAAAGAGATTGCCGACTTCATCCGGCAGCAAAAGCCGCCCTGGCTGCATCTGGTGCTCACCGGCCGCAATGCCCCACAGGAGCTGATCGATGTGGCAGATACCGTCACCGAGATGAAGATGATCAAACATGCCTTTGAGCAAGGCATCAAGGCTCAACAAGGCACCGAATTTTAACGCCCGGTGCTGCGTTATGTCTCTTGTTAAGGACTAACCTGAAGTTATGCCTCTAAATAAACACCAGAAACATAGGAAAATTTATTGAACACCCTTGAACAAGTAGATTTGCTAAGAATAAGAGCAAGTTCCGATCTTAACCCCAAGACGAAATCTTCGTTGGGGCAGTTCTTTACTGCGAGTCCAATTTGCCTTTATATGGTTTCATTGTTCAACAGAATTGATAACAACGTAAAACTATTAGATCCAGGATGTGGCCCTGGATCACTTACGGCCTCATTTGTGGATGAAGCTTTAAAAAGGAAATCTGTGCATACGATAAGTATTGATGCTTTTGATATAGAGGAAAAAATTACACCATATATTAATGAAACATTAGAGATATGTGCAGATAAAGCATCGAAAGAAGGAGTTAAGATAGAATGGCAATTTAGTCTTGAAGATTTTATTGTAAAGTATTCTGAGAATTCTGGTTTATTATCAAAAAATAATAATTACACCCATGTGATAATGAATCCTCCATACAAGAAAATATCTTCTAGTAGCGTCCACAGGAAAGCATTGAGAAGTGCTGGAATTGAAACGGTAAATTTATATACAGGTTTTGTAGCATTGGCCATTAGCAATCTTAAAGGAGGGGGTGAGTTAGTTGCAATCATTCCTAGGTCATTTTGCAATGGTTTATATTACCGAGAATTTCGTGAGTTTTTGTTAAAAGAAACAGCTATTCAACATATTCATATCTTCGATTCTCGTTCTAATGCGTTTTCACAAGATGATGTTCTGCAAGAAAACATTATTATTCATCTGGTCAAAGGTGCAGAACAAAGTGATGTTACAATTACATCTAGCCCTGTTGCAGATTTTAAATTATCAGAGGAGTCTGGAAGTATTACAGCAACGGATAAAACTACAAGGACAGTTCCATTTGAAGCCATAGTTAACGTAAATGACGTACAAAAATTTATCCATATTGCAGCAAATAAGCGTGATCAACGCATTATAAATAAATTAGCTTGCTTTAATACCTCATTAGATGAACTTAAAGTACAAGTCAGTACAGGGCCAGTGGTTAGTTTCCGTCTTAAAGATGATTTGCGGAAAAACATAGAAACAGGCTCTGTTCCTTTGATTTACCCAATTCACCTTAACGGCACTATTCAATGGCCTAAAGACTCAAAAAAACCTAATGCAATAGCATTATCCATACAATCTGAAAAATGGTTATGGGATAATAATGGTAATTTTGTAATAGTTAAAAGATTTAGCTCAAAGGAAGAAAAAAGAAGAATTGTTGCGACTTTGTATGATGGTGAGCTTCCATTTAATCAAATAGGCTTTGATAATAAATTAAATGTTTTTCATTTCAATAAACAAGGTATTGATAAAGAGGTTGCACTAGGGCTATTTGTATATCTCAATAGCACATTGCTGGATAAATACTATCGCTTATTTGGCGGCCATACACAGATAAATGCTACGGATTTAAGAACTATTCATTATCCAAGCATTGGATCACTGAAAAGGCTAGGACGAAATCTTGATGACATTGAGTTAAATCAAAAGAAAATAGATGAAATATTGGAACAGGAGATAATAAGAGTGTCAGGCAATACAAAAAACCCTCTTCTTGAGCAAGAAAAGATAGATCAAGCATTAGAAATTATTACTGCTCTCGGTATGCCTCAAGCACAACAAAATGAGCGTTCTGCGTTAACATTTCTAGCACTTGCAAACCTACACCCTGAAAGCAAATGGGAAGATATAGAAAGACCAATGATGGGGGTTACTCAGATTATGGATTGGTGTCGTGACGTTTACGGAAAGGAATACGCACCTAATACTCGTGAAACATTCCGCCGCCAGACATTACATCAATTTCTTGATGGCGGTTTGTGCCTTTACAACCCTGATAAACCAGATCGCCCCGTCAATAGTCCAAAGGCTTGTTACCAGTTTACAACTGAACTTTTTGATATCTTGCAAAAACATGGAACAGATAACTGGGGGCTTGTTCTTGAAGATTGGCTGAAAAACAGAGAAACATTAACCGCACAATATGCGATGGAACGTGAAATGGAGATGATTCCACTAACGCTCGATGACGGCTTAGAAATTAGGTTAAGTCCAGGTGTTCATAGTCAGTTAATCCGTGACATTGTTACTGAGTTTGGGCCACGTTTTGCCCCCGGTTCAGAGGTTATTTATTTAGGAGATACCGGAGCTAAAGAAGATTTTTTCAGAAAAGAGAAGTTAGCGAAATTAGGCGTAACCGTTAACAGAAAAGGAAAGCTACCTGATGTTGTTTTATACTGGCCGGAAAAAAACTGGCTTTTACTTATTGAATCTGTCACAAGTCATGGACCTGTCGATGGCAAGAGGCATGGAGAACTATCGAAATTATTTAAAAACGCAAAGCCCGGCTTAGTTTACGTTACAGCATTTCCTGATCGTAAAGTCATGACTAAATACCTTTCTGATATATCGTGGGAAACTGAAGTATGGACTGCGGATGCACCAACTCACATGATTCATTTCAATGGTGATCGTTTTCTTGGCCCACATAAATAGGCATAACAAATAGCTCCAGCGGACGAATGGCACTAAGTTAAGCCCCAAAGATACGAGCGCGATGGTCTAATTTATTGAAATCAAAGAAGAAGGTTGGCTCAGGATTGGTTAAGATGTTTGGTCTAGACATCCACCCACCAACTCCGAGGCCAACCTTCATGGGATATAACTTTAACCGTCGATCTGCGCAACAGCAACGTCA
>WFXD01000116.1 GCA_015490795.1 Gammaproteobacteria bacterium
CCACGCACCACCATGTCGCGAATGGCATTGGCCACCTCCTCCCCGGTATCGAGCCGGATGAACTCAGTCCGTAGTGGCAGAACGCGCTGATCCAGCAGGTAGAGATGCCCATCGCGCCAGACAATGGCATGGTCTGCATGAACCGGGATATTTGGTATTGGTGCTTCCATCTTTTGGTGTCTCGTGGCAAATTCACCCTATTTTGCCACAGCGGCAAACAAACAACCTCTGGAGCCGCAACACTGTGAAGATCGACACCCTGATTAACGCTCGCTGGATTATCCCCGTTATTCCGGAGAATCAGGTACTGGAGCACTACAGTCTGGCCATTCAGCATGGCCGCATCCTGGAGATCCTGCCAACCTCGAAAGCCACACAGAAGTACGCTCCCGCCACGATTGAAGAGCTGCCAGGGCACGCCCTGATCCCAGGTCTGATCAATGCACACACCCATGCCGCCATGTCCCTGCTGCGGGGGCTGGCAGATGATATGCCACTGATGCGTTGGCTCAATGACCATATCTGGCCTGCTGAAAAGCGGTGGGTCAGCGAGGAGTTTGTAGCCGACGGCACCCAGCTGGCGCTGGCCGAGATGTTGCGCGGCGGGATCACCTGTTATAACGATATGTATTTTTTTCCAGAGGTGAGCGCCAGAGTCACTGCCGCCGCCGGGATGCGTGCCGTTATCGGGCTGATTGTCATCGACTTCCCCTCGGCATGGGCGGCAGATGCGGATGACTATCTGCAGCGCGGGCTTGAGGTTCACGACCAGTACCGAAGCCACAACCTGATCCAAACAGCCTTTGCCCCGCACGCCCCCTATTCGGTCTCTGACAGGCCACTGGAGCGCATCCGCACCCTGGCCGATGAGATGGATATCCCCATCCATATACATCTTCACGAAACGCGGGACGAGATCCAACAGGGGCTACAGCAGTATGGCTGCCGCCCGATTGAACGGCTGCAACGACTGGGGCTGCTCTCTCCATCCCTGGCGGCAGTTCACATGACACAGCTGGATGATGATGAGATCGGCACCATTGCCGAATCAGGCACACAGGTCATACACTGCCCCGAATCGAATCTTAAGCTGGCCAGCGGATTTTGCCCGGTCGACAGACTGCTCAAGGCCGGCGTTAATGTAGCCATCGGCACCGACAGCGCCGCCAGCAACAATGACCTCGACATGTTCAGCGAGATGCGAACAGCTGCGCTGCTGGCCAAAGGGGTGGCGCAGGACGCCAGTGCCGTTCCAGCCTTCACTGCACTGCGCATGGCCACCCTGAATGGAGCTATCGCACTGGGCATTGCCGACCAGACAGGCTCTCTGGAGCCAGGCAAGTCAGCCGACATCACCGCTGTTGACTTCAACCACCTGGAGACAAAACCGATCTACCACCCCGTCTCCCAACTGGTCTATGCCACCGGGAGGGATAAAGTAAGTGATGTTTGGATTGCAGGCAGACAGCTGCTGCGCAAAGGCAACCTGACAACCCTGAACCCGGATGAGATAGGGGGACGGACTACCACATGGAAAAAAAGGGTTCGTGAAGAGTAATTGTGCAGAAATCGCCTATACTACCCATCATCCGGGCGATTATCAGGAAGTTACATGCGCAGCATTACCTATCAGGCAACCCGCCTCTTTTTTCTCCTGCTTTTAACCCTGTTTGTGAGTACAGGCTGGGCAGAACCTGCCGGCCACAAACTCTGCACAGATTGCCACCTGGCCGCCACACCAGCGGCAGGCAACAGCGGACTGACTCACCCCGTTGAAACGCTTTGCACCAGCTGCCATAAAACAGGAGGCGGAAGTGACCATGCTGTAGGGGTTCCGCCTGGAGTGGATGGCACAGGGGGGCTGCCCCTCGTTGCAGGTAAAATCGCATGTATCACCTGCCATGACATGCATGCCAAAACCCGCATGCTGCTACGCATCAATACCGAAGAGCTCTGCTTGGCCTGCCACCCAAACCACTAATCTCCTCCCTTTTCTGGCACATAACTACATCAGAGAGCAAACGAAATGGGCGCACACAGCAATCTTAATATCGCAATATCAGAGATACCCAACCCAGAGGTATCAGGACAACCGAAACAACCACACGCAGAGATATTGGAGATAGGCGATCTGCTCATTGCCTACCTGAAACAGCTCTCCATAAAATATGTATTTGGCGTGCCCGGTGGTGCAATTGAGCCACTCTATAATGCCCTGGCCAGGCAAGCCCGTTATGATGAAGAAAACGGCATCCCAGAAAATGAGAGAGGCCCGCGCGCCATAATTGCACGGCATGAAACAGATGCGGCTTTTATGGCGGAAGGCTATGCACGCATCACAGGCAAAATAGGCGTCTGCTGCGCCACAACAGGCCCCGGCACAACCAACCTGATAACAGGCGTTGCCTCTGCTTATGAAAATCGCACGCCTATATTGGTTATAACAGCCCAGTCCGCATTAACAAACTTTGGCCGGGGAGCCATGCAAGAGTCATCCTGCACAGGCATTGATACCGTCGGCATGTTTCGTAGCTGCACCCGCTATAACACCCTTATTTCACACAAAGAGCAATTTGAAAGAAAGCTGTCAGCTGCTCTCCTTTACTCCCGTGGCTCACCCGCAGGTCCTGCACATCTGAGTATTCCTCTTGACATCATGAGGGATCGATCACCCGTCAGCAAACCCTCCTATCAGCTATCAGATGAGCACTGGAACCGGCCCATCAACCAAGTAAACGAGGCCGTTGATGAGGTCTATGATCGCATCATTCAGCCTGATAACAACGTGGCTTTTGTCATTGGTCACGGTTGCCGGGATGCCATTGGCATCATCCTGAAAGCAGCCAGACAGCTTGATGCCACCCTGATTGTCACTCCGCATGCCAAGGGGTTAGTCAGCCCGTGCCAACCGCAATTCCGCGGGGTTTTTGGCTTTGCAGGCCATGAGAGCGCCTCAGAAGCATTAGAAGAAGCAGACACAGTAGTGGCCATTGGCATTACCATTAGCGAATGGTCAACCAAAGGCTGGGATCATCTGCTTCTGCTGGAAAAAAAGCTTATCCATATTGACGATAACCAAGAAAACTTCACTCGTTCACCCATGGCAGGCAGGCATGTGCTTGGGAGCTTTACCGGCATCTTTAGCTACCTAATGACAAAAATCATGGGGAATAGTAATTACAACACTCCCGGCAAATACAACAAGCACAACCTGTATGACCGTACAGCACCTGAAAACCCAGACAACCACTATATCCATGCACAGGAGCGACATAATACAGATCACCCTGCGCGCCATTTCAGCCTGGAAAACGAAGCCGCCTTTATCAGCAATGCCACCCCAATAAAACCCCAACGGCTTATGCGTGATCTACCAAGATTGCTACCACCAAACACCCATTACCTTGTAGACATAGGGAACAGCACAGCCTGGACCGTTCATTACCTCCACCCCAATAACCAACGAACGAGCAGGAAACACTATGGCCGCAGCAGCACTTTTGAGGGCTGCCTGGAATTTGCAGCCATGGGTTGGGCCATTGGTGCAAGCATAGGGGCCGCCCTTGGCGCAAAAGAGAACTCCGAAGGCGAAAAAGAGACACCTATCGTCTGCATATCGGGTGATGGCAGCCTGCTAATGACAGGCCAGGAGATCACCGTAGCCGTGCAGGAAGCACTTCCAATCATATTCATCCTGTTGAATGACAGCTCACTGGGCATGATCAAGCATGGGCAACTCCTGGGGGGGGCAGAATCCATCGGCCATGAGCTACCTGAAATTGACTACTGCGCCTTTGCAAAAGTGCTCGGAGCCTATGGCGAAACCGTCCACTCCCCGGAGGATCTGGCAAAACTTGATTATAAAGAGATGCTGCATCGGCCAGGGCCAACGCTGATTGATGTCTACATCGACAAAAATGAAGTACCGCCTCTAGCCTCACGCATGAAAGTGCTATTGGGGCGCTAATCTCCCTTGATGACCAACAAACCGACATTTAGCAAAAAACATTAACAAACAAGAACAGTCGACTAAAAGTGTTGATTTTTCTGTGAATTGTAGTTTACTTAACACTTGAACAGGAACTCAATTCGCTGAAGGGTAGTTTTATTGTCCATGCAGGCAATGCGACAAACAATTAATAATAAAGCCGCTGTTGCATCTGTACGAACACAGAAGAATAGCCTTGAAAAATAGCCATCTAGCTTTAATTGCAAGCCTCATGCTTTGTGGTAGTGCGCATGCGGCTCATAATTTTCCTGAAGATCTGCCTGAAGACGAATTTGCCGAAGAGAGTATGTTCCTGGATGAGGAGGATATACTCATCTCTGCCACTGGCTATAGCAAGCCATCCCGCCTGGCGCCTTCGGTAGCCACTGTTATCACAGCTGCCGAGATCAAAGAGATGGGGGCCACCACCATCTTCGAGGCACTGGAGCAGGTGCCGGGACTCCATGTCTACCCCATGTGGAACCTGGCCACCCCCGCTTTCTCGATTCGCGGTATCCAGACCGGCCAAGGGCAAGGGGTGCTGGTATTAAGAAATGGCCTGCCGGTTAAAGAATCTATTATTGGCAGTGTACCCAGCCCATTCAGGGCACCCGTCGCCAATATTGCTCGTATTGAGGTGATCCGTGGCCCTGGCTCAGCGGTACATGGTGCAG
>WFXD01000117.1 GCA_015490795.1 Gammaproteobacteria bacterium
ACGGTTAAAGTTATATCCCATGAAGGTTGGCCTCGGAGTTGGTGGGTGGATGTCTAGACCAAACATCTTAACCAATCCTGAGCCAACCTTCTTCTTTGATTTCAATAAATTAGACCATCGCGCTCGTATCTCTGGGGCTTAACTTAGTGCCATTCTATCCCCAGTTAACCTTTAACTCTCTATGAGAATCTGCACAATCACGAAGATAAAGATTTATTAGGCTTTGATAGGGAATACCTTTGTCTTCTGCCATGCCTTTAAAATACTCGATAGTATCTTCATCAAGACGAATTGTGACCTGCTTCTTGAGTTTTTTAGAATATGGGTTTCTAACTGATTTAGAGAAATCATAATTATCACGCATGACGAAAACCCTCGTATTGTCTTTTCTCTGACTTACTGGCCTTACGAGCAGAAATCATCCTTATTTCGCATCCCTCTTCTCGGTAACAGTGACAAACGGCTAGCAACCTTAATTGAGAACACATACCAAGCAAGATAAATCGATCTTCATCTTCAGAATGATCTGGATCTGGAATTAACCTTGAATAATCATCAAGGAAAACGGACTTCGCCTCTTCAAAAGAAATACTATGCTTCTTTTGATTCTTAGCGTCCTTATTGGTGTCCCAAGTAAATTTCAACTCGCTCATAAATTAAAGTATAACTACAATGTAATTGTATTCAAGTTTGAAATTTACCTCTTACTTTTCATACATATAACAGCCAAATATAACTCCTCACGCCGCATACAACACCTCTGCTTGGGAGAGCACGGTATTCTTCAACCTCTGCTTCAATCCTCCCCTTGGTACCAGATCGACCGGGCGGTGAAAAAGATCAGATAATTCCCGTTGCATCCGGACTAAAGTGAGCAGGCCAACCTGTTGTTGAGGCAAGAATTCTACCAAAAAGTCCAGATCGCTTTGCTCCGAAAAATGTTCAGTAACTGCCGAACCGAACAGCGCCAGCTCTCTAATACCATAATGCTGGCAAAATGCTGTTAGCTTTTCTTCTGGAATATGCAGGTTTGGAGTTATCATTTTCCTAATGTCATCAATAGTGTTGTGTATTTGATTTAGCGATTAGTTTATAGGGGATAGCGGTTAGCGCGCTTCGCGCTACTTACTACCCTCTACTCGCTATCCGCTACCCTCTACTCGCTATCCTCTACTCGCTATCCTCTACTCGCTATCCTCTACTCGCTACCCGCTACCCGCTACCCTCTACTCGCTAACCGCTGCTCGCTGCTTATCATGCGACACTTCTTGATTCAAGCCATTTCTTAAATGATGCTTGGCTTTCTCAAGAAGGCTTACCAGCCAAGAGACTTTCAACGCTAATATCTTCATCTATATCCTCCCAATGTATCCCATGCCCTCTCCCAATCAACCTCCAGTTTTTCTTTTCATCAGGAGTCGCATGTAAAAGACGCGGATACCAAGCTATCGGTACAGATATTGTGCGGCCGTCGCTGAGATCAATACTTAGCGTATCTTCTGTTAGACATACGTTCTCAATACTAGGAATTTTGATGTCAACCGCTAAAATAGTCATTCCAGGCCTCCACCATAATTTCTCTATTTTCTTCAACGATCCTAAGTGATAGTTGATATCTCAGTTCTCCTGACAGTTGCATAAAAAATACAACGCACGGCCAAAAAACCCCTCTATGACAAGCACCAGACGGCCATGTGGCTCTTGGGGGCACAATGGCATCTTGGGCGAGGTCCAGAAAAGTCCTATCGTGCCCGCCATGTCTTTAACCTCCCTCTTTATCCAAAGGGGGATTGAGGGGGATTTCCAAGGGATTGTGGCAGTCTCTGAGCATTTTCAATCCCCCCTCGCCCCCCCTTTGCTAAAGGGGGGGATGCAATGGATGTGTAGTGCCGGATGTCCACTTCGACCCCGGCTTTTTCTGCCTCTTCCGCACTCCTCAAGAGCCGCTGAGTTACCAGTGCATCAATGTATTCCTCACCACAATTGGTGCAGACTTGTGCTGGCACATCTTTGAAGACCACGGTCACGTTGGCAGGCTCCAGTGTGACGGTCGCAGTCCCTTCTTGGGTTTTGCCGTGCTTGCAGACCAGGCATTTCATGGTAACTTTTTCCTCTTGAAATCGGATTCCCATTGGGTTGGGTCAGGCAAATCGACGTTGCAGCTGTATTTTGGTTGTGCGCGGTACCGGTAAGTATTCATGGTTGCTGATCACCTTGCTGATTGGGAATTGACAGCAGTGGAGGCAGGCTTTCCTCCGCCAGTTCCATTCTTTGCAGGCAGAAATCACGTATGCAGTTGTAGGTGCGCAGCAGCATAAGGCTGTATCCCTTGGCCAAGGCCAGTGCCTCGCTGAAGTCGTGGATATCTTCCATGTATTCGTGTACCAGGCGGTTCCGTAGTTTTCTGGCCTCCAGCCACTTCTGTACGCTCTCGATTGTTCCAAGTCGCTCGGCCCGGTTGAGGATCTCTATCTGGCCCCCTGGTGTTTCTGCGAGGGCCATTAGCCACCGCGGAAGCAGTTTGTCTGCAATGGTGTCCTGCATGCGCCCAAAGCGGGAAACGAAGGCTTCGAGCCGTTCCGCGGCTTCCGGGTTCTCCGGCAGCTGGTTTACCCAGTCGACATCGACAGGGGCTGTGTAGAGCCTGTTCCAGCTGTATGCGAGATGCTCGCCTTCTCGTTGGACGATATTGAGCGTCGCAAGAAAGCGATCTACCGGCAACAGGCTGTCTTGGGTTATCACAACGCTACCCCTGTTTTAAGTGCAATCTTGTGGATCTGTTTCAGTTCGGTGGTTGGATCGATCACCAGTACATCGATAGGCTGATCGCCGAGTTCCATTTGCAAACGGGCCGTAAGGGCCAGGGTTTTCTTAAGACGATCCCGGATTGGTTCGTAACATTCCACCAGCAGGTCGATATCTCCTCCGCGTTGGGTATTATCCAGGCGTGAGCCGAACAGGCGAACCTTAACACCCTCGCCAAAGATGGAGCGGGCGTCCTCCTGAATGATATGGATTTGTTCTTTGCTCAGTCTCATTGAGGGTATTGGTTTCGTGGTTTGTCGGAGACAATCATATTGCCTGGGTCTCATTGAGCGCCTGATCCCGAAACTGGGCAGATACTCCCTGCGGGGTCAGCACGCCCACCTTTATGCCAAGCAGTTACCGCAACTCCATGCAAATTGCTCCTGTATCCATCAAGGTGGTTTCTGTGGTTGGGTCTATACGCAGGTCGAGATCGCTATTGTCGGCATCTTGCCCTCTGAGAACAGCGCCAAAAACCCTGGCATTTTTAGCATGATGCCGTTCTGCAATATGTTTAATATTGCTCTGATGGTGTTTGAGTGCCAATGATGGCCGCATATCGCTATACCTAAACCTTAACCGTTTGCTGATATTCTATTGGAAAAAGTGCTGTTTTCTTCACGCTAACTCCTACCCGCTCGCCTCTGCGACCTCTACTATACCTCTGCTTGGGAGAGCACGGTATTCTTCAGCCTCTGCTTCAATCATCTCCTTGGCACCAGATCGCTTTGCTCTGAAAAATGCTCAGTAACTGCCGAACCAAACAGCGCCAGCTCTCTAAATACCATAATGCTGGCAAAATGCTGTTAGCTTTTCTTCTGGAGTATACAGGTTTGGAGTTATTATTTTCCTAATGTCATCAGTTGTGTATTTGATTTAGCGATTAGTTTATAGCGTATAGGGGATAGCGGTTAGAGCGCTTTGCACTGCTTGCTATCCGCTATTCACTACTCGCTACCTTCTATTCCCTATCCGCTAATTGCTCGAGCCTCATTGAGCACCTGATCCAGAAACCGGTCAGGTATTCTCTCCGTCCCCTTTTTGCCCTTTTTGCCCTTTTTGATATCAAGCGCCTTTCTCTTCACGTATGATCTTCCGGATCTCATCAGCGCTAATATCTGACTGCTCTGTCTTTGAGTAGACTGCTATCAATAGGACATCATCTTCTGCCTGAAGGCAGTAGATAATCCGGTAACCTCCACTGGCGCCGCACTGGGCATCACGGTTAGGCGCCCGCACCTTGTAAAGTGTGTAACCGGTGCCTGAGATCTGATCACCTGGATACTCACCTGCACCCAGCTGTTCAAGGATAGGTGTGATGTCATCACGGATGCGCCTGTATTTACGGCTCAAACGCTTGAGCTGGCGCTTGAATGCCCCGGTATACTGTAGCGTCATGCCAGTCAGTCTGCGTCAATGCCATTCCAGAGGGTGTCGATTGGCTGCACACGCCCAGCCTTGGCATCTCGCAGCCCCTCACGAAGACTCTCAGCCGCAGTTGGCCACGGTTCATCCTCTTCGATGCCTTCACGGAACGAGTGGACGAGGCGCAGCAGCAGTGGGCGATAGCGCTCTGGAGTTTGCTCAATTTCAGCATACAGCAGTTCAATGGTGTCAGGAGTCTTGGTTGCCATAATAATACCTCATGCTAATGGCATATTGTAACAGTAAGGCAGCGGCGCTACTGCTACAATATTCAAGCGCCGTTGCCTTATTTTTAGCGGCTAAATAACCACCCCCCCTCCCGGCCTGCTGGTGCTAGGAGGCTGTCCGAGAACTCGGCTTTTTACGAAATGCAATTTCTAACTCATTGATTTGTAAGGAGTTGATTATTGGCAAATTGCATATTTACCTATTCTCGGACAGGCTCCTAGCCATAATACGAATATATCATAGATAGGTATTATGTCCCCTGATTTTCATCAGCTCAGGTGAATCGTCACGTCCAGGGCATCGCCTGTTGCCAGCACATCGTGGGCGCGTTCCACCTCGCTCTGGCCGCCATGAACAATGAGCAGGTACTGATCCGACTTGATAGCGGTTTCGTAACGGATGATGCTGTCCCTGGGAATACCGATGCTGTAGAGCGCGGCGCCCAGAACGCTCAGCCCGCCCACCACTGCCGCGCCTTCCAGCGCGGCAACCAGTACCCCCACCAGCGGGCCGGCGATAATGACGGCGCCCAGGCCCGGTACCCAGAAAAAGGCAGCCCCCAGCAGCAGCCCCCACAGCCCTCCCCAAAACGCGCCCTGTGCGCCCCACAGCTTCATTCGGTCACCGGTATTGTAGAAGCCGATGGGGTGCTCTTCGCGCTGCCAGCCCTTGCCGACGATGGAGAGTTTCTCGGCATCGAAACCCTCCTCCAGCAGCTGGCGTACCGCCGTCTCTGCCTGTAAGTGCTCTTCATAAACCGCAACACAGCTATTCTCTTCGACCATCTTTACTGTTCCCCCTGCGTACGCTGACCACCAACATCCGACAGTCCGGCGGTATTCGATTATCCCCCGTAACGCAGGAATTTTTCTGCTACCAGGGTTACACAGTTTGTGGCGTCAGGGAGTGTGCCTGGAAAATTGCATGGCCTTTTTCAGCAGGGTTTCCAGCTCCTTGATGAGCAGCTCTCCGCGCCGGGTTACCACCACTCCCTCACGCTGCCAGTGTTGCAGTTGGCGGTTGACCACTACCCGCACGCTGCCAATCATCTCGGCCAGGGATTCGTGTGACAGGTTATGGATCAGACGCAGGGGCTGCCCCGGCGCTTCAGGCTGGAGGTGGCGCAGAATCAGGCGGGCGAGGCGGGTCTCGGTATCGTGCAGGGCCAGATCTCCGGCAAGGTTGGCCAGGCTGCGCATCTGCTGGCCCAGATAGGGCAGAAAACTGCGATTGAAGGCCGGGTGCTCCTCGATCCAGCGACGCGCCTCCTGCATCGGTGTGGAGAGCATCAGCAGATCATCCCTCGCCTCCAGAATAACGGGGTTGGGCTGGCCATCCAGCAGGCTGATGACATCAAATGCATCACCCGGCTGGAGCAGAAACAGCGTCACCATCCTGCCGGTGTCGGGGTTGATCTGCCCCATCTTCAGCCGCCCGGAGAGGATAATATGAAAGCGCTGGCCACTCTCCTGCTCACTGATCCGGCGTCCCTGTTTCCAGGTTTCACGCCGAAAGTGGCTCAGCATCTCATCCAGCACCGCCCCATCAAGCCCCTCAAAAAGCGGTGTATGGCGCAGCAAGGCTTTGATATCCATCTCGCTGCGAGGCTGCATGCAGGCCAACATTATGCGGGGATCTTCACAAGGTGGTTGTCAGCCCGTTTTGCCAGCTCCTGCAAGGCCTCGACTTCCAGATGGCCACGATGGGCGTCAATGATGCCTTCCTGCTTCCAGTGCTGTAGCTGGCGATTGACCACTACCCGCACACTGCCAATCATTTCGGCCAGGAACTCATGGGAAAGATCGTTGATCAGCCGTGGTGTAACGTGCTGCTCTTGCGTGCCGGAGTCTACATAGCGCAGGATCAGCCGCGCCAGGCGTGTCTCGGTATCGTGCAGGGCCAGATCCGAGGCCAATCCTGCCAGGCTGCACATTTTCTCTCCCAGATAGGGCAGCAATTTGCGGTTAAATTCCGGGTGTTCATTCAGCCACTGACGCGCCTCGCTCATGGGCATGCTCAACAAGGTGACATCATCCAGGGTCTCCAGCATCACGTCGTGGGCCTCGCCATCCAGCAGGCTGAAGATACAAAACGGGTCTCCGGGGCCGAGCAGAAACAGGGTGATCATGCGGCCATTTTCGGGGTTGCTTCGACTAAGACGCACGCGGCCGGAGAGTAGAATATGGAAGCGTTTCCAGGTCTCTTCCATGGGCAGCTGGCGACGGCGCTTCCAGGTTTCGCGCCGGCAACGGCTAAGGATATCGGCAATGGAGGAGTCCGCCAGTTCAGAGAACAGCGCTGATTGTTTCAGCGACCGGGTGCTTTCAGTAAAAAACGTCGATTCGGGGTTCATCTCTTGCGCTCCTGAGGTTGATCTGCCATCTCTTTTTGGCGGCCGATAATCGCTTCCACCTCTTCACCATCAAGCACCTCTTTCTCTTCCAGCACCTGGGCCAGCTTATCCAGGACGGCACGCTGCTGGACGAGGATCTCCATCGCCCGCTGGCGCCCCTCCTCGACCAGCCTTTTGGTTTCGGCATCAATCAGTTGCGCGGTCTCCTCGCTGTAGTTGCGTTCTTCGTTACTCTGCCCCAGGTATTGCAGCTCCCGGTGCACGCCCCAGGTCAGCGGCCCCAGCTGTTCGCTCATCCCCAGGCGGGTCACCATGTTGCGCGCAATCTCCGAGGCCCGTTCCAGATCGTTGGCGGCGCCACTGGAAACATCACCAAAGATAATCTCCTCAGCCACCCGGCCACCCAGCAGAATGGCAATCTGATCCCTCAACTCGTTCTGCGTGGAGAGAAACTTCTCCTCCACCGGCAGTTGCAAGGTGTAACCCAGCGCTGCCACGCCGCGAGGAATAATCGAGACTTTATGCACCGGCTCCCCGGTGGGCACGCTCTCTGCCACCAGGGTGTGGCCGGATTCATGGAAGGCCACGCGGCGTTTCTCTTCCACACTCAGAGCACGGTTCTTTTTCTCCGGCCCGGCAATCACACGGTCGATGGCGGCCTCGAAATCGGCCATGGTGACCGTATCATGGTCATGGCGCACAGCAAGGATGGCGGCCTCATTGGCGATATTGGCCAGATCGGCGCCAACAAAACCGGGGGTGCGTTGGGCCACCACGCGCAGGTCAACATCGTCGTCCATTTTCAGCTTTTTACTGTGCAGCCTGAGGATAGCGACACGGGCCTCCAGACCCGGCTTGTCAACCACAATCTGACGGTCGAAACGGCCGGCGCGCAGCAGGGCCTTATCCAGAATCTCCGGCCGGTTGGTGGCGGCCATCACGACGACACCGACAGACGGGTCGAAACCATCCATCTCGGTCAGCAGTTGGTTGAGGGTCTGCTCGCGCTCATCGTGGCCGCCACTCATCACCGGGGCCATGCCGCGGGCACCACCGATAGCATCCAGTTCGTCGATAAAAATGATGCAGGGCGCCTTCTGCCGGGCCTGCTCAAACAGCTCGCGCACCCGCGCTGCACCCATGCCGACAAACATCTCGATGAACTCAGAGCCGCTGATATTGAAAAACGGCACACGGGCCTCGCCGGAGACTGCGCGTGCCAGCAGGGTCTTGCCGGTGCCAGGAAGCCCCACCAGCAACACGCCTTTAGGTGCGTGACCTCCAAGACGTTGCAGTACCGTCGGGTCACGCAGGAAGGCGATGGTTTCACCCAGCTCTGTTTTTGCCTCTTCCGCCCCGGCGACATCGTCGAATGTCACCTTTACATCACCTTCCGGGTGGATGCGAATACGGTTGCCGATGTTGAGAAACCCTTTGCCTGCACCGGCCATGCGCCGGCTCATCCAGCCCCAGAACAGGAAAAGCAGGCCAAAAGGCAGCACCCAGTTAAAAATGAAGTTGCCCAGCCAGTGATCACCCTGGCGCACGGTGTACTTGACACCCTTCTTTTCCAGCTCCTGGGCCAGATCGTTGTTCCACAACGGCACGGTAACAAAACGGCGTGGTTTGCCGGTCTTGGGATCGCTCTCCGCCAGGGTGCCGATGATGAGCTTATCGCTGATCACGGCATCGGTAACCTCTCCCTTATCCACCCGTTGCAAAAATTCACTGTAGGGGATCTCGGTTTGCTGAACCTCCTGTGTGCCCTGCCAGAGATAGAGGGATGTCACGATGAACATCAGGTAGATCCACAGCACCGAACTGGGCCTGTGCCAAAAGCTGCCGTTTGGCTTGAAATCTGCAGGCTTATTAATATCGATCTCCGGCTTCTTCTCCGGGGGATTGAACTCCGTCTTCTTCATCTGCGCCTGACTCCTTTGTCAGTAAAGGGAAATGGCTGGCTCTTTACAGTTATGGGGTCGGTCAACTGAAATTTCGATGAGTCTGCAATTTTTTCAACGGCCACTGCTACTGTTGTTACATGGCAAGTGATGAGAACCTGAATCCCCGAACCCTGTCAACAAAAATAAACCTGGCTTGCTACGAGGTCTCGGTCTGTAGGGGCTGGAAATCAGATCCAAAATAATAATTAACGATCAGT
>WFXD01000118.1 GCA_015490795.1 Gammaproteobacteria bacterium
ATGGCGTAGAGCGCCATGGAGGCCAGCGCAAGCAGGGCGGTTCGGGTGGCGATCTGCCGCCGGTTCTCATCATGGGCAAAACCGCGATACAGCCTGTCCATGCCGTTGATGCCCGCCTTGAGAAATATCACCGTATCGTAGAAGAAGCCCAGCACCTCGCTGTCTCCCCGCATGGCAAAATCGGTGGAGACCTCACGCCCGGAGTAGGCGGCATGTCTGGGGTGCGCGCCTGCGCTCTTGGCCCGCCGATACTCACCCAGCCGGGTGGACATCTCAAAGGCGTCCGCCACGGTCTCTACGGCATAGAGCAGCTTGGCTGGCGTATCGATCACCGCTCTGTAGTTGATCCCCCGCTTGCCGTAGAAGCGCTCCAGCTTCTTCCAGAATGCCTGATCATCCAGGTAGACCGATGAAAAACCGCCCTCGTTGGCGATAAACTCCTGGTAGTTCTTGTCCTGCCTGATTCTCGATTGCATGCCGCGGATGGAGTCCACAAACGGCTTAAACCCGTGGCGACTCACAATGCCGCCCATGAGTGTATCCCTTGCCAGATTGGCGGCCATAAAATCCAGCGAGAGGGTGATAGAGGATTGCCCCACTCTGCGAAAGCCTCCCAGGAAGCGGGTAATCCAGTTCTTGGTGGGGCGATCCAGCGCCGTCATGGCGCGCATCAACAGCGGGTCGGCCACCTCATAGTAGACTGCCTTGCCTCCGCGCATGACCGCCACCACGTTCTTGCCCTTGGGGGCCTGGCCAAACTGAAAGATACTCACCAGATCCTTCAGGTTGCTGAAGTCTGCCGTAACATCCTCCGGGATAATGCCCGCCTGATTCACAATCCGGATCACCTCATCTTTGGAGATCTTGACCGGCCGGGCCTCGCGGGCGATCTTCACCATAAACCGCCCGCCGCCCCGCTGCTTTTCGGCCAGATCAGCCACCTGAACACGGGCGTCGTTGCGAACGGCCTCCACAATCAGGTGGCTGGCGTTCTGGATCATGTTCTGCAACACATCCCGCAGATTGTCTGTACCGCCGGTCAGGCGGGCGATGCCTTTCCAGTCTCCTGACACGCCACTGTCCGCCTGCTGGCGCTGTCCCGTATGGACACGGTAAAACGGCAGGTACTGGGCGCGCTTCCACAGCTTCCGCGTCTCCGGGTTGATAATCCCAAGGGCCTGGGCAAAATCCACCACCCGGCGATTCCAGGTCTGATAGCCCCTGAAGGCCTTCCTGAACTCCGGATTGCCGAGTTGCAGCATGGCGTTGATCTCTGTCTGGGTGAACAGGTGCTCTCGCCCCTGCCTCATCAGCTCCTGGGCTGATCGGCCTACCGCGTAGCGCGTCCAATCCTCAATCTGCCCTGATACCGGCTCCAGCACCGCCTCCAGCCCTTTGCCTTCAAAGCCAAACGACCCGTCCGGGTTCACCACAGGTGCGCCAATGGTCAAGGCCCCCTCCACGATGGAGTGCGCGCCACGGGTCAGTCTGGCGCTCTCATAGGCCCCTACCGGATTCACCTTGCCGGTCAGGTTGCGCTCCATCCGGTAGACGCCATCGAGATCGTCAGAAACAGCCTGCCTGAAGGTATCGAAGGCGGAATAGAGCGCCTCGTTGATCGGTTTGCTGCTGCCGATCTTGGAGGCGGCGCGGCTTATGGCGTCCTGCTCAAACCACTGGGCCATCCCTTCGCGGGCCTTTTCAATGTGCCTGCCATACTCATGGCGCTGCGTGAACCCCTGAAACCAGGCGTAATACTTTGGCGCGACCTGCTGCGCCTTTTCGTTCTGCGTCATGTACAGCCGCACGAACTCGGCAAACCCCTCGTATGTCTTGACGCGGTCATAGCTGATCGATCTCAGCTCCTCCCGGTGGCCATTCTTGCGCCAGGATTTTCGGATCTCCGGCGTCCGGTCATCGATCAGATGCGCCAGCTCATGCGCGGCGGTCTCCAGATCCCTCTTGTTTTTGATGCGCACCGCTTCTTTTTTCGGCAGATAGAATCCCAGTGCGTTTTTCCGTTTCACCCGCCCCTGATACAGCGGAACCTTGAGGGCTTTCAGAAAGGGAATCAGCACATCCTCGCGCCGGATCGGCTTGCCTGTCTTCTTTGTGGCCGCTTCCGCCCGGGCGTCATCGATAAACCCGACATAGGATGCGCCGGGCGCAAAGGCGTTGGCCCCACTCTCCGGCATCACATCCTTTGCCGGATAGCGGTAGCGTTTTCGGGTCGCCCTGCGTTGGGTTCTTTTGGGATCGCTTACCCAGGCCTTGAACTTGTCGAGGGGCATCTCCCGGATGCCGCCGATCCCTCTCCAGCCCGGCGCATAGTTCGCCTGATAGGTCGCTATCGCCTCATCCCGGTTACGGCTGCCCAGGATTACTTTGTGCTCGTCAAACCGGCCCGTATCGGGATTGACCTGGTCGATGATAAAAACCGGCTGCTTGGGATCTTTGGGATTTTCGATGGATATATCCATCCCGTGAAGGCGGATCTTCCCTTTGGGATAATTGCCTGCGCTCTTCTGCGCCTGCGTAGGCTCGGGCTTGCTGTTTTGTGGCGAGGTAGCCGCTTCATGGGCGGCTGTGTCGATGGCCGCAGGAGACGCTGGCCCCTGGCTTATAGCGGCTCTCAGGGTGGCTATTCGAGGATCAACCACCCCCGCTTCCCCAGCGGCTTTTGGCGCATCTCCAGGCTGCCCTTTGGCCCTGTTCGGTACAACGGACGCCTCAGGCGCTTTGCCGCCACGCGCCTCAATCTCTTCGACCAGATCTGGCTGAATCTGCTTCAAAGAGCGGGGTTTTCCGGGATTATCCTGGCTGGATATTTGAACAGTATCCGCAGCGGCAGGAGAGCCGCCTGCCTGCGGCTCAGACTTCACCCCATCCACCGGCTGCGTTGCGGGAGCCTCTTGAGCCGCCGTTTCAGCCTCAGGCGCAGTGCCATTGGCTGGCGCTTTCATCGCCCCGGCCCGAGGTGGCGCATCGTCCCACCGACGCTCCCATGGGGGCGGCGCAACTTCAGCCTTGGCCGCCTTTGCAGGTGATGCATCCACCGCTTCTGCGGCCGGGCGTTGAGAACCGCCAGACGGTTTGCCAACCGACATCGAGGCCACCACATCACCCGGAAGGCCCAGCACCTCCAGCAGCGCCTCAGCCACCACATCACCCTTGGCGGGCTGCTCTCCCACCACCCGCTTGCGGGCAATCTCACCCACGGCCCCACCCGCCATCTGGATAAGGCTTTGCGCCGGGATGTTGGTGATCTGGCTGGGGCCGATCTTCCAGGGTATGACGGCGGAGGCAAGCGCATCAACGCCGCCCTGCGCCAGCGACTGCAACGCTGCCCGCGCCTCCGCCTGATCATATCTCAGTCCTCTCTGAAGCCCCTCCGCCAGGTTGGGGCCATAGGTGTTGGCCACTGAGCTGACAAAACCACCACCTGCCAGGGCGGCGCTCGTGCGGCCCGCCCCCGTTAAAATGGTCGGGAGCAACCGATCCACCCCTTTTGCGCCCAGCAGCATGGTCAGCACCTGGGGCGCAAGCTCGGCCGTGGCGTCAATCAGAAAACCCGAGGTGTCAGGGCTGTCAACAATCTTGCCCAAGAACCGCTTGGCCGCCTCAACATAGCCATCCGCCCGGTTTGCGGATTCAATGGCATCGACCATGGCCGGATGCTGCGGCAGCCTGTCAATCGCCGCCTGCTGCGCCCTAACTTCTCTCTTGTCCCCTTCTGTCTGAGACTTCAGCCAACGGCCTGCCGGGCTGGTGTCAAATACCCCCTCATCATCGATCAGCGCATCGCCCAGCGCCGCACCGGCCCCGGCCAGGCTCTGCTTAAGCCGCCGAGCGCCCCGCTCCAGGCTGGTGAGTACGCCACCGCCCGCCGCCTCATACTGCGCAACGGCGGCCTCATCCGCTGTCTGTGTCTTTGCCTGCGGTTGTGAACCACCCCACTGGCGCTCCCAGGGCGCGGGGTTGGCTGCGTTGCTGGCGGGTTGTGAATCACCGCTCAATTGCGGCTCCTGTAGCGCCGGTTCAGACGGTGCTTCAGTCTGGCCCCAGTTCTGCTCCCAGGGAGGCGGGGTGTTGGTCTGCTGCGAAGATTTCATTGTGGCTCCCAGCTCTGTTGGGAGTTCGGATTGCCGCCAAGATATTTAAAACCATCCACTATGGCTCCCGGCTGTAGCCCCTGAGCAGGCGCTGCCGCTTGGCCAAAGTAACGCCGGTAGATGGGCTCAAAATCGGGGTCATCACCTACCTTTCGTTGGGTGGCGGTTCCCACCATTTTTGCAAGGTAAGGGTCGTAATCTGGATTATCGCGCCCCGTGGCGGTGGCCGCCTGGGTGCGCTTCAAAATGTCATCCCGGCCCAGCCGCCCTATCGCCTCTCGGGCGGCATCGATCTCCGCATTGTTTGCCTGCTGAGCAGCGGTAAGGCTGCCTGCTTTGATCTTGGCGAGATCCTGCTCGCGCTTCTGATCCTGCAACTCATTGACCCGCTTCCGCCCAAGCCAGGCAACCGTCGCCATGTCCTCCACCAGGTGCCTCTTCAGCCGCCAGGGCGCGCCCGTATGCAACACGGGAGTAACAGCGCCATCTGGCGTCTGCTGATAAAAAGCAAAGATTTCATCCCCCGATTTTGTCTTTTCCCGCTGAGCAAATACCGTGCGCAGCTGCTGACCCTCAGCTCCCGCATAGCTTGAGACAAACCCAGGCAACTGAGCCACCATCGACTTGGGCAGCTTCTTTTGACTAATGCCCTCCCAGGACGAACTCATCAACTCACCAGCAAAATCGATCAGACTCTGGTGCCTGTTCGCAGCCTGCCCAGGGTCTTCCGTCGCGATCTGAGCCAGCGTCTTGCCACCCATCTGCGCCCACTCCTGCTCACCGCTCACATAAGGCTCAGGAGCGACAGTATCCATAGCCCGCTTCACAGCTGCCGGTTTCTGTTTTGGTTTTGAAGCATCAATCCTCTCCAGCGCCTGCCGCTGTTCACACTCATCAATCTGCTGCTCATAATTACGATCAACCTGCGGAGCCACCCCAGCCGCCCGCCGACTACCACCCCGGCTTTGACGCACCCTGGAGCGCAGGCGCGGCAGCGCCTTAACCGTACCCAGATTAAATGAAGGAATACCGCTTGCTCGAAACGCCATCTTAAACCTCCCCTTTCTCAGTCTGATTAAGCCGCTCTAAAAACTCACTGGCATCGCGCTCCATCCCGCACTCACGCGCCAATTCCTGTAGATCCGCCGCCTGGTAGCTTGCGCGCTCCTGATCCCCTTTCTCCAGCAATTCCATGATCCGATCTTTTTCAGCCTGGTAGCGCTGCTTGCATTTAAAATGCAGAAATACCTTTATCCAGCGGGCTGATGAGTTTTAGCAGGAGCGCCTGATCCAATTTGTGTTTTCTAGCACAACATCCTCAAACACCATATAATGGCGCGCTTTATAAATCCCTATATTTGGGCGGTTAAACCAAGGGTTTGCGGGGCATGAAAAAAGCAATAGAGAATATAATCAACGGGTTAAAGTCAGAAGATGAAGTGTCAGTCTCTGTAGCATTGGATGAGATTGAACAACTTTCAGGCCTGACTGATGATGATAAAATAGCACTGGCTTCAGCGCTTGCTCTGCTGTTTTACCGGGATCATGTCGGCATGTCTGAGATGATCTCTCTGGCGAACAGGGCAGAAAAGCAGATCACCCGCTTTGGATCCGTTGTCATCCCCTTTCTGATTGATGAGTTGGTGAGTGCAGACGCCGAATCCTGTGCGCACCTTGGCAGGGCAATTGCCGTAAATGGTGCAAATGCCATCGCCCCGCTGCTGGATGTATGGAATAGAAAACGGACAGATCAATATGCGCTGATTAATCTGACCCAGGCGCTGGCCTATTTCCGGATACCCGAGGTGCTACAAGCCCTGCCAGAGATACTGGTTGCAGCCGAATCGGACAATTATCAGCTCAGTTCCAATGCCATCAACGCCATGGGCAAACTGGTAGTGCGCATTGACCCCAACCTGTTTGACGAAGCGCTTAGACAGCAGATGTTTGATATCAGCTTTGCACGCCTCTCTGATAGCCGCTCACTGGTGCGCATGCAGGCAGCCAGAACACTGGGCAAGTTGATGGAAAAAGGGCTATTGACCAACACGCAGAAGGAGCGGCTTCAAACCGCTTATTGCGCCATTACCGGCAAAGATGGCAGCAACGATTGGGATGATGCCTATATCGTGCGCCATGAGGCAAAGTGTTATCTGCCACTGCTGAAAACCACACCCACCTCTGTCACTCACTATCAGCAGAGCTTCAAAATCCTGTCCAAAAGAGAGCTGTGCCCCAATACCTTCCACTACGTTATCGAAGCCCCGCTCATTGCACGCAAACTGCAAGCCGGACAGTTCATTATCATTCGCCCTCATGAACTCAGTGAGCGCATCCCTCTCTCCATCTGCGGTTGGGACAGGGAGGAAGGCCACATCGAAGTGGTCATTATGTCAGTGGGTAAAACCACGCTTCAAATGAATGAGATGGGTGTAGGTGACTGCTTTAAAGATATCGTCGGCCCATTGGGTGAGCGCTCTCACGTTAGGCATTACCGGGGAACCTGCGTAGTGATTGGTGGCGGCTTTGGCACCGGAGCCATCATCCCCACGGCACGCGATCTCAAGGCGCTGGGCAGCCGGGTCATAGGGGTGATTGGTGCGCGTAGCAAAGAGCTGCTCATTATGGTTGATGAGCTGAAAGCTGCCTGCGATGAGGTCATTCTAACCACCAATGATGGCTCGGCCGGTATTCAGGGTTTTGTCACCAATGCGCTTGAGCAGATCATTAAAGAGGAGAAACGCGTAAGCCATGTACTGGCCATTGGCCCTGTCCCAATGATGCAGGCCGTATGTGAACTGACCCGCCCCATTGGCATTGAAACCATGGTCTCTCTCAATGCCCTGATGGTGGATGGGACAGGCATGTGTGGCGCCTGTCGCATATCTATTGATGGGAAGACCAAATTTGCCTGTTTCCACGGGCCAGATTTTGATGGGCACAAAGTAGACTTCGATCAGCTGACAAAAAGACAGAAAATGTTTGTCGCAGAAGAAAAACAGGCCCTGGAAACACTATAGGAAAGCTTAATGTCCGAAAAGTCCGCCAAAAAATCTACAGAACTCAGTAACAAGCAAAGAATGGCGCTCTCCTTTCAGGAGATGTCGCTGCTGCCCCCGGAAGAGCGTGTTAAAAACTTTGAAGAGGTGCCCATTGGTTACTCGCTTGAAGAGGCCATAGCAGAAGCCCAGCGTTGCATTCAATGCAAAAAACCAGACTGTGTTGATGGCTGTCCCGTAGGGATTGACATCCCCGCCTTTATCAAGCTCATCGAAAATGGCAACATGGCCGATGCCGCCAAAAAAATCCGGGAGAAGAACTTTCTACCCGCTGCCTGTGGACGCGTCTGTCCTCAAGATAAACAGTGCCAGGCTGTCTGCGTTGTTGGCAAGAAAAAAGAACCTGTTGACATTGGTAGTCTGGAACGCTACGCCGCAGATTACGAGCGTCAACACGGCACGCTGGAGCTACCCGAAATCCCACCAGCCACAGGCAAGCGCATTGCCATTGTTGGTGCCGGGCCTGCCGGGCTGACATGCGCCTATGAGTTGCGTATCAGGGGTCATGAGGTTGTCGTTTTTGAGGCCTTCCATCGCGCTGGCGGTGTGCTGGTCTACGGTATTCCCCGGTTTCGCCTGCCCATGGATATCATTGATGAGGATATCAAATTCCTTGAAAAGATCGGCGTAAAATTTGTTTACAACATGATCATTGGCAAGATCCTCTCGCTTGATGACCTGCTGGAGCAGGAGGGGTTTGATGCGGTCTTTGTCGCCTCCGGCGCTGGCCTGCCAAAAATGCTCGATATCCCCGGCGTCAATGCCAACGGCGTCTACTCTGCGAATGAATACCTGACTCGCATCTACCTTATGCAGGCGGATAAATTCCCTAAATACAGCACCCCACTTTATCAGGGAAAAAAGGTAGCGGTTATTGGTGCAGGAAATACCGCTATGGATGTCCTGCGCACCGCAAAACGCCTGGGGGCCGATACCACCTGCTATTATCGCCGCTCCCGTGGCGAGGCCCCAGCCAGAACCGAAGAGTTGAAACATGCAGAACAGGAGTTTCTAAACTGGCGCTGGCTTGCCAACCCCGTTGAATTTATCGTTGATGAAGATAACTTTGTCAAACAGATTAAATGTGAAAAGATGGAGCTTTCAGACCCTGATACATCAGGCAGACGCAAGCCACTTCCCACTGGCGAATTCTTTACCGAAGATGCAGACACTGTGGTTCTCTCACTGGGTTGCGATGTCAACCCGATGATTCCCGCAACAGACAAAGGAATAAAAACAAATAAATGGGGCATCATCATCGTTGATGAAGAGAGCTGCCAAACTACCAAGCGAGGCGTGTTCGCTGGCGGTGATGCTATTACGGGTGGGGCTACTGTAATCCTTGCAATGGGACAGGCAAAAACAGCTGCAAAAGCTATTGACCGGTATGTGCGGGGTTGATCCTGCCTGCCGGGCACACTTTTAATTTTGCTCTCAGATTGCTAAGAAATTCGTTGGTATTTGGGGTTTTGCAAGAGGCTCAGGTGATGAATAAGTTACAAATTTTCTTCCGTACAATCTGTAGCCGGTACGTGCCTACCTGCTCAAAGTGGACTTCAATGGTTTTTGGGAGTATGTCCTGCCAGCCTGGGCTGAGAAATTTCTCGATTGTTGGTGCACTCGGAGCCTGTCCGAGAATAGGTAAAACCGCAACTCATCAAATATTTATTTCTTGTAACTCAACGACTTAAAGTCATAATTCGCAAAAAGCAGAGTTCTCGGACAGGCTCTTCGGAAGCAGGGCAGGCTCAACCAGATTTATGCATCTGCAACGTGCTGTTGATCTGGCGCAGCATCATCATGGGAACGATTCAGCAAGCGGCGCAGCGCGACATGTAACTCGTCATCCAGATCGTTAAACATCAGACCCGCCCCATATGTGCAGCTGTGCACAACCATTGCATCTGCGCTACATGGCTTGCGCAGCCCATCTTCATCCAGGAAAAAAGCTGTTTTAATCAGCGCATTAACCGGTAATTCAACACGGCCTGTCTCAATATACATGCCGCCAAGGCCAATGTTCATGGTGCGCCCATGTACTAGTCCCAGCGCCTGGTAGGTTATAACAACATCCAGTGCCACTGGCTTGCGCGGTGCGTAGCGATGCTCCATTCTGCCCCCCTTGAGTTGCCAAGAAACCTCAATAATTAAACTTGATATTATTATTCTTAGCCCATGACCCTCCATCATCCGCAGCAGAGTCATTTACATCCATTCTAGTCAACTTTTGGCGTTTTTGCCCTAATTTGATGCCAATACGCCTAAACCGCCCAATTTTCCCCCTGGTTTCAGGTAGAATTCCATTTATGAGCAGACAAAATCCTATTGACATCACACAGGCCGTCCACCCCGGGCTCTTTCGACGCCTGGCCGCTATCTTTTATGACGGGCTGCTGCTTCTGGCGCTGCTAATGGTTGCGACATCATTTATCATCATACCGCTTGGGCTTGAGGCCGGGGACACTTCGGTAGGCCGCAATCCACTGTTTCAATTAGTAATTTTCGGGCTTATCCCACCCTTTTTCTTCTCGTGGTTCTGGATCAAAGGCGGCCAGACACTTGGCATGCGGGCGTGGCGGCTTCAGGCCATACGTGATGATGGGAAACCACTCACATGGCGCGATGCCCTGCTACGGTATTTTTCTGCCCTGCTCTCCTGGGCGGTTGCCGGGCTGGGGTTTCTCTGGATTCTGGTCGATCACGACAGGCTCGCCTGGCACGACCGGCTCTCAAAAACCCGCCTGGTGATCACTGCAAAGCGCATCAAAAACAGCAAATAATGCCCGATTAATGGGTTAATTCACCCTTGAACTCAAGAAGAATGCAGCGCCCAGCAACAGCAGCCCAGGGAAGGAGGCCGCAAACAGCGCATTCAGATCATATACGATTGCCATATATGAGAAGGCCTTGCTCATCAGGAAAAAACCGCTGCCAACCATCGCCCCCAGAAAAACCCGCTGCCCAATACCAGAGCTGCGCAGCTGACCAAAGACAAAGGGCATTGAGAGATAGAGCATGACCAGCGTCACCAGCGGGGTGACCATCTTGCCCCAGAAGGCCACCTCATAGCTCTTGGCATCCTGGCCATTGGCATGCAAAAAGCGAATATATTTGTAGAGCCCCCAGGCTGGCAGGATATTGGGGTTAAGTGACACCACATTCAGCAGCCCTGGATCCAGCATTGAATCCCAGGTGGCGCGCTCTATTGCACGAACCTGCACCCCATCATCCGTAAACTGGCTCTGCCGGATATCCTGCAAAAGCCATTGATCATTTTCATATCTTGCAGAGGCCGCATGGGTGGAGAACTTCAGCTGCTTATCTTCGCCATACTCATAGATATAGATATCCTCAAGCCGCGACCCCGGCAGGATATTCCGGATATTGATATAGGCTCCACCATCCCGCGCCCAAAAACCATACTTGGTTTTGAGCGTAACCTGCTTGGCCAGCGCTTGTGAACGCATCGTCTGCGCATATTGCTCTGTTTCAGGTGCAATAATCTCCCCAAAAAAGAGCGCCACCAG
>WFXD01000119.1 GCA_015490795.1 Gammaproteobacteria bacterium
AGAAGCTAAGCAGGATATATTCGAGTATATCGAGGTGTTCTATAATCGCCAGAGACGCCACTCAACTATCGGCTATCAAACGCCATTGGGCTATGAGAAAACAAACCGAGAAATTGTGTGATTTTTTGTCCGGAAAAGTCTTGCCACATCATTATATTTCCTTGGCCATTGTTGCACGCAATGTTCAGCGTCTTGGTGCAGTACTAAGGCAGCAAGTACAAGAGGAGGAACAACGAAAACGCGGGGCTTATCAAAAACAAGCTGCTTGAGCATTGTATCGGCTAACAGATAAAGACTGCCGTTGGGGTGGTAAGGATAGGTATACCTGTTGGCCAGCATTAATGAGATTGATTCTTATTAACTGGAGGCATTGGGTAAAAAATGACGCACCAAACTAAAAGCACCTTGCATTACTTGACTGAAGCGCTTGGTCTTTCTGGGAGAATGAGGGGTTTTCGTTCAGGCACTATATAGATTTAGTTGAGATACAAGGCTAATTAATGCTTTTCATTACCCGCATCATAATGATTTTGTGATGTGGGTCACACTATCAAAGACCTGATCCAATAAAAACCTGCTCAATACCCTAAAATTTGCTGTAAATCAGGTACTGACATCAGTCCCTGCTGCGGTTATGCGGATTACTGGAAACCAAGGGAGGCGTGCGCTATTTTATGAATTCAGGTATATTTTTCCAAGGCATTGCCAGTAAGAGCTAAAAAACAGACCCAATTAAAAAACAGTTAAAAAAAGCAACTATTTGAGGTGGTTGGCAGGTATGGCTCACACATGATTCATAAACACACAATATTGTATTTGGCAGGGCTACTGTTTTCCGCGTTTACCACTCACCTTTGGGCTGCCCCAGGAACCATTGTCGGTTCAAAGCATGATTTAAGCTCACCTTTTGGCGGTGGCTCTGATGAAATCTGCGTTTACTGCCACACCCCCCACAGTGCAAATTCTGACCTCGACAATGATGGCAATGTTGATTCAGACCATGCAAGCCGTCCGCCTGCCCCACTTTGGAACAGGCGCATAACAACTCTGGCGCCCTATCAAATGTATACCAGTGCTACATTGAATATGGCCTGTGACAACACCCCAAGTCCACTCTCCCTTGTTTGCCTTAGCTGCCATGATACTGCTGATGCTACCAGCCCTATGGCCGGTGATGATGGCGCCGTGAATTATATTGACGCGCATAACCTGGTCAACGAGCCAAACAGGGGGGATACCATTCCAAATTGCGGCACACGATGCCATCCAGGCGGCGGCGATCCTGCCCCTGAGTGGTTCCAGATCGGGCCTGATCTGTCAAATGAGCACCCCATTTCCATGAGCTATCCTACACCTACAGAAGATCCTGCTTTCTTTATCCCCCCCGACCTGCAGCGGGGGTGGAGCGACGTGAAGCTATTCATGGGCCGCGTAGAGTGTCCCAGCTGTCATAACCCGCACGACCCAACCAATATCCCGTTTCTGCGGAAATCCATGGTGGCCAGTGGACTCTGTACCACCTGCCACAATATATAACCCACCCCTCTGCCTATAGCCGCAGCTGTAAATTCATACATCATCTACCGACCCAACCGGCAGCTATGAACAGCATATAAATTTAGTCGCTTATTGCCTGAAAAACTAAAGACCCCATTCAACAGGACGCTATTTCACGTATTAGATAAACCTGTTGTAGGGATGAAATATGCGGACATCAATAATAAATATTGCTGTAGGGCTATTTTTGACCTTGCCCCTTATGCTTGCCCAGGCCTCAATGGATTACCCGCACTCCAGTGTCAACGGGTTTTCATGCATCACCTGCCATGACCTGCACGGCGGTTTTGCCAAATTACTGCGTATAACCGACCCTCACCCGCCACAAGACATTGATGACACACCCGCCAACAACCTCTGCTGGAGCTGCCACAATAATGTAGTCGCGCCGTTTAAAAACCCCCACTCCAGCAACATGATCGATGAAGATTATGGCCAGTGGGCGATAGAGTGCGTGGATTGCCACAACCCCCACAAGCAAGAGCAGTATTACTACTATGGGACCGAAGCCTTTCTTGCCACAGGCACTGTCACCACCGTTAGCGCTACATCTTTGTACAGTGCAGGCGCAACTTGGGCAACAGACGAATTTGCCGATATGATCGTCATTCCCAACACAAGCCAGAGATATAACAACTACCGCATTCTTTCCAACACATCCGATACCCTGACCATAAGTGCCGGCTTGATTGGTGATGGCATGGATATGAACAAGGTATCCCCAGGCAGCACCTTTGCCATCATTTACGGAAAATTAATCTATGGAAGAAACAGGCTCCCCAGGCCAGATCGGGGTAGCCCGGACACCCTGCCAGAATCCGACACCTGTAGTGTGACAGACAATGTTTTCAGTTGTACCAACCGTATTAAAACAACGGTAAAGTTTTTGCGGGATTTTAGAGCCGGATCAGGCGGCTCAAATGAGCATTCGTATGCTGGAGATGTGGATGGCGACGGGTTATACCAAGGCCCCTGTGAAGTCTGCCATACACGAACCCGGCATCACCGGAACAATGATGACAACCCAGGCGATGCTGATCACACCCATAATGTAGGAATTAAATGCACCTTGTGTCATAAACATGAAAATGGTTTTTTGCCCTTGGGTGCAGGTGCGCATGAAGTCCACTTGACCAAGGAATTTGGGCCTAAAATCACCTGCTCAGATGGCAACTGGGGCTGCCATGGCATCTATGTGCCAGGTTCCAACTACCCCAATGAGGTCATCTTTGCTGATGGCAAACCGCTCTGCACAGGGCGTCCAGGCACAGACTGCCCCAACACCGGGGCTGATACGGAAACAGCCGTCTGCGCCAACTGCCATGGTGAAGGCTCTCTGCTGGCAAAGTACTATTTTTTCCGCCCCGGCTCTTCTGAAGGGGATGCCGGGCTTTGGATTACACCACAAAGTGGCGAGTACACCTGGAACGATACCTGGCTGGGCGCCACGGGCGAGAAGAGATACTGCGGAAGCTGCCACAACGATACCAACAGCACCTTTGTTGCCGGCCCACAGCCTCCTAACCAGCCAGCCAACATTGTAGGGGATCTGGACTTAGATACAGGCGCCAACACCTACGGCTTCTTTGTCAACGGCCACGGCAAGAGCACAGGCAACTATGACCGGCTCTCCTGGCAGAACACCACTGAGACAGGCAACCCGGCAGCCAACAAACTCTGTAGCGACTGTCATGAATACACAGCGGCCCACTTCAACAACCCGGATCCGACTGACAAACGCCTGAAACCCGGTTATGAAAATGATGCCAACAGCACCGTGTGTGACAAGTGCCACGGTGATGGCAGCGACCCACTGGACAGCGCCACCGCAGACCCCAAGTACTACACTACCCATGCTGCGTATGAAAACTCAGCACATGGGTCAGATTCAAAACAGAATCTGAAATGCACCGACTGCCACGACCCACACGGCGCAGCCTATCAGGATGTAGCCACCAATGGTGAGCCCAACCAGGCCATGACCAAAGGCTACAAGGAGGCGCTCTGCTATCGCTGTCATACCGACGACACCACTTCTGATGTGCTGATGAATGTCCAGAACTTTGCCGTCACCGGCCATCGGGGCACCCATGATGGTGCCGACAACCAGACGGTGTTGAGTGATGCAGATGCCACCTTCCGCAAAATCAGCTCCATTGTGGGCTGGAGCCTGTTTAACCTCACTGATGGCAGCTCCGGGACAATCACTGTACACACCCCCACGCAGATAACGGCAACCCTGAGTGGCGGAACAGATAACGATTGGGATACAGGCGACCAATACCACATCGTCTTCCAGTCCGGTGAAGGTCCGGTGGATGATATTGAACAGGCCTTTGCACTGACCAGCAAACATCCTCTTGGAGCCAGCTACACAGTGGACGGCGCCAACTACACCCTGAACTGCGTCTCCTGCCACAATGTGCATCTGGTCACTGGCCAGTACTGGGAGGCGGATCAGGGCAAAACCCCAATCTCACGTATCTCCACACCTGCCAATCCACAAGGCAATCTCACCGTCTATGGCGATGATCCTGGCGAAAAGATGCAGGACTATGCAGGCAGTGGCTTTTACCAGACCCCATTGGGGGACAAATTTAATGGCACCCAACTGCCAGCCTATGCCGCATTCTGTATAGACTGCCACAGCCAGGTGGCACCAGCAGGCCGCTCCCCCATCAATTGGGGCGGGGATATGCACGGCCTTGGCGCTGCCGGGGCATCTGCGGGTTCAACCAGCCCCGACGCTTACTACAAAGCCACAAAGACCAACAACTGGCCACGCACCGATGGCAACGGCTTTGGAGCAGAGAGCAGCTATAGCTGGCCGAAGCATCAGGCAGGGCGCGGCAGATCTATGTGGAACCTGGGCGCTTATGAATCTGCAGACCGTTTTTTCGGCATCAATTATGTACTGAGCTGCACCGATTGCCACGAACCGCACGGATCAGGCGCAAGCGGCAGAATGGGACGGCCAAAGATCAATGGTGGCAGCGGCAGCCTTAATAACATGGGCTCCAACTGTTCAAGCAACTGCCATTTCCGGGAGAACAGCGGTGCCGACAACCAATATACGCCACATCCTAACGGCGGCGGCTGTGGCAGTGGAAGCTGCCATGGTGCCCCTGGAACCGGGGACTCCATCCACAATATGGATAAAGCGGGTGGTGGTGGAAATGTTTCACGCCGCTATGACTTTGATGAAGTGCTCGATATGCGCTTTGAGGGCAACCTGAGCGACTCCGGTACCTGGAATATGGGCGGTCAATGGGCCGCCTCCAGTGACTGCCCCTGGGGCGTCTGGAGCTGCGGTCAATTGGCAGGGAGCTTTGCCCCGGGTGTAGATGGTGGCCAGGCACTCTGGATTCAAAACCAACCACTGATTAACACAAGCACCGGAAATCCTACTTCAGGCAGAGGAGCTTTTGTTGAGCCAGGTGCCACCAATGGCAACTGGTCCACCGACGGCACCCACCGGGCAGACCGCTTCTTCTCCTTCAAATACGGTCTCGCCTTCGAGATGTGGATCAAGCCCAGTGGCTATCCAGCGTTGACCAACGGTGATACCTGGAACTGGAGCACACCCAGCCGCTACCTCATCTCCAAGGCTGGATGGGGCAACTGGGCCGACTACTCCATGATGCTTAAATACATCGATGGTGACTACCGGCTCTATGCCCAGTTCAACGTCAACGGCGGCGTTGATCTCAACGGTGCAATGATCCCCAATAACTCCAACACAGATTGCCTGCATGATGACTGCGGCTGGCGTGGAGCCTATAGCTCGGTGAGCATCCCCGTTGACAGGTGGAGCCATGTAGCTGTCACGTACGACGCCTCCCAATATGACGAGGACCACGACCCTAATGACCTGACAAAGGGTCGCATCCGGATCTATGTGAATGGTGAGGATGTCACCACAAACAGCATACCATCCTTCGGTTTTTATGAGCAGACTCAGCCCCTGGATGGCGAAGGGGAAGGGGCAAACCCTGATGTAGGGAAGGGGCTAAGCACCTGTATCGCACCACTAAACACAGCCAGGGATGCCTGGGAGTCCAGCTCAGCCTGGTGCCGGTGGCGCATGACTATCGGCTCTGCGCCCTGGGCCAACTCGCTGACCCACTTCGAAGGGCTGATTGACAACCTCAAGATATGGAATGTTACCAAAGATGCAGCCTACTTCGACCAGAAAGTCCCACCAATCATTTCGAAAGCCTATGCCTATGATGGCACGGATAAGGTCTATGTCGTCTTTGCAGAAGGTGCCTATGCCAATACGGATGGAACCGGGGCACTGCAAGCTGATGATTTTATTTTAACCGATAGTGACAACGGCCGAACCATTCTATCTGTTCAGCATACAGCAGGAGAAAACACGGCTACCCTCACATTAAGCGCCAACCTGGATTCCACCGATGATCTGAATGTCGATACGATTGCGCCTGCTGCAAACGCCATCTACGATTCAAGTGGCACCACAGCCGCCATGATCAGCGATATAGCCGTCATTACAGGAGAGACCTGCCCGCAATCCAGTATCCGCTACGACTTTAATGAGCCTGCTGGCAGCACCACTGCCACAAGCGATACCGGGCTCCTGACTGGCACAGTGCAAAATGGTGCCGAAGCCTTCGTTGGTGGCGATGGCTATCTCCACTTCAACAGCGATGGCATATACAACACCAAAGCAGCCACTGATACTTTTGTCAGAATTACCAATCCTGACTCCTGCCTGGACAGTGAGCGCACCTACACCTACGAGCTGCGATTCAAACCTGCTGTGGTTGATTTGGATAGCGAGTCACTGAACCCAGGCAACACCCTGGACAGAACCATCCAGACACTTGTCCAGAGAAGATTCTTCAACTTCTTTGGTCTGAGAAGAGCTGATTTCATGACCAGCATAGCCCCACCAGATGGCCAGGCCTACCTGTGGGCTAACTTCACTACGCCACCGAATAACACCACACCACTGGATCCAAGCGGGCTGGGACATGGTCAGTACAACAAAGAGGTCTATGGTGATGTCGCCACCTGTCCCATCGTTCAGGATCACTGGTACCGGGTGCGGCTGGTCTATAATGCTGACCGCCAGGGAGGCATCCCAGTCGATATTTTTGCTGAAGATCAAGGCACAGACGGAGCCGGTGCCAATGCTGGTTGGAGCGGTTTTATCAATTGCACCCAGGCCCGCATACAGAGCGAAGAGTGGCGGCACAGCGAAGGGATCATCAATAAACAGGACCCTTGGTCACCCAGGGCTCACGATATCATCATCGGTGCCAACCAAAACGAAAAGCAGGCTCTAGGCCGTGATGCATCACCAGAGGCCGGCACCGATGCAGATACCCTGATGGACTGGTTCAGCTACAAGCCCGTTGCTGATTACACAGGGCTTGATGTACCCGGCCTGCTCAGCGTGGTGGGGGGAGATGGTCAAACCACACTGAGCTGGAGCCCGGTTGCAGGAGCTACTGCCTACAATATCTACTGGGGCACACAACCCTATGAATGGGGCGTGCATCCCGGTGTAACCCCTGCCAACGGAACCAAAATAGCATTGGGTAATGTACTCACATACACCCATACCGGGCGAACAAACGGCACAACCTACTACTATGTGGTGACCGCAGTGGCAGTGGCAGGGGCTGAGTCCGCCCCATCCAGCCAGGCGGAAGCTATGCCTGTCAGCAGCGCACCAACATTGGCACCAGCCAACCCGGTTGCTGAAAGCACAAACAATAAAGTGGTTCTCTATTGGGATGATGTGCCTGGTGCAACCAGCTACAACATCTACTGGAAGATCGGCCCAGGCGCCTCCACTACCACATACAACAAGAAGCTCATCAAAGTCTATTCACCATTTACTCATACATGGCGCAATAGCGACACACAGAATGACTGTTATGTCATCACCGCAGAGAACCAGCACGGTGAAAGCCCTGCCGCCTCTACCGAGGTCTGTGCAACAGGAAAACGCTCTCCTGGCAACATTACGGCTACAGCAGGAGATGGAGAGGTAACCATTACTTGAGACAGCGTGCTGGCAGACGATGGTGTAACAGCTCCCAGCTCCTATAACATCTATTGGAGCACAGATCCAAATGCCCTGCGGCTTTCTGCCAATCAGTTGACCAACAAGAGCAGCGGTTTTATCCACACCCCGCTGACGAATGGCACAACCTACTACTACAATGTATCAGCCGTCTGGCCTGGTGGTGAAGAGTCCTTCTACTACGCTGGGAGGTTGCAGGTAACAGCCACACCCGGCCCGTAAGCCTGGGGGGTAAAGGCATGCGTTTCTATAAAAGATACCCACCATACTTCCTTAGCATCCCCATTGCCTGCATGCTGCTTATTTTGGTGCCAGGTACAGATTCAGGGCTAAAAACAACGGATGGAATCTATGGTAAGGCCATAAACTATCTTGAGTATATATCCATAGATTATCCCCAGTTTTCCCTGCGCTTTATAGAAAAAAAGGCTTTAGATCAAAGCTCGCCAGAAACAGCTGTTATCTACTCTTTTCAAATTGTTAATGGCGCAAAATCCCAACAAGTCAATTGGCATAAAACAGATTACAGAATAGATTCATTTGAAACATTTACTGTGGACAACCAAAAATATTTCATTGATTTAAAGCGCTCAGATTTCATGGATAGAGCACTTGCTGATGGAGAGTTGATCGTATGGACACCACTACAGCATGAACAATTTGAGCGTAAAAAAAGAAAGATAAAGAGAGGCAATATACACCAGTTGAGCCGATCAAACGTAGAGCATGACCTGCTGGAAGCAAGAAGAGAGGTGGGAAGATCTCTATTCAAGAGATATAAGGGATACCTGCAGACACTCAACATGGCAGAGGAGGATAGTGATATTGCCAGCTATCTGAGCGATAAAAATCCGTTAGCCCAGACCAGGCAGGTTGAACAGCTTTTTTCTCGCCACAATCCAGAGCTGGATGCGCTATATCTTCACGATGCCATCATCATCTCACCGGCGAGCGCCAAGCTCTATCTATCGGCCTCCTCTACAGATAAGGATTCGCTAATTGGTGTGGAATTTATTAAACAACAAGGAAAGTGGAAGATAGCCGATGAAAAATTCATGCCTGACAACAGCCGTGGAAAAGCATGGATCAAGCGATTTATGCAGGCAAAACATAACAGCTGAAACTGCTATTGTGCCAGAAACGGAGGTATGGCAAATCGGAAAAAAACCGGCGATATCGTACATATTACAAAGATAAAAAGAGAGCTATTTTTTGCATTGCCGAGCAGCTTGTCAAGCACAAAAACCCTGAATGTAAGCAGAAGCGGAATCAACCCTGTAACAGCGGCGGCTTCAATAATCAGACTCTCGTTATACGGCCCTATCCCCTTTGATACCAGAACAAACCAAATGGAAGTAGGCAGAAAGCACAGCAGCCAATCCCAATCAAACCAGGTGTCGTATCTTCTGGCAAAAACCCAGGCAACCGATGAGAACAGCATGATTAAAACAACAGAGTAGAGATAGAGTATGGCCATGAAATACCTGGTTGTTGATCGGTTGGCCCCTAAGTTTACTCAAACCCCTACACAAGGTCACTATTTGCCTCATCCAAACCAGTGCCGAATATGAATGCAGCGCACCCATTAATACTCATTTTGTGTGCGCCCACTACAATAAGGTGTCTGGCTGTTTCCGCTCCGAGATGGGTGCGAAGTTTTCCTGTCGAATTCGCAGCTATATATCCACCTGTCGCAAAAACGGGGCATCATCTGCCGAAGCAGCGCTCAGGCTTCTGTTTCGGGGAAAAATGCCTGCATTCATGAACCTTGGTACCTGAGTAGTTACCGCTACACAAACATTAACACTCCGTATGCATTCCCACGCAGAGCGTGGGAACGAGAAGGGCTTACTCATTATCCGATTTGTCACGGCCGGCCCTGTTTGAACTGTTTTATGCCTTCTTTATACTCGGCGATAGCCTTTGTGAAAAAGCCGAGTTTTTGGTAAACAATCCCCAGTTCATAGTGCGTTCTCACTGGATTTGGGTTTAACGCCAGGGCCTCTTTTAGTATCACTTCAGCACCCTTGAGATCACCTTTTCCGGCCATGGCAACCCCTTTGCCTGTTTTTGCAGCAGGGGAGTCGGGTTTGAGGAGTAGCGCCGCCTCGAACGAGCGCAACGCTGCGCTGTTGTCGTCTCTCTTGAGCTGGAGATAGCCTAATCGAATATGCGCCTGGGCGAATTCAGGGTCAGCTTCAATCCCTTTTTTCAGCAGCTCAACGGCCTCATCGAGCCGGTTCTGTTGCTCCAGGCTGGTGGCCTGCTCCATAAGGGACTCTCCACTGCGTGCCTCCTGGGCATGCGCTGGTATGGCGATCAATGTCCATAGCAATACAGCGGTTGCTCTGTTCATCGGTTTGACACTGCTTTGACCCGGTCATAGCCAAAGGGTTGATGGCAACCCGGACTGCATGTACCACCATTCGGGGTCAATGTGATATTGATCGGCAGACTCCAGGAGCCATAAGGCACCGCATCACGAATGTGGGCAGGGTTGTTGCTGGCATGGGCGGCATGACAGGCGCGGCAGGTGCGCCCTTTGCTTCGGTTGACGTGCAGGAAGTGCAGGTTCTGGTCGCCATTCCTGAATTTCGTCAGGGTGGTTGTCTTTGCGGTTTCAGCAATGGTGTTCTGATGGCACATAAAGCAGAACTTGTAGTTGTCAGGATTGTAGGGGGCGTAGAAGCGGCGGGGGAAATACTCCCGGAGCATCCTGAAGTTGGCGGAGCCATGCGGGTCATGACAGCCGGAGCAGTCACCCTGTCGGATCGGGCCGTGGTGGTTTGAGTTGGCGGCCAGCAGGGCCTTTATATTGGCGATCTTGCCTGTGGCATCACTGTATTCCCGGTCATGGCACTGCATGCACAGCGCCATTGGCTGGGCAGCAAGCTGCATGGTGTAATCGGATGTATGCGGGTCGTGGCAGCCAAGGCATCTCTTTTCTGCTGCCAGCCCTTTATGCGCTACCCGTGCGGTGGCGATCTGCTCCTGCATATCCTGATGGCAGGAGAAGCAGAGATCCTGACGCCCATCTTTTGCAAGGCCATACTGATAGTCGCTGCTGTGTGGATCGTGGCACTTCACGCACCCCTCCTCTGCGGGGTCATGGGTATATGGCCTCTTTTCAAATTCCGCCTGTTGATCTGAATGACATGAAAAGCAGGCTTCGTTGCTCTCTGACATCAGCAGTTGAGGGAAATCCGAGGCGTGCGGATCATGGCAGAGTGTGCAATCACCCAGGGTGACAGGGCCATGCACAAACTTGCGCTGAAAGGGCGCGGCATCATGGCATTTGAAGCAGAGACTGGAGCTGTCATCCCTGAGCAGGGATTGGAACGCTGACTGGTGGGGATCATGGCAGCGGGTGCAGTCACCGTTTTTTACCGGGGCGTGGAGAGATTTTCCCGTATAGCGTTGCTCGTGACACTGATAACAGAGGCTGCCAACATCCTCAATCGGCAGGAACCGGTGTTTACCCGCTGGCCTGTGACAGAAAGCGCACTCACCGGCTGCAACCGGGCCATGCAGATAACCGGCTTCGCCCATCTTGTTGTGGCACTTTCCCGTTACGCAAGATTCGCCCTTGTTGGTGGCGGCCAGGAGCACATTGTCATCGGGATGAGGCGGTAGAAAAAAGAGCACTAACGGGATCAACAGATAGAAGATCTTCTTGTTCATTTTTTGCTTTCCTTCTCTTTTCTGAGCATGCGGTGCAAAATCAGTGATGAGGAGATAGATGTTGCAATTGAGACCAGCACCATAGCGGCAAAAATTTTATTTGAGATGATATTTTCACCAATTTGACGACACTGAACAACGATAACCAGAGCGATCTCTGCACGCGGCACCATGCTGATCCCCAGCAGCACGGCATCCCTTCGGTTGAGGCTCAATAGTGCGGGAGCACCTGCACCAATAAACTTGCCCAATACCGCAACCACAAACAGCAGAAGCCCCAGATCCAGTGATTCAAGCAGAGCAGCCGGATCAACCTGCAGGCCGATGTTGATAAAAAAGAAGGGGGTGAAGAGCTCGTAGAAGTAGGAGAATCCCGCGTCACTACGCACTGCCTCCCTATCCCGGCTGAAGGCAAGACCCGCAAAGAGCGCCCCGATGGCAAGGGAAAAACCAAGGGAGCCTGCCACGGCAGCAATCGCAAGGCCTGACCCCAGAATGGTGATGGTCAGGGCTGTCTTTGAAGCCTCCTCTCTGCGGATGAAGCGGGTAAAGCGGGCCTCAATGTAGTGTGAAAAGAGGTAACAACCGGCAATGAAGATGGCTAACTTGACAAGAACCTCCCCGGTTGCAGCGCCCACCAGGGGCAGGAGCGCTGTTCCATCCTCCTGAAATACCGGCAGAATGGCGAGCAGGACAGCAAGCAGCACGATACCTGATAGATCGTCGAGTTCTGCCACATCCACCAACAGCTGGCCCTGTGGCGTTTCAAGTCTGTTTGCAGACTGCCAGACCGCCACTGATACCGCTACGCTGGTGGCGCTGAAAGCAGTGGCGATAACCATTGAGGTCTCAATCGATAGAGAGAGTGCATAACGGGAGACGATGTAGCCAAAGAGGAGATTGGCCAGCACATCACCGACCCAGACAAGGCTGGCATCAGGCAGCTTGGCGAGCAGTGTTTTTATATGGCTTCTCAGCCCCACACGGAACAGCAGTGCAACCACGCCGATGTGTGCAAGCACCACAAAGGTATTATCAAAGAGGGCGTCGATAAATGACCATTGTTGATCCAGCAACCGGATAAAAAAACCGAGCAGGATGTAACCGACTAATGGGGGTATAGCGAGACGGCTCAGCCGGCTTCTGATGAGTGGTGTCAGGATCAGCAGCAGACCCAGGGTGATCAGGAGCGGGTAGTCGGAAGGCATGTGATCAATAGTCAGTAGAATTTAATTCCCATAGGCCCATAAAATTATTTGGTGAAGCGACGCTGTTCCGAATCACAGGATATTTTTTCTAAGCCATTTGCCAGCAGGCCGCCAACCACTTGCCCCCATACCCCAGCAGGCAAGGGTATCAATCCCCACTCCCGCAGCCGAACAGATCGAAAGCTGTATCAAAGGCAGCTGTCTGTGAATCTATAATAGAGCTTAAATCGTTATTTTTTATTTTTCTGATGCTCCCACTGATCAAAACAGTCCGCACCACAAAAGTACAAGACATAATCGTCCCCCTCTTCTGTGTGCGCAATAGACTGAGGGATCTCTTGCAGGCACACCGTACAGGGGACACACCCATTCAGCGTTGCCTGCTCCTGTTCACCCTTCTCTTTTAGCTCTGCATCTGGTCTGCTTTTCTGATTAGGCATGATTAACCACCTCGTTTGCATTGTCTCTCAGGGAGCCTCTGGCAGGTGTCAGATTGATCTTATCCGCCAAAGTCATCATAGAATATGTTTTCATCACTTACGCCAAGCTCTTGCAGCATTTTTTTCACGCAGCTTAGCATTATTGGTGGCCCGCAAATATAGTATTCACACTCTTCGGGCGCAGGGTGATCTTTCAAATAGTGGTCATACAGGATCTGGTGGATGAAGCCGGTATAACCCTGCCAGTTGTCCTCTGGCTGCGGATCGGATAGCGCTACATGCCACTCGAAGTTATCGTGCTCTTCTTGCAACTGGTCAAAATCCTCCCGGTAAAACATCTCGCAGAGACTGCGTGCGCCATACCAGAAGCTGATTTTGCGCGGGCTGGCGACCTGTTTCAGCAGATAGAAGATATGGGAGCGCATGGGCGCCATGCCGGCGCCCCCGCCAATGTAAACCATCTCCGCATCACTCTGCTGTGGAAAAAAGCTGCCATAGGGACCGGAAACAGTCACCTTGTCACCTGGCCGCAGACTAAACAGGTAGGAGGACATCTTGCCCGGCGGTATATCATGGGAACCGGGTGGCGCAAGGGCGATACGGACATTAAACTTGAGTCCACCCTCTTCACCGGCGTAGTTGGCGAGGCTATAGGCGCGGTGCAGCGGCTCATCCACTACCGACTCCAGGTTCCACAGGCCGAGGGCATCCCATACCGGGCGGTACTTTTCGGCAATCTTGATATCAGCATACTTGAGGTGATGAGGTTGCGCCTCAATCTGAAGATAACTGCCCGGCTTGAAGTCCAGAGTCTCACCCTCAGGCAGTTGCAGTACCAGCTCCTTGATAAAGGTAGCGACGCTCTCATTGGAGAGAACCTCACACTCCCACTGCGCGGTTGCAAAGATCTCCGCAGGCAGCTCCAGCTTCAAATCCCGTTTCAAAAGCAGCTGGCAGGCCAGACGATAGCCTTCAGCGATCTGCTTTTTGGTCAAAAGGCTCTTTTCAGTAGCAAGAACCTGTCCGCCTCCAGCCAGTACCTTTACCCGGCACATGCCGCAAACACCTTTGCCTCCACAGGCGGAGGCAAGAAAGATCTCATGCTCCGCCAGCAGGCTCAACAGGGTCTCACCAGCGGCTGCCTGGATCTGTTTGTCCGGATCATCATTGATCTCGATGCGGATGGGATCCGTAGTGACCAAGCGGCTCCTGGCAAACAGAATTACCCCCACCAGAGAGAGGATGATGAAGGTAAAAAGCGTGATCCCTAAGACAATTTCCAGCATGGCTATAGTCTGATACCAGAGAATGACATAAAACCCAGGGACATCAGCCCCGCCATAATGAAGGTGATACCTGGCCCTTCCAGTCCAGCGGGGACATTGGCGTATTTCAGACGCTCCCGGATGGCTGCCAGAATAACGATTGCCAGTGTCCATCCGACACCTGTGCCCAACCCGTATACAACACTCTGGCCAAAGTCATAATCCCGTTCCACCATAAACAGAGAGGCACCGAGAATAGCGCAATTGACGGTGATCAGCGGCAGAAAAATCCCAAGCGTCTGTTGTAACGCCGGGAAGTCCCGATTCAACACCATCTCCACAATCTGCACCACAGCGGCGATAACGCCGACATAGATCACCAGGCCTAAAAAGCGCATATCTAACCCCGGCAGCCCGAGCCAGGCCCAGGAGCCATCCTGGAGCAGGTATTGAAAAATAAGGTTATTGAGCGGTACGGTAATGGTCTGCACCATAATTACCGCCAGCCCAAGGCCCAAGGCGGTTTCGACTCGCTTGGAGACTGCCAGGAAAGGGCACATGCCGAGAAAAAGCGCCAGAACCATGTTTTCAACAAAAACCGCTTTGATAAAAAGGTTGATCGTTTCTAACATCACCCCACCCCTTACCCTCGTTCCCACGCCCCCGCGTGGGAATGCATATCAGCATTAGGTGTTAATGCCACTCTGGCATTAACACTTTGTTCTATATGCAAGTTTGTTGTAGACATACCTGTAATAGAGAGACTCGCATGCGTTCCCGCGCGGGGGCGTGGGAATGAGGCAAAATTCGGTCTAACCACCATTATTTCTTGCCCGGCCGCACGCTACGTGAGGCCCAGATCAACAATCCGATGATGAAAAAGGCGCTGGGGGGGAGCAGCAGCATGCCGTTAGGGACATACCAGCCGCCCTCATAGGCGGAAGGCAGTACGGTGTAACCCAATAGCGTGCCACTACCAAGCAGTTCCCGAATGGTTGCCACGATAATCAGCACCAGGCTGTAACCCAGGCCATTGCCCAGGCCATCAAGAAAACTCAGCCACGGCGGGTTCTTCATAGCGAAGGCCTCCACCCGCCCCAGGATGATGCAGTTGGTGATAATCAGCCCCACGAATACCGACAGGGATTTGCTCAACTCAAAGGCATAGGCTTTGATAAACTGATCCACCACAATCACCAGGGAGGCGATCACCGTCACCTGCACAATAATACGGACACTGCCGGGGATCTGATGGCGCATGGCACTGATGATCGTATTGGAGCCACATAACACCACGGTGACAGCCATGCACATAATCAGCGTCGTTTGCAGTGAGGCGGTCACCGCCAGGGCGATACAGATACCCAGCACATAATGGGTGATGGGGTTACGATCAAAAAGAGGCCCCAATAGCGCATCACGAGCCTGCCTGCTCATCCAGCCCGGTTTTGCAGCAAAGATCATGTTAATTACCCCCCTTACGCATTTTCGCCAGGAATTTTCCGAAACCGTCCGGCCCAAGCCAGAACCGCAGCAGATCCTCAACCCCCCGGGTTGTCAGGGTGGCACCAGAGAGGGCATCCACCTGATGGCTCGCCTCTGGACTCTTTCTGTTCACCGCCCCCTTGACCAGTTGTATCGCCGGTCTCCACTGTTCATCATAGACCCGTTTGCCCGGCCACAATCGCTTCCAGCGCGGGTCATCCACCTTGCCGCCAAGGCCGGGGGTTTCAGCTTGTTCATAGAAGCTGAGTCCCACCACGGTATTGCCATCACTCTCCAGCGCCAGAAAACCATAGAGTTGAGACCAGAGACCATAGCCATGTACAGGCAAGATGATGGTCTTGAGATCTCCTGCCTTGTTCCACACCAGATAGACCCGGGCATAGTTGGCGCGGCGTTTGATCTGGGCGATATCCTGTTCAGGGGTCAGTGCGATGCTCTGTGTCGGGTCCCTGGCCGCCTTGCGTGCATCGAAATGCTCAGGATCCTCTACCTCCACAAACTCCCCGCTGGCAAGATCTACCAGGCGGGAATCCAGCTGCTTTGATAGTGCCTCCACACTCTTGCCCGGCTCCAGCAACCCGGCGGCGGCCAGAACATTGGTTTGTCTCTCCAGCAAACGGTTGGCCTGCTGCACTGGCCGCAGCAATACCGCAGCGGCAATAACCAGTGCAGAGCAAACCACGCAGACCACAAGAGCCACAGCGAAGGCTCTTTGATTGCTATGATTGGGGTTGCTGTGGTCAGCCTGCACTGCGTCGTCTCCTTCTGCTGATGTTCACCCTCACCACACAGTAATCGATGAGGGGGGCCATCAGATTGGCGAAGAGTATCGCCAGCATGGTGCCTTCGGGATAGGCCGGATTATGCACCCGAATAAGCACCACCATCACCCCGATAAGGGCGCCGTAGAACCATTTGCCAAGATTGGTCATGGCGGCAGAAACGGGATCTGTCGCCATAAACACCAGACCAAAAGCAAACCCGCCCACTACCAGATGCCAATGTGCAGATATGGCAAACATTGGATTGGTTTCGCTGCCGATCAGGTTACAAAGGGTGGCAAACAGGGTCATGCCGATTAGCCCGCTCAGCATAATGCGCCAGGAGGCAACACGGGTATAAAGCAGAATGATGGCACCAAACAGGATGGCCAGAGCGGATGTCTCCCCCATGCTGCCCGGCAAATTGCCTATGAAGGCATCCCACCAGCTGATACCGGATGCCTCAATAGCCGCTATTGCCGCGCTGTCGGAGAGCTCTTGCCCTGCCTTGACTGCAACCGACAGAGGGGTAGCGCTGCTGACGGCATCCACGGCCACCCATACCGCATCCCCGGAGTTCTGCGCCGGATAAGCGAAATAGAGAAAGGCCCGTCCCGCCAGCGCCGGATTAACAAAATTGTAGCCGGTGCCTCCAAATACCTCCTTGGCGATGACCACGCCAAATGAGATACCCAGGGCGACCTGCCACAGCGGAATAGTAGGGGGTAGAATCAGCGCAAAGAGCAGAGAGGTTACGAGAAAGCCTTCATTGATTTCACGGCCACGCACCTGAGCAAACAGCACCTCCCAGAAGCCGCCTACCGCCAGGGTGACCAGATAGACTGGCAGGAAATAGGCCAGGCCGAGAACCAGGTTATCCCATACAGAGGCGGGATCATGTCCGGCAAACAGCAGCTGGACAAACAGGTTGTGCCACCCTTCAATACTGCCAACGCCCGCAGCTATCGCCTGATTGGCCTGCCAACCCACGTTGTAGACACCCGCCAGCAGCGCAGGCAGCGCAGCAATGCAGACAATGATCATAACCCGCTTCAGGCTGATGGCGTCCCGGATGTGGGTCAGCCCGGTGTTCACTCTGCCCGCGGTATAGAGAAAACCCTCGGTCGCCTCATAGAGTGCGCCCAGATAGTGGTACTTTCCTCCGGCAGAAAACTTTGGCCGGTGTTGTGCGAGAAATGCCTTCAAATCCATGCCATCACCCCTCCTTCTCAATCCGGTTCAGGGCTTCACGCAGCAACGGGGCATAATCATATTTTCCCGGGCAGACAAAGGTACAGAGCGCCAGATCCTCCTCATCAAGCTCCAGACAACCCAGTTGCCGGGCCATATCCCTGTCTCCGACAATCAGGGCGCGCAACAGCTGGGTGGGCAGGATATCCAGCGGCATCACCTCTTCGTAGCTGCCCACCGGCACCATGGGTCGTGCCTCGCCGCCAGTGCTGGTGGAAAATGAAAATTTCCTGGCCGGCAGGAGGCTGGAGCTGAACAGGTTAAGCGCCGAGAACCTCTCTTTGCCTGGCCTCAGCCAGCCTAGCAGCTCTTGCTGATGATCCTCTGCCAGCACCGAAACCTGTAGGTGATAAGGCCCCAGATAGGCCAGCGCCCCTTGCGCCTGCCGACCGCACAGCAGAGAGCCTGAGACAATCCGGTTACCTCCGGCCTTCAGCTCACCGGCGGTCAGTTCATCCAGACTGGCGCCCATGCGCGTCTGCACTAAACGCGGATGTTCAACCTGAGGGCCTGCCAGAGAGATCACACGTTCAACCGGGAGAAGACCCGTGGTAAAGAGGCGGCCAATGGCGACCACATCCTGATAGTTCAGATGCCAGACAGTGCGCCTCTCACTCACCGGCTCCAGAAAGTGGATATGGGTTCCCACCAGCCCGGCCGGATGGGGGCCGGAAAATTCATGTATATGCAGGCCGGGGTTGGAGATTGCTGGAATGGTAGCGCCAGGCGCTTTACAGAGATGGAGCTTGCCCGGATCAAGTCTTGCCAGAACCTCCAGGCCATTGATGAACTCCTGCTCCTGCCCGGACAGCACCACTTGCGGGTCTGCCGCCAGCGGATTGGTGTCGATGGCAGTAATAAAGATGGCGTGAGGCGTGCTGTCTGCCGCCGGGATCTTGCTGTAGGGGCGCGTTCGCAGGCAACTCCACAGGCCTGACTGGAGCAGGTTCTCCCGAACCTGTTCATCCGTTAATTCACCCAGCTCTTCCGGGGAGTAGGCGGAAAACTGAACGGCATCTTCTGTATCATCCACCTTGATTACAATGGACAACAAGGCGCGCCTTTCACCGCGGTTGATGGCGGTCACCACGCCACCTGCCGGTGCGGTGAAGCGGACATCAGGTCTGTGCTTGTCGGTAAAAAGCAACTGCCCCCGGCGCACCTGCTCACCAGCCTTAACCGCCATTGTCGGTTTCAGACCCACATAATCACTGGCAACCAGCGCAACCTCTGTTACAGGCTTCTCTTCCAGAAGCTGTTCTGGCGCACCTGTGATGGGAAGGTCTAAACCCTTCCTGATGCTAATCATTATCAAAAAGTAACACAGTGCAAACCTCAAGACTACTTAAATAACACCTGTTGCTCAAAATAAGGTTGTGCTCAAGTTATCTGTTCAACTGCCCTTTTGACAGCCTCCTAGTGCCTCTGCCTCTATGGGTGTCAATCTCCCCTCATGGACAGGAGCCTGGGCATTTTGTTTTTGCCCCCTTTTCAGCCGCATCTGTCGCTGCACGGCTGGTTTGATTTTGATCAGCTGTTGCTGTTTTTGCAAAAGATCCCGGCATCAATATCCGCCTCTGCCTGTAACCAGTCATCCAGCACGGCATCACCCTGAAAGCCGCGCTGCTCTGCAATGAGGTAGGCTCTCTCTGCAATCAGGCGGTGCCGCTCTTCTGGGCTGATAATCTGTGCCGATGGCCTCTTTGGAGCGGTTTTTTTGCTATCTGGAGCGGCTCTCTTTTGAGGAGACTTTTTTACTGCTCGCTTCTTTGCTGAGCGCCTCTTTTTTTTGGGTGTGCTCTCCCCGGATGCCGGTTTTTTCTGTGCCATCACGCTCTCTCCTCTATGGTATATATCAGGATATTTATTCCATGAGTTCGGCGACCGATTCAATCAGGTAACAGCACCGCCTTCAGGTTCGCCGTCTGGCATGGTTTTTTATCGCTACAACCCACCTAAACCCGACAGACTCCCAGCGCAATGGTTCTGCAAATGAAATGCGCCGAGCCTCTTTCCTAATTCTATACCATAAGAAAAATAGTGCCCTCTTTAACCCTGATCCGGAAGCTGCGGGTACACCCCTCATCAGGGGCGATCGCTTCACCGCTGGCCAGTTGTATCTTCCAGTCGTGCAGCGGGCAGGTTACCTGGTCACCGTGTACGAGCCCCTGTGACAGGGGGCCACCCTTGTGGGGGCAGCTGTCCAGCAGGGCGTGGATTTTATCCTGGCCGGTGCGGAAGATGGCGATGTCGCCCTCTTTGGTTTTTACTACGCGGGAGCCAAGGCGGGGGATATCCTCGATATGGCCTATTTCAATCCAGTCAGACATTTTGTAATCTCTTTGTCGGTATTGGCTGCTTGCAGCTGATTGTTAGTCAACAATCTCGATCATTGGCGTAAATTCATGCGCCTCTTTCCCTTCCACCCGCTCTCTCCAGGGGTCGATCTGGGCATATTTCTGGGATTGGTAGAAGCGCTCGGCCAGTGCCGCACGGCCATCGCCATCTTCAATCAGGCGCTGTTTTATATAGGTAAGCCCCACCCGCTCAATCCAGGGCGCTGTTCGATCCAGGTAGTGGGCCTCTTCACGGTAGAGCTGCATGAAGGCGGCGGCATATTCCAATACCTCCTGCTGGGTTTGAACCTTGCAGAGCAGGTCTGTGGCGCGCACCTTTACGCCGCCATTGCCGCCGATGTGCAGCTCCCAGCCGGAGTCGATGCCCACCACGCCCAGATCCTTGATGGTGGCCTCTGCGCAGTTGCGGGGACAGCCGGATACGGCCATCTTGAATTTGTGGGGCATCCAGCTCCCCCAGCTCATCTCTTCCAGTTTTACTGCCATGGTGACAGAATCCTGTGTGCCAAACCGGCACCAGCGACTGCCTATGCAGCTTTTTACCGTGCGCAGGGATTTGCCGTAGGCGTGACCGGAGATCATGCCCGCTGCATTGAGGTCGGCCCAGATCTCTGGCAGCTGCTCTTTTTTGAGGCCAAAAAGGTCGATGCGCTGGCCGCCGGTGACCTTCATCTCCGGCACGCTGTATTTGTCGGCAATATCGGCAATGGCGCGCAGCTCTGCGGCATTGGTCATGCCTCCCTTCATCTGGGGGATCACCGAATAGGTGCCATCTTTTTGAATATTGGCATGCACCCGTTCGTTGATGAAGCGGGAGCGGGAGTCATCGACATACTCTCCCGGCCAGGCACAGAGCAGATAGTAGTTGAGTGCCGGGCGGCATCTGTTGCAGCCATCGGGGGTCTTCCACTCCATAAAGTCCATTACGGCGCGAATATCTTTAAGCTCATATTTGGCAATGGTTGAGCGCGCCTCATCGTGGGTATATTCGGTGCAGTTGCAGATTGGTCTCTTTGCCGGGGAAACGGCAAAGTCAGCACCCACGGTGGAGGCCAGTATCTGCTCGACCACCCCGGCACAAGAGCCACAGGAGGCGGCGGCCTTGGTGTGCAGTTTCACCTCATCCAGGGTGAAGAGTCCTTTGTCGATGATGGCGTTTACGATATCGCCCTTGCAGACGCCATTGCAGCCGCAGACCTCGGTGTCATCCGGCATTGAGGCGATATGATCCGTTGCGCTGTGGCCGGAATCGCCGATGCTGACCTGGCCAAAGAGCAGCCTCTCGCGCATCTCGCTGATGTCGATCCCATCCCGCATGAGCTGGAAGTACCAGGGGCCATCTATCGTATCGCCGTAGAGCAGGCTGCCGACGATTCGGCTGTTGCGGATGACAATCTTTTTGTAGACTCCCCGGCCGGGGTCTTGATAGAGCAGCTCTTCGGTGTCATCACTCTTCTGGAATTCGCCAGCGGAGAAGAGGTCGATGCCATTGACCTTGAGTTTGGTGGAGGTGGTGGAGCCTTTGTAGTAGCTGATGCCCAGCTGGGCCAGCTGGTTGGCGCAGACCTTGGCCTGCTCGAAGAGCGGTGCGACCAGTCCATAGGTGATGTTGCGGTGTTGCGCGCACTCACCCACGGCATAGATCCGGGGGTCGTAGGTCTGCATGGTGTCATTCACCACAATGCCGCGTTCACTGTGGATGCCGGCAGATTCGGCCAGCTCAATGTTGGGGCGGATGCCCACGGCCATCACTACCAGATCGGCAGGGATCTGTAACCCGTTGGAGAAGCAGACATGCTGCACCCGCCTGTCGCCCAGCAGCGCCTCGGTTTTATGCTCCATCAGGAATTTCAGGCCACGCTCCTCAAGGGAGCTTTTCAGCAGCGCCCCGGCAGCGCTGTCCAGCTGTTGCTCCATCAGGGTCTCCACAAGGTGTACCACAGTGACATCCATGCCTTGCTTTACCAGGCCGTCGGCGGCCTCCAGACCCAGCAGGCCGCCACCGATCACGACCGCTTTTTTGTATTTGCTGGCGGCATCCAGCATCTCATTCACATCCTGAATATCGCGGAAACCAATCACTCCCTCCAGCTCTGAGCCGGGGATGGGGATGATAAAAGGGCTGGAGCCGGTGGAGATGATCAGCCGGTCATAGACGGTCTCGCTGCCATCCTCCGCAGTTACGGTGCGGCGGCCACGGTTGATCCGGGTGATGCGCTTGCTGGTGTGCAGGGTGATGTTGTTATCGGCATACCACTGCCGGTCGTTGAGAATGATGTCATCAATGGTCTTTTCGGCAGCCAGTACGGGAGAGAGCATGATGCGGTTGTAGTTGCCATGGGGTTCGTCGCCAAAGACGGTTATCTCATACATCTCCGGCGCAAGTTTCAGCAGCTCTTCCAGCGTGCGAATACCCGCCATGCCGTTTCCAATCAATACCAGCTTCTCTTTCATAACTCTGATCTCATAATAAACAGTGGCTCTTCAGCATGAGCCTCGCTGGAGTACTTGCAGTTAGCGTGCCAACTATTGTCAAGGTGAAAAACGCCTGATTTTGGGGCGCAAAAAAACAGATAAATGTCAGTTTTCAGGGTGTTGTCCTGCTGCATGCACAATGATAGTGCAAAATCTTTATGGTGTTGAGCTATTTTACAACAGCCCGGGTGTTGGCGGGGAAGGTGAGGTTGGTTCTGGAAAACGGGATGAGCTAAATGTCAGTGATCTTGAAGCTGTAGCAGGCAAATGACTTGCTGAAGTCAAGCAGTGATGTCAGCGTGATCTTTACCGGATCTGTATATCGATCAATATAGAGCTTGGTGCCAAGATCATAGACTGATGCAGGTACGATAACAGTGGCTTCAGGGTGGTCAAGCCCCTCGGGAGAGAGGAGCAGGCTCTGCATGAGATCGCCACCCTTGCCAACACCGCTCAGCGCCTTGGTTGCTATGGGTGTGGGTGAAAATGGAAACAGTTTAATGCCCAGTGCGCCATCTTTTTGTGAAAACTCCATCCAGCGAATGGCCCCCAGCCGCCACTCATCCTGGGTGCTCTTCTCGGGTCGAAAGCCGATTAGATCTCCAACACTGGGTTTTAATCCACTTGAAAAATCAAAACGTACAGAGAGCCCCATATCACTACAGTCTGTCTGGATTGCGGTGTGGTGTTTGAAGGAAGGCTCTTTTGGTATGTCGCTCAATGATGGGCGCCTGGCCTGTTTGTCCCAGATGTCTTTGGCTGGGTCATCGACTTTGAATTTAGAGGCCTCCCCGGCCTCTGTCTGTGTGCCGTTTATTGCCGGCGCCCAGGGATCGTCATATTCGTTTTCAATGGGTATGAGACGCATCTTTGCGTGAGCGGGCTGATCTATTTTGGGGTCTCTTCCCCCATATGCCAAATAGCAGGCATTTAGCCCTGAAATGAGCTCGATTTTATTGGCGCAGTCAGTCCGGTGGGTTATCCGTACATTATTTGAGCGCCAGCCATCAAGCAGGCGCTTGAACATGTTTTGCATCAAACGCTCAGAGAGCGTTGATGAGGCGCCGCCTTTTGCATTCTCGGAGTGGATCTGCATAAAGGCCTTTAATTTGTCGATATTAATGATTCTAATATCCTTGACGCCACTTAAATCCTCATTTGGCGATGCATGGTAAACCAGGCTGTAATCGGTTGGTTTGATGATAAGTTCGCTGCCGGGTTTCCAGTCTGCCGGGGGGGTTGTTATCTGGCAGTGCTGGCTCCACTCCCCCATGAGTTTGTAAACCGTGGTGGCTTCACCCTGTGTTAAACGATAGGGGTGAATGGCTACCAATAGAAGAACCTGTAGATAGGCCTGCTCGATCGTGGTCTGCCTGTTCTCTTCAATAGTGATTGGGGCAGACTCAACACAGAGTGTCGTAGCCAGCCGGTAGAGCTCCGCAAGCTCCAGCCAGGTTCTGGAAGTCTGGCTTTCGTAACAGAGGTAGCGGTCGAGAACCAAGCGTCCAATAAAATGGATGGAGAGGTGGATTGCCTGAGTGATCTCTTCAATAGGCAGGCGCTGCCCAGGGCTGGTAATGTGCCGGCTGATTACAATCTTGTACCCGTGCGCCATCTCATTAAGCAGATGCTTGATGCTGCGGGATGCACTCTTGTGTTTGCCCGTTAATGGCAGCGGCGCGGCGAGGTATTTTTTCCTGATGATCTCGATGGGGTGCAGCAGCGCATGTGCAAACAGCTGCATGCTATGAAAACGCAGGGCATTGTTCATCTCTGTTCGGTTCAGTTCAACCAGTACAGGCAAGGTCTTCTGTACGGTGATGGCCGCATCAAACAGGGGGAGATCTTTCACCCAGGAGGAGATCTCTTTACTTTGAGTGCCAATTGACAGGGTATGTCCGGGCGTGGGTTTTGGTATGGATATTTTTAGTGCTGACATAACTTCACTCTGCAAATGCCTCTTCTGGGAAGTTATAGCGGCAGCGCAGTGAAATTATTTACTCCCCCTTCAATAGACAATATTCATCATGACCAGCAACACCACTAAAAACAGGAGAGTCATAATGCTGCCTGCCTTGATGTAGTCTGATACGTGGTAGTTGCCAGGCCCCATGATGAGTGCATTGACCTGATGGGTAGGGATGAGAAAGGAGTTGGATGTGGCAATGGCCACGGTAAGGGCAAACAGGGCGGGGTCTGCGCCTACATTGATGGCGATATTGATTGCCAGAGGCACCAGCAGCACGGTAGCGCCCACATTGGACATGACCAGGGAGAAGAGGGTGGCAAGGATGGCAATGGTAAGCTGCACGATCCAAATGGCGGGTTGATCACCAAACAGCAACAGCACCTGCTGTGCTATCCAGGCGGCTGTCCCCGAGCTTTCGACAGCTATGCCCAGTGGAATAAGGCTTGCCAGCAGAAAGACCGTCTTCCAGCTGATGGCGTCATAGGCCTCCTCCATGGACATGACGCCGGAGAGCACCATGCCCATTGCTCCGGTGAGCAGGCAGATAGAGAGTCTGATCTCTGTAAACAGAATAAGGCCCAATGCCAGCAGAAAGAATATCAGGGCAAAGCCAACCTTCTGTGGCCGCAGCTCTTCATGCGGGTACTCTGTGGTGACGATGACAAAGTTCCGGTTGGATTCCAGGCGAGCCAGATCCGCCCAGCGGGTGTGGCAGACCAGGCAGTCGCCGGACTGGAGAGGGGTATCCCGAACGCCTTCCCCCTCGCGGGTAATGATCTTGCCACTGCGATGAATGGCCAGCAGTGACAGGCCATAGGTTTTGCGCATCCAGACATCACGGGCAGATTTCCCAATCAATGCGGAGCCGGGGGGGATGACTACCTCTGCAATCCCGGCCTTTGTGGGAACCAGCGCCTCGGCAAATATCTCCAGATCGGGTTTGATCTTGAGGTTGTGGCTCTCAACAAAGGCCCGAACTGCAGATTCCGTGCCCAACACACCCAGGATCGCCCCAGGCTCAATGCCAAGCTCCCGATCAACACCGGATGACCCAAAGCGCAGGCCATCTCCCTTGTCGACCGCAATGACGCGGATGCGATGGATGGCCTCCACTTCATCCAGATTGGCACCAATCATCGGGCTGCCGGGCGTGACCAGCACCTCGTAGACCTCATAATTCACACCGTAGGTTTCGGCGATATAGTCCATGGTTTGAGTGGCCTCTGCGCCTGCGCCCTTGCTGTCGGGCAGCACAAACTGCCCCATCAACATAAAGTAGCCAATGCCGGCAATCAGCAGTGCAATGCCGATGGGGGTCACATCAAAAAGACCAAAGGTCTCCATCTGCTGATCCGCAGACAACAGCTGATTCGACGTGGTGATCAGATCATTGAGCAGGATGAGCGGGCTTGAGCCGACCATGGTCATGGTGCCGCCGAGGATGGCGGTAAAACCCATCGGCATGAGCAGCCGGGATAACGGCAGGCCGGTGCGGGCAGAGATGCGGCTGACAACCGGCAGAAAGAGGGCCGCCGCCCCCACATTCTGCATAAAACTTGAGATGAAACCGACGGCGCTGGAGATCAGCGGAACAATCCGCTCTTCGGTTTTGCCGCCAATCTTGAGAATTTTGGCCGCAACCATGCTCATGACGCCGGTTCTGTCGAGGCCTGCGCCAATGATCATCACGGCAATGATGGAGATGACCGCATTACTGGAGAAGCCATCAAACAGATGTTCGGTTGGAATCAGGCCGGACTCCAGCCCGAACCAGGGGGCAAAAAAGCCACTCAGTCCCAGCAGCACCATGATGCAGATGGCCGCCACATCGACCGGCATAATCTCAAAACCGAAGAGATAGATAGTCAGCAGCAGTATGCCGCAGGCCCAGGCGATCTCCCGGCTGGGGGCTGCCTCCCCCAGAAAAAAACCAAGCGCCAGAAAGAGGCTCAGTGTTATAAAATTTCTCATTCCTAACTCTCATGAGCCCGCTGGTCACACCCCTGATAATGGAAGATGATAGGGGCGTGCGGAGCAGCAGGGGTAGAGGCCGGTCAATATTTTGATGGCATTAGGACCACGATTCCTAACCTGGTCTGCTGCCGACCCCCTCGCACCCATGATTGCCTGCGGGCGGTCGATCCCATGGGAT
>WFXD01000120.1 GCA_015490795.1 Gammaproteobacteria bacterium
GTTAGGAATCGTGGTCCTAATGCCATCAAAATATTGACCGGCCTCTACCCCTGCTGCTCCGCACGCCCCTATCATCTTCCATTATCAGGGGTGTGACCAGCGGGTTCATGAGAGTTAGGATGATGCAACTCTCATTACACAAAAGAACCTTGGGAATATCCTTAAGTAATCAAACAGGCCGCCGATAAATCAGGCAAGAGCCGGACTGACGGGAGAGGAGTAATGATGACTGTAATTGATATGATCAGTGGCGAGTTGATCTGTAGCGGCACCGCAGTAGAGGTAAGGCATCCTGATCCCGCTGCCAGATGCAGGGATGAGCCTTTTGTCCCCTCTCTTGCACTGCAAGAGATGCAGCCGGAGCGCTCTCCAGGCAGCATGCCTCCAGAGTTTGTGGATATTCCAGCTGCTGCAATCCTTGCCAGGTTTGAGTAGCCTCAATATGAATAGCTAAAAATGCCGCCTTTGGGCGGCATTTTTATCCCTTGCATTAAGGCCTGTGCGAAGCCCGGGCAACTAAAGCCGGGAGGCGGCATACCGGCCTGGCCCAAGCAGTGCCACCCTGTCATCCAGAATAACCTTGACCGGCATGCTCTGAAGCAGTGGCTCCATCCGTCCCTTGTTGCTAAAGGCTTGCAGGAATGAGCCTTCCTGAAGTTTTGGCAATATCCTGGCGGCAATCCCTCCGCCGATAAAGACCCCCCCGGTCGCCTTCTGTTTCAGCGCCAGGTTGCCCGCTTCTGCGCCATAGAGGTTGATAAACAGATCCAGCGCCTCAACGCAGATGGGGCAGCTTTGCGCGAGTGCCGCCTCTGAAATGGTGGCGGCAGGGTGGTCGAAGTCCAGCTCAAGGGTGGTGCTGTGCTGGCGGTGTTTAAGCAGAAAATGGTAGATGTTGACCAGGCCGGAGCCAGAGAGCAGCCGCTCCCAGCTGACATGCCCAAGGTGTTGGGCCAGGAACTCGAAGAGGGCAAATTCAAGCGCGCTGCGTGGTGCAAAGTCGGCGTGACCACCCTCTGTGGCAAAGGGGAGGGGGTGGCCATCGCTTTGCTGGATGATGCCTGCTTCACCCAGGCCGGTGCCTGCGGCGATGATGCATTGGTTGCCCTGGCTCTCCGGGGTGCCTTGTTGGAGGGTGCAGAGGGCATCGTCAGCCAGTGCCGGGATGCCCCAGGCGATGGCCTCCAGGTCGTTGATCAGCCATACTTTTTTGATCCGTAATCCGTGTTCGATGTCGGCAGCACTGACCTGCCAGGGCAGGTTGGTGGTTTTGCAGCGTCGATCCCTGATCGGGCCGGCAACGCCAAAACAGGCATATTTGCAGGGGCCACCGAGGCGGCTGATGTGGTGTGCGACAACCTCATCCAGAGAGGAGCAGTTGTTGCTGCCATACACCGTTAGAGATGAGGGCTGGAGCTGCCCGGTCTCGGTATCAAAGAGCGCGAGACGGGTGTTGGTGCCGCCAATATCTCCAATCAGTATGTTCAATGTGTGTTCCTCATCTTTGGGTTTGCCTATAGTGGGCAAGCCGGGTCGACCCCGGCTGCTTGCGTTTGCTGCGTGGCGGGATGCGGATGGCATTGGGTGCGACAGCAGCCCCGCTCTTTTGGCGCAGGCGCTATATTACCTGATAATGCGGGATGCCGGTGGTTTGTTGTGAGGATGCTACTCGCCCTCTACATGGAACGAAAGGTCGTAGTCCACAGCCTTTTCCAGTTGAGCAATTTTGTTGATCAATTCGTCGCTTAGCCGGTGCCCTTTGGCGAGCAGGAGTACGCCATTATGGGTGATCAGGTCGCGTGTCAGCACCATGCCGCTTTTCAGGCCACCCGATTTCAGGCACTGCTCGGTCAGGGTGATGGTGCGCTCTTCGTCTGCCTCCAGTAGCTGGATGAAGCGGTTGACAATCTTGGGGTCATAGCGGTGGCCGCGCTCCTCAAGCAGAAAATTGCACGCCTCCTGATGAGTGTGATGGTGCCGAAAGAGGGTGCCTGTCAACAGGGCGTCGAAGTCATCAACAATGGCCAGGATGCGCGCTCCTAACGGGATCTGTTCACCCTGAAGCCGGTCGGGGTAGCCGTGGCCGTCAAGCTGTTCGTGATGGGCGCGAATCAGCTCAGCGGCAGCATGCAGTGGCTCCAGGGCAACCAGTGCGGCCTCTCCCAGTGCGGGGTGCTGCTCAAATACTTTGCGCTGCTGGGCATCCAGTTCATCATAGGGGCGTTTCAGCAGCTCGTCCGGCAGGGCGATTTTGCCGATGTCGTGCAGCAGGGCGGCGAAGAGCAGATCCTGCACCTTATCCTCCGGCAGCCCCATGGCGATGCCCAGCTGACGTGCCTGCTCCGCCACCCGGCGGGCATGGCCTGCGCCGCTGGCGCTCCCTTCGCGCAGCTCAATCAGGTTGGCGAATATGTTGATGGAGGTGGTGTACTGGCTCTTGAGCGAGGCATGGGCCTGCTCAAGAAACCCCATGGCCTGGCGCAGCTCTTCGGTGCGCGCCGCTACCTTCTGCTCCAGGGTGGCGTTGAGTTCGGTCAGCTCCTCATTCTGGCGGATGGAGAGCGCTTCCAGCCGTTTTTTCTCATCTTTTAGCTGTTTGAACTCCAGCGCCTCTTGTACCAGCAGGGTCAGTTCATGGTCTATCCAGGGTTTGCTGATGTAGCGGTAGATGCGCCCCTTGTTCACTGCGTCGATGGTGGAGTTTAAGTCGGCATAGCCGGTGAGCAGGATACGCATGGTGTCGGGCCAGCGTGCTGCCGCCTGTTCAAGAAACTCTGCCCCGTTCATCTCCGGCATGCGCATATCCGAGATGATGAGATCAACAGGTTCCCGAGCCAGCAGCTCAAGCCCTTCAGCACCACCGGTGGCGGTGTGGATGCGATAGCCCAATGGACGGAAGAGCCGCTTCAGTGAGGAGAGGATGTTGGCCTCATCGTCAACAAACAGCAGGCTCGCTGGGGTGGATTCTGTTCCATTCATAAGCGGCTTACCTCTGTGTGTGTGGCCTCATCCGGCTGCTTTACCGGCAGGTGGATGGTGAAGCAGCTGCCGCTCCCCACCTCGCTTGTCACATCGATGTGGCCGTGGTGCTTTTTGATGATGCTGTAGGAGAGGGAGAGCCCCAGTCCCGTGCCGACCCCCACCGGTTTGGAGGTGTAAAATGGTTCGAAAATATGTGTGAGTTTGTCTGCGGGGATGCCTGTTCCCGTATCTTCGATCGCTATCCAGGCGTCGTTGCCGTTACAGCCGGTACGCAGAGAGATTATGCCCTGCTTCTCAATGGCGTGGGCGGCGTTGACCAGCAGGTTCATGAAGACCTGGTTGAGCTGTGAGGCGATGCACTCTACCCGGGGCAGCTCGCCATACGCCTTTTGAATCTCGGCCTTGTATTTGAGTTCGTTATGCACGATGTTGAGTGTGCTGTCCAGCCCCTTGTGCAGATCGGCCCACTGCCACTCCGCCTCATCCACATGGGAGAACTCCTTGAGATCCTGAACAATCTGACGCACCCGTTCGGCCCCCTCCTGGGACTCTTTTACCAGGTTGGGCAGATCCTCCTTGATGTACTCCAGGTCGATCCGGTCCTTGATATTCTGGATATGCCCGGCAAGCTCCCGGTGCTTGTTGTCGAGGGATCTCTCGCTCACCTGATAGAGCTCTGTCAGCTCGATCAGATCTTCCACATAGTGTTTGAGTGTGCCCAGGTTGGAGTTGATGTAACCGATGGGGTTGTTGATTTCGTGCGCCACGCCTGCTGCCAGCTGGCCGATGGCCGCCATCTTGTCGTTCTGCAACAGTTGATCCCTCGCCTCGTTCAGCTCCCGTATCAATATCCGCTGTTCGTCGCGCTCGCGTTGCAGTGTCTCCTCCATCTCTTTGCGCTCGGTGATGTCGAGCAGTGACCCGAGCAGCTCCTGGGGTTGCCCCGTGCTGTCATAGACCATGCGCAGCGTATCATGCATCCACAGGTAGTGGCCTTTGCGGTGGCGGAAACGGTAGTCGTGGGTCAGCTGGCCGCCAGATGAGAGCAGTTGGGGAAGGCGCTGTATCAGTGCCAGACGGTCATCAGGGTGGATATGTTCGATCCAGAAGTTCATGTCGTCGAGCATCTCATGCGGCTCATAATCCAGAACATTGCGCAGGTTTTCGCTGACAAAGGTGATTTTGAAATCACCCGTCGGCACGGCGCTGTAGATGATGGCCGGGCTGTTGTCGATCAGGTATCGCAGGTGGGTGCCGCTCTCGGCCAGCTGCTTCTGTGCGGCCCGGCGCTGTGACTCGGCCCGGGATATTCGCAGGGTGTAGTGCAGGGCATGCGCCAGGGTTTCCGGCTTCAGTTTGCTCTTTGGCAGGTAGTCACTGGCGCCTGCATGCAGCATCTCTACCGCCAGCGCCTCGTCTCCCTGGCCGGTCATCATCACTACCGGTGTGTTGATCCGGGCCTCGCGCAGCCGTTGCAGCAGCGCCAGGCCGTCGCCGTCTGGCAGTTGATAGTCGAGCAGGAGACAGTCGAAGTGCTGCCGTTGCAGTGCCTCAAACCCTGCCTCGGCAGAGCTGGCCTCCTGCAATAGTGCGACTATGCCACTCGCCTTCAGCGCACGCTGTGCCGCCATGCGATCAATCTCGTCATCGTCGATGATCAGGATGTTCAGCGGCGCGGCGCCGGGGGTTGGCTGTTCAGTGCTCATCATGGGCCACCGGATGTTTTGGCCAGCTGAAATGGAAGCTGGCACCCTCTCCCTCAGTCGACTCCAGTTTTATTGTGCCGCCCTGCTCTTCAATGATCCTCTTCACCAGGGTCAGACCGATGCCGGTGCTCTCCATCGTGTCGTGCGCTTGCAGGGTCTGGAAGATTGCGAATACCTTTTCATGGTACTCCTCAGCGATGCCGGGGCCGTCATCGCTCACGGAGAAGTGATAGAAGTCGCCCCTGTCCGCTACCGATATGTGGATATGGCCGTCATCCCGTTCGTGGTATTTGATGGCATTGCCGATTAGATTGGCAAAAACTTGGGAGAGGTGCAGCTGCGCGGTGCGAAGCGTTGGCATGTTGGGGTCGATCTTGATGCTGAATTTCGCTGGTGGTGCGAGGGTGTCAATAACTTCGCCAAGCAGGGCGCCAACATCAACATCCACCACACCCTCTGAGAGACGTCCTACCCGTGAGTATTGCAGAATGCCCTCGATCAGCGCCTCCATGTGGTGAACCCGGGCACGCATCAACGCCATCTGTTTACGTATCTCGGGGGTAAGGCTCTCTTCAAGATCCTCTTCGATCCACTGGGAGAGGTTGGCGATGGCGCGCAGCGGCGCCTTAAGATCGTGGGAGGTGATATAGGCAAACTGGTCAAGTTCGCGATTGCTGCGCTCCAGCTCCTTCGCCTTGCCGGCCAGTTCAGCGGTGCGTTCCTGTACGCGCTGCTGTAACTCCACAGAGGTGCGACGCAATTTGCTGGTAACTGCCCCGATACCAATGACACCGAACAGCGCAATGGCACCAAAGATGGCAGTGGTCCCCTTTAGATTCGCTTGTGTCTGTGCGGTCACTTGATCCAGTGAGAGATCAACCTCCAGAACCCCTCTCAGATCGCCGGTTTTCCAGTCACTCCTGGGGCTGTCCGGGTGGTTGTTGTGACACTGAACACAGGCTGGGCGCATCACGTCGGCGGTGGCGTAACGCAAGCGCTTGTGGCCGTTACGTTCGGTAAAGCGATAAAAAATCTTGTCAGGGCTTTGTTGGAGAAATCGCCATGCATCTTGCTGATATTGATCGTGCAGGCCTCCCGTCCCCTTTCGCCAGGGAAAGGGGTAGGGGCTGTAGAGGCTGATCCTGCTGCCTGAGGCGTGTTCTCCAAGTTGCTCTCCCAGCAGCATGCTCAAAGTTGCGGGGAGCGGAATGGCACCCTCCCTGGCGGCATAATCATGAGTGATTTCAAGCCCATGCCGTTTGGCGGTTTCAATCACCTCAGAGGTATAGAGGGTGCGAAATTCAGTCAGCGCGTTGGAGAGCAGCTGGGCATTTTCTATCCCGGTAGATTCAATCAGTTGCGATTGAAGTTGTGACACATGCCACACCGCAGCAAGGGTGGTGAAGAAAAAAAGCAGCACCAGAATCAAGGTAAATTGCCAGTTTTTTAGTGAGCGGTGCGCAGGCGCCTTCATGATCAAGGCACCTCAATCAGTGGCCAGTAGTATATTGACTGTGCTCTCTTTCATGATGGCATCTTCATTGTATTGTCCATTTGCAGTAGCGGTTGCTGCCAAACCTTCATGTCTGATCTCTTGCTCTGTTCGGCTTATCGGCGAGAGGGCACTACCCTTTAATCCTGACCTGCCCGTTGCCGTGTGGCATGCGGACGCAATAGTCTTGCTTGTCTAGTTAGTCAAGATAGTCTAAAATTGAAGTATAACTTCAGGAGAGGAGGCGTCATGAGGGTTACAAAGAAGAGTCTGACAACCGGCGAGATCGCCAGGCAGTGTGGCGTCAGTCAGCGCACGGTGATCCGCTGGATCGAACGTGGCCAGCTCAAGGCCTATCAGCTGCCGGGACGGGGGGATAACCGGGTTGAGCCGGAGGCGCTGTTGCTTTTTCTGCGGCAACACGGTATGCCGGTTCCCGAGGCGCTACAGCCAGCCAATCGTCGTGTGCTGATTGTGGATGATGAGCCATCCATGGCAAAGGCGATGGCTCGTGTATTGCGCCGCGCCGGGTTTGAGACAGCGGTTGCCTGTGACGGTTTTCAGGCCGGGTCGCTGCTCTACAGCCACAAACCGGCCGTGATGGCGCTGGACTTGCAGATGCCGGGTATTAACGGTTTTGGGGTGCTGAAGTTTGTTCGCGGTACAGAGCAGTTGCAGGCGCAGAAGATTATCGTGATCTCTGCCATGCCGGAAAGGGATCTGAAACGGGCACTTGAGATGGGTGCCGATGCCGTGCTGGAGAAGCCGGTAGAGAACCAGATGTTGCTTGAAACGGTGGCGCGCCTTGCCGGTGTTGAGCTGCCTGCCCAACGGTTTCCGTCGGGGTCAGAAGAGAGGAGTGCACTGATATGAGACGAAACCTGCTGCTCGTGGATGATGAACAGAATATCCAGAGTGCCATGCGGCGCGTGCTGAAACAGGATGGCTACAACATCTATTGTGCAGACAGTGGAAAAGATGCCCTGGATCTGCTGGCGCGGCACAAAATTCACGTCATTATCTCTGACCAGCGTATGCCGGGGATGACCGGCTCCGAGCTGTTTGGTGAGGTCAGCCGGCGTTTTCCTGAAATCATTCGCATCGTGCTCAGTGGATATGCCGATTTTAGTGCGGTAGCGGATGCCATTAACCAGGGCGCGATCTATAAATTTCTGACCAAACCGTGGGATGATGCACTGCTGCGCAGAGATGTGACAGAGGCGTTCCGGCGTTATGAGCTGAGTTGGCGCAATCGCCAACTGACCGAGGTGTTCAACAGCACCACAGAGGGTGTCATGATTACCGATAGCGAAGGTATTATTCAGACGGTGAATCCCGCTTTCTCTACGATAACCGGCTACTCTGAAGCAGAGGCAGTGGGGCAGACGCCGCGCCTGCTTCGCTCTGACAGGGAGCATCCAGAGTGCTACCAGGAGATCTGGACAAGCCTCGTTATGCAGGGCCAGTGGCACGGTGAGTTATGGAACCGGCGTAAAAACGGCGAGGATTATCCGCAGTGGATGACCATCAGCACACTGCCGGATGGTGATGGCGGGCAAGGGCGGTATGTGGCGCTGTTCATTGATGTCACGGAACAGAAAGAGCGAGAGGCCAGGATTGAATACCAGGCCTATCATGATGCCTTGACGGGGCTGCCCAATCGACGCCTGTTTCATGACCGCCTGGGAGAGGCGCTGGCTCATGCCGGGCGCAATGGTGATCTGCCAAGTGTACTGTTTATTGACCTGGATCGTTTCAAGATCATCAATGATACGCTGGGGCATGATGTGGGTGACCAGCTGCTGCAAGCCGTTGCGCAGCGGTTGAATAAAATCATACGCAAAGAGGATACCCTGGCCCGGCTTGGGGGGGATGAATTTACCGTACTGCTCTCCCGCGTGGGTCGGCAGCAGGATGCGGAAAAGATCCTGCGCAAACTGACCGCGAGCTTCCGCCAGCCGTTTGAGATTGATGGAGAGAGCCTTCACATCACGCTCAGCATCGGTGCGGCACTCTTTCCCGGTGATGGAGAGAGTCCTGCACAGCTGATGAAAAATGCCGATACCGCCATGTACCGCGCCAAAGAGGCGGGGCGCAACGGTTTTTGTTTCTACTCACAAAGCATGAATACCAACGCCAAGCGCCAATTGATGCTGGAGAGCGACCTCCACCAGGCGCTGGCCAGGAGTGAACTGACCCCCTTTTACCAGGCTCAACAGGATCTGCAGCAGGGCACAGTCAGTGGCGTGGAGGTGCTGTTGCGCTGGCAGCACCCACAACGTGGCTGCGTCATGCCAGGTGAATTTATTGCATTGGCTGAGGATAATGGCCTGATTATCCCCATCGGCAACTGGGTGCTGAAGCAGGCCTGCCAGCAGGCCAGGGCGTGGCTGGATGCGGGGTGTAACGATTTTACGGTAGCTGTTAATCTCTCTGCACGGCAGCTACAGCAACCGGATCTGGCAAAGCAGGTGCAGCAGACGCTGGATACCATAGGTCTGCCTGCCCGACACCTTGAACTGGAGATTACCGAGAGCCTGTTGTTGAATGACACGGAGCAGAATATAGCCCTGCTCCACCGGCTGCACGATTTAGGCATCCGGCTGGCGCTGGATGATTTTGGCACTGGATACTCCTCACTGAGTTATCTGAAAAAATTCCCTTTTGATCTGCTGAAGATTGATCAATCTTTCGTACGCGGTCTACCAGACAATCAGGAAGATGCCGCCATAGTGGACAGCATCATTACCATGGGGCACAAGTTGGGCATGAAAGTGATTGCCGAAGGGGTAGAGACAAACGAACAAAGTGCATTCCTGCGCTGGTTGGGCTGTGACCAGGTGCAGGGCTATCTTATCGGCCGGCCGCTGCCGGCAGCACAGGTGGAAGAGCTGCTTTTCCAGGGTAGCCACTGTGAATAACGGCGATTCAGAAAAGGCCAACCGGCGCCTTGGGAAGGGCATGATAATTGCCGCCTGGGTGATGGCGCTGGGCCTGTTAACCCTGTTTTTTAATGGCGTGCTGGAGGATCAATACAACCCCAACCGGCAGCTAAGTACGGTGACCACAACCGGTGAGCCGCAAGAGGTTGTGCTGGTGCGCAATAAATACGGGCATTATGTGGCTACAGGTGGTATCAATGGTGAAGCCGTTGTTTTTATCCTGGACACCGGGGCAACCGATATTGCTGTCCCGCTGGCACTGGCCAACCGGCTGAATCTTGAGCGGGGTGCTGAGGCGGTATTCCATACTGCAAACGGAAAGATAACCGCCTGGCGCACCCGCCTGGAGCGTGTCACCCTTGGTGGGATTGAGCTTACCAATGTTCGAGGCTCGATTTTACCCAACATGGGGGGTGATGAAGTGCTGCTTGGTATGAGTTTTCTCAAACGGCTGGAGTTGGTTCAGCGGGGTGATACCTTGACGATTCGACAGGTTAGATAGCGCCGTTTTACGGCCTAAAAGCAGAGCGGGCGTGATATGCATTGCATATCACGCCCGGTTTTTATTGCAGCACTCTGTTTAAGAGAGCTTGTCCTTCAGCGCCTTTAGCGCGCTGATTTTAATGACCGTGCTGGCTGGCTTGGCGGCAATCTTGATGCTCTCACCCGTTGCCGGGTTGCGACCCATGCGGGCCTTACGCGCAGGCTTGCGTACGCGGCGGATCTTAACGCCCGTCTCTGGAATGGTGAATTCACCAGAGCCACGGCGCTGCATGTGGCGAGTCACCAGCACGCCCAGTGATTCAAATACAGCTGCAACCTGCTTGCGCGAGAGCTGGGTCTCCTCCGCAATAGCGCTGGTGATTTGAGCCTTGGTCTGCTTGATGGAGATTGCTTTCAGCTTTTTTGCAGCGGGTTTTTTAGCGGCCACCTTTTTCTTGCTTGCGACTTTTTTGCTGGCTACGGCTCTCTTTTTGGTGGCAACCTTCTTCTTTGTGGTCGCCTCTTTTCTAGTCGCAGCAGCTCTCTTTGCAACAACTTTTTTCTTCGCACTCTTTTTAGCAGCTTTTTTCTTTACGACCATGGATGGCTCCTGAATTTAAAGTAATTGGAATGTGACACTATAAATAATGGGGTTTTAAAGATGGCCGGCATTCTATAGCGATGGTTTAATAAATTCGAGTGTTTTTATTGGTTATTTTAAATAAATATGCAATTAATTAGTAAATTTCAGGAAAAACAGCTGTTTTTTATAAAAAAGCTTCATTGGCTATCAAAATTGAAACGGTTTTTATTCTTGGCGCCAAACCGCTATGTTGCCATTATAGTCATGCAACACAGTGTGCATCATCAATAAAGTGACTCTTTTCTGACCAGTGTTTTAATGGGTTAAATCTACGCTCCAATGTTTTGGACTGCCTGCTGTGACAGGTCAGACTTCATGCCTGATAAGCTGGATTTGAAATGAACTCAATCATTTTTGAAATTGTGACGAAGGTCAAGGAAAGCCGGTTATGGGGGTACAATAATGTCGACCCGTTCAATGAAACATCGCTGTATGCACTCTACTATAGTAATGAGTTCTGCAATAAATCAACTGGCAAATGTTTATAGATGCATCATGCTTCATTGTGCTGAAAATCATCAGATAGGATTATCCGACAGGGGTTCTTATGGCGCCAACGCCTAAAGAGAGGGAGCTGAAGATGTTGAGCAAACTGGTACCGCTCAACATGCTGTCAGATAAAGCGCTGGTGCAGCTTCTGCAAGAGGTCGCTGTTGAGTACCTGAATCGTGGTGAGTACCTGTTCCATGAAGGTGATACGCTCCCTGAAAACATCTATCTGCTCTCTGGCAAAATATCGCTATTAAAAGGCGAGACCGAGGTAGAGACCCTGACGGGCAACACGGATGCCACACGATTTGCGATAGCCCATCAGCTGCCGCGGCAACACACAGCCCGTGCCAAATCGCGCATTGAGTATGTGCGTATCAACAGCCACAGATTGAGTGAGCTGATTGAACATGCCCGCGCCAATGCCTATAAAGCTGAGCGGTTGAACAGTGCAGAGGATAGGGACTGGAAAGGCCTGTTGCTGCAATCGCAGATTTTCCAGCATATTCCCCGGGCGAATATCCGGCATGTCATGAGCCGCATGGAAGAGATGGCTGTGCGCAAGGATGAGGAGATTATCCTGCAGGGTGAAGAGGGTGACTACTTTTACTTTATCAGTGAAGGGCGCTGTGCGGTATCCCAGAAACCTGTAGATGGCTATCAGTCAATCGAGGTGGCCCAGCTTGGGCCGGGGGACTGTTTTGGAGAGGATGCCCTGCTGTCAGACAACCTGCGAAGCAGCACGGTAAGCATGTTGAGTGACGGTGTTTTGATGCGACTCAGCAAGGATGATTTTATCAACCTCATAAAGCACCCCCTGGCAACCACGATAAACTTCAGTGAGGCCTGCAAGATAACGGCAGCCAATGGTGTCTGGCTGGATATTCGCTCACCAGCAGAGTACCAGCAGGGACACATGAGTGGCAGCATCAATCTACCGCTTAATTCACTGCGTTTTCAGGTATCAAGCCTGGCGCCGGGGCATCAATATGTTATCTATTGCCAGGATGGGCGCTACAGCGCCATTGCCGCTTTTCTTTTATTGGAGCGTGGCTTTGATGCGGTCATTCTGAGCGGCGGTATAAAATCTATCCCGGACAATACATTAATCTGCAGAGAGCTATCGCCACAGGAAAAGAGCGCCAAGATCATCACGCTCAGGCCCGGCGGTGATCATGCGAGTGTTGCACCGCATGAGCCGATAGAGCAGAAATTAACAGAAGAGATTGAGTCACTTGAGCAGCGGGTAAAGCAGGCAGAGGAGGCCAATGCGGTTTTAGAGCGGCAGATCAACAGGCTTAGATCAGGAAAAAGAGAGCAGGAAGTTGAGTTGGAGGTGCTGCTTTCAACAGCGCAGGAGCAGGAGCAGATTGAAACGGCAGAGCTGCAAACTGTGCAAAACCAGCTTAAGCAGTTACAGCAACAGCTGACAGCAGCCAAGAAAGAGAAAGAGGAGGCCTTGCAGCAGCTGGAAAAGCAATCCAGGCAGAGCAGAATGGTCGATGCCTCCAGCCTGCTCTGCACTCCGGATCTGGCTGAAATAGAGCGAGTGACACAGCTGCAGGCCGGCCTGGATTATGAGTGTACTCAAACTACAGAACAGTTACAGGAGAGAGGAAAGGTACTCCAGAACAGGCTGGAGCAGCAGAAGTCCACTATGGACCCTGTCGATCAGGAGGCCATTCGGCAGGAGTTGGAGCAACTGCACAATGCCATCAAAGAGCGTGGCAGCGAGATGGAGCGGGCGCTGCTTGAGCAGCGCTCACTGGAGGATGCACTGGAGGATAGGGATGCCCATCTTGAGCAGGTCAAACAGGAGATGGAGCAGTTAAAAGTAAAACTGGAATCAGCCACAGCGCGGTATGAGCAGGCAGATGAGGCGCACCGGCATGCTGAAGGGATGGTGGAGCGGCTAAAAGAGCAGCTTGCAACGTATAAGTCCCGTGGTGCTGCAAATAGCGTAACAGAGAGCGGTACTGGTGGAGATGGCCGGCAGGTGAAGGCCGGTCTCTTTGGCATGTTGATGGGCGGACTTATCTGTTTTTCCGTTTTAAATGCACTATTGGTGTTCAATGGAAAGGATGAAATCATCTTCAGCCTGACGGGGGAGAGGGCGGTGCAAGAGCTGTTGTCCAGCTGGCTGCCGTCCGAAGAGATCGATCCGGAATCATCAAAACCACTGGATATAAAAAAGGGCATGCCCAACATGGCGGTGGAAAAGCCAAAGGCAGCGCGAGTGGCTGCTGCCCCGGCAGCAACGCCTAAGCCTGCAAAGCCCAGCGTGCCAAAGGTGATACATGATCGTCTACCGGACGGCTCTGTCGGCCCTGCCATGGTAGAGATTCCCGCAGGCAGATTTTTGATGGGGAGCAATCACAATATACTGAAACAGGATGAACAGCCTCTCCACAGGGTAGAGCTGCGGCGTTATTATATCGCTCGTTATGAGACCACTTTTGAAGAGTATGACCGCTTCGCCCAGGCCACAGGGCGCGCCCTGCCAAATGATCAGGGCTGGGGAAGAGGGCGCCGTCCCGTTATCAATGTAACCTGGGAAGATGCGGTAGCCTATGCAGCCTGGTTGTCGGAGCAGACTGGAGCCAGGTATCGACTGCCGACTGAGGCAGAGTGGGAGTATGCCGCAGGCGCAGGGAACAACAGTCTCTATTGGTGGGGCTACAAGCTGGAGGAGAACCAGGCCAACTGCTACAACTGCGGCGTCAAATGGGCGGGTGAACGCACAGCCCCGGTCGGTTCATTTAAAGCCAACCCCTTTGGGCTGCACAATACCGCAGGCAATGTCATGGAGTGGATTCAGGATTGCTATAGCCCAAATTATGTAGATGCGCCAGCTAATGGCAGCGCCCGGGTGGTGCCACTGTGCAAACAGCGCGTGGTGCGCGGGGGCGCTTATAGCAAACCAGGTATGAGTATGCGCACTGCGGAGCGCAATAAACAGGCTCCATCCTCACAATTATCAATTTTGGGGTTTCGGCTGGTGCGTGAGTAAAGCAGAGGCTTTTATGGGTCTATGCCATATTGAGTGGGGCATCATGCTCCTTCCCCCTTTAAGGGGGAAGGTTGGGATGGGGGTAAATGTGTGCAGATTGTTTGCATCATACTTCCCTATTGGGTGTTGTCTTCGAAAGCGGAAACCTCGTAATTGGCGGCTTCGTATTTTAGTCCATGACATCCGTTCAACATCTGTCATATTCTCTTGTGCCCGTTTTATGGGTACTTGTGCCCGCTTTATGGGTATACGCAGGCTGCGTGAGTTATTTCTTAAAGGGGGTATCTACTTCACTGGCCTCGGTTCCGTAAGAGTTTGATTCATTTGGTTTTATGCGAAAATCACATAACCTAAAAAGGATCTTATGGATCAATGACATACGCATTTATTAGGCCAGTGAAGTGGATACCCCCTTATTTCTTATTCTTGGTGAGATGCGTTGCATTTTACCCCCGCCCCAACCCTCCCCCTACAAGGGGGAGGGGGCTTTTGTGTGGTCTATCATCCACTCAATATGGCATAGGCCCGCTTTTATTATTCTGGAGGTGATTTTCTCATATTGGACAAGATTCCATAATAAGTGATAATGGGCGGCTTTGCGCTTCAGTAGCGTCAGAGAAGGACTGTCTCAGTATCAACCTTATGATTGGAAAAAGACGCATTGTTTTCATCTGATAAAATCAAGTGCAATGAACAGCAAATCCGTTGGGTTGCTGTACTCCTGAGCCTCATATTCTCTCTGCTGGTGATTGCACAGGATGAGGTTGTCAATAACGATGGTGCCCTCTACCTTATTGTTGCCGACCTGATAAGTCAGGGTGAGTGGAAAGCGGCCTTTTCTCTCTATTCCTGGCCGTTTCTGTCTATATTTATTAGCGTGACCAGCCAGGTCACCGGCCTGATCCCGGAGCATGCTGCCTACCTGTTGAGCATGCTCTTTCTGGCTCTGTTAGTCGTTTGCTTCATCGACTTTATCCGCTTGTTGGGTGGCGATAAAAGAACCCAGATGCTGGCGGGTTTGGTGATCTTGAGTTTGCCCTACCTTAATGAGAGCCGTGATGAGATTTTGCGTGATCACGGGTACTGGCTTTTCTACCTGATTGGGCTGCGGTTTCTGTTTCAACACTATCGAGATCCACATCCAAAGTGGGGGCTGGCCTGGAATGCTGCCATCTTGATTTCATGCCTGTTTCGTATGGAAGGCTTTGTCATGATGGCGCTGCTTCCACTGATCCTGCTCATGAAAAAAGCCCCCCCTCTAAAGCAGCGTTTTGTCGCCTTTGCTCAGGCCAACTGGATTACATGCTCCTTGCTGCTTGCCGGCCTCCTGCTTCTGCCGCTGGTGGGGGATAATCTGGGTCGGTTGGGCGAGTTTCCCGGTCGTCTCATTGAGTTCTGGAATGCGATAACCGTCGATCTGGAGCAGAAGGCAGAGGTGATTCGTCAGGGGGTTTTGCCGGTGTTCTCGGCAAAGTTTGCGATGCAGGGTGTGATCATCATATTGGCGCTGATTGTCATCACAAAGACAGTCACCGTTATGAGCCCGCTCTATAGCATCATACTTTTCCTGCCACAGCTGTATGCGAATCTTGTGCTTCCAAAGGGATTGCGGCCATTTGTTGCGTGGGTGGTTTTGATCAATCTAATGGTGCTGATTCTGTTTGTAGTGCCTCAGTTTTTTCTTCAGGCGCGCTTTACCATGCCACTGGTGCTGTCGGCCCTGCTATTGTTGCCCTTTCTCTTGAATGCCGCCTGGAGTTTGTGGCAGCAGAAGCGAAACAAGGGGCAAAATTCCCCGCTGTTCCCTGTCGTGATGGTGATGATTATGCTGATGGGGGCGGATGGGCTGATCTCACTTGGCGGCTATTCAAAGCAGTATCTATTGGATTCTGCCGAGTGGATACGGCTCAACACCGAAGCAGACAGCCGGATAGTAACATCAGAATCACTGCGCTTCTGCTACTACATCAACCGGGGCATTGAGCGGAACCAGCGCCATGCATGCAAGTACGTTGCGGTGCCGTCATCAGATATGATGTATGACTATCTTGCCGTTTATGCCAGAAAAGGGAGGCCGCCAGCAGCCTGGGCAGAGTACCTTGAACGAATGCATCTCATTGAAGTGAAAAAATTTGAGAACAGACGCAATAATGGGATCTCTATTTACCAACGAAACTAGTGCAGCGTCAATATAACCTTGATAGAGCCTAGGAGCCTGTCGGACTTAGGATGAACTGGCTGCGGAAGTGGGAGAGCGGCTCAAATATTCCCGGTTTTTCGTTGCGTAGGCCCACTATGCGCCTCAAAACCGGGAATATTTGCGCTCACTCTCCCACTCCCTCGCTACAATCCACCTAA
>WFXD01000121.1 GCA_015490795.1 Gammaproteobacteria bacterium
AATCGGTATCTTTGGCTGATTCAAGATTCAGCGGGTAGATTGCAGGCTGTGGGCTGCCGGCATCATCAATGGCATCGTAAACCTTTTCCAGCTCTGGGATGTTATGGCCAAGCAATATGACGGTTGCGCCATATTTGCCAAAAGTTTCTGCTGCGGTACGGCCGATGCCAGTGCCAGCGCCTGTTACCAATATAGTGCGCCCGGCAAGTAGATCTTTGGGGGGGTAGTAGCTGTTCATAGGGCGTTATTTTAAACCCAGGAGCATGTCCGAGAACAGGCTAATTTAAATGGCGACTCACTTCCTGGGCTGTGTGGCCAGGGGTCGCCTCCTTATGGCACGATAGAATTTCATCGAACCCAACTCTGGCATTAACGAAAAAGCGGTAGGTGCTTTTTGCTTCGATCCACCCTTGGCAGGCCGCAGGAATACTTCCCTCTCTGTTCTTGCTCAAACTCGTGAGTAATTTTTCAAGATGCTTGTTTAAACGCTCATTCCGGCACTTGAGTGGCCTGCAGTTCGTGGGCGACCCAACTCATCATCGAAACCCTCCCCAGGTATTGACTAAAGTTGGGCTTGCAGTTTAACTGAAATACCTATCTAATTGAAATGTCGATGGAAGTTATGGGTAATGAAGGGACATTGCTATTAGTCATGCGGTGCAGGCTACCTGCGGGTTGTTTGTCTGCCAAGATCAATCAACAGGGCATACCGCATTCAGATTTTTGTCCATGCACCAGGAGCCTGCCAGTTCATCCTAAGCCCGGCAGGCTCCAGAAATGAGTATGGCTCCCATTATCTTTAGAAAATTGTCAAAGGAGAAATACGATGACCGATAAAAAAACAAAACTGACAACAGCCAATGGCTGTCCGGTTGCTGATAATCAAAATGTATTGACCGCTGGCCCAAGAGGTCCGATGCTGTTACAGGATTTTTGGTTTTTGGAAAAGCTTGCGCATTTTGATAGGGAGGTAATACCTGAGCGACGCATGCATGCCAAAGGTTCAGGTGCCTATGGCACGTTCACCGTAACGAATGACATTACCAAATACACAAAGGCAAAACTATTTTCTGAGGTAGGCAAGAAAACAGAAATATTCACCCGGTTTTCTACCGTAGCAGGAGAGCGAGGTGCTGCCGATGCAGAGCGCGATATTCGGGGTTTTGCAATCAAGTTTTATACGGAAGAGGGTAACTGGGACATGGTTGGCAACAATACCCCAGTATTCTTCCTGCGTGACCCGCTCAAATTTCCTGATCTTAACCATGCTGTTAAGCGTGATCCACGCACCAATATGCGTAGTGCTCAGAGCAACTGGGATTTCTGGACGCTTCTGCCTGAAGCCCTGCATCAAATCACAGTGCTGGTGAGTGATAGAGGTATACCGCGAACCTACCGCCATATGCACGGTTTCGGTAGCCATACCTTTAGTTTCATTAATTCAGGCAATGAGCGGTTCTGGGTTAAATTTCATTTCAAGAGTCAACAAGGCATTGAAAATCTAACGAATGCTGAGGCTGCTGAAATTATTGGCAGCGATCGTGAGAGTCATCAACGCGACCTGTACGAGTCTATTGAACGGGGAGACTTTCCGCGCTGGGATTTTAAAGTACAGATAATGCCTGAAAAAGATGCAGCCACTTATCGGTTCCACCCCTTTGACCTTACAAAAGTATGGCCGCATAAAGATTACCCATTAATTGATGTAGGTGTACTTGAATTAAATAAAAACCCGGAAAACTATCATGCCGAAGTGGAACAAGCTGCATTTAACCCTGCCAGTATCGTACCTGGTATCGGTTTTTCTCCTGACAAAATGTTACAGGGTCGTCTTTTCTCGTATGGCGATGCGCAGCGCTATCGTCTTGGTGTAAATCATGCACAAATCCCGGTCAATAAACCACGCTGCCCTGTTGCCAGTTTTCATCGTGATGGGGCCATGCGCGTTGATGGTAACTACGGCAGCACGAAGGCATATGAGCCAAATAGCCTTGGTCTATGGCAGGAGAGTCCTGATGCAAAAGAACCGCCACTCGAGATTTCTGGTGCAGCTGATAATTGGGATTACAGAGAAGATGACGATGATTACTACACACAACCGGGCATGCTCTTCCGCCTTATGAGTCCTGAAAAGCAGAATCTCTTGTTTGAGAATACAGCAGCTGAATTAGCAACTGTTGATGATGTGGTGCGCAAGCGTCATATTCGAAATTGTTTAAAGGCGGATCGGGCCTATGGAGAAGGTGTAGCGAAAGCACTCGGTATTGCTCTGAGTGAAGTCGAATAAGCAGCTAACAAATAGATCTGGAAGCCCGTCGGGCTTAGGATGAGCTGGCTGCAGAGGTGGAAGTGCGGCTCAAATATCCCCCGGTTTTCGTTGCGTAGGCCCATTATGCGCCTCAAAACCAGGAATATTTGCGCTCACTCTCCTGCTCCTTCGCTACAATCCGCCTAAGTCCGACAGGCTCCTAGACATGATGCCTAAACTTGGCAAACCCACTCAAAATTCCTTTATCAGTGCTTTATTGCGCATGGCCGCTTAGGGTAAAGCGGGAAACTTTAGGTCCGAGAACAGGCTAATTTAAATGGCAATTTACTTCAGTTGCTACAGGCTCCTGGCTTGATTCTATCGAATACGCTTTGCTTTTCTTGCGGCTTGCTCCGGTGTGAGTTCGGCCACCTTGGTAAGTGCATCGCTGGTGCGCTGGTGGAGATTGAGTTTGCCGCTGCCATTTTCCCAGTTGGTCACCGTAGGTGGGCTCACACCAACCAGCTTGGCAAACTGTGATGTGTTCATCTTAAACCGCTTCCGTAGTCTGGCTATCGCTGCTGCTGTTGGGGTAAATGCGCTTCTCTTTTTCTTCGCAGCAACCGTCTTTTTATTCGACGCATCCATGTGCTTCACCCCTTTGGGACTGGCGTGAAAATCCGTTCCTGACGGATTTTTATTAACCTGCTTCCTGGCTGCTTTCTTACTGGTTTTTTTGCTGGCAACCCTTTTTTTGTGGACAGGTTTCTCTTCCATATCCACACCAAACATATCGGAAAGATCTGCTTCTGGCAGCCGCCGCCGTTTTCCTTTTCCTGCTGTAGCTGTCTGTATATCCAGCTCTGCCGATATCAGCTCTTCATGATCAACATTGCGCAGCAGAAAAAGCAGTTCCGGCTGATGATCCAGTCTGGCGCCAACACCGTACAGGACGGCGGCAATATGTTTGCACATCTCGGCCCAGTCCAGGCAGTCACAGGCGAGGTTTATCTCGCTGGGCTTTGGAAATAATCCTCTGTTCTGATCGGTCACTATCTCCATGACATTGTCAGAGAAACGCCCTTGCAATAGTTCCAGCATGGAGCCAATCTGACCGGCACACTGTTTGCGTATGCTTTTCCATCTGTTTGCAGAGAGTGGGGTGATATTGATGTTGATTTTGTAGAGTGATGAACCACTGACAATGGCCTCGACCTTTCCTTTGGATATAGCCAGGTGGCAGACTGAACCATTGCGTACATAGGTTCGCCCTCTTGGCAGGCGATTCTCATAATCACTGAATTTCTCCAGATGATTACACCAGGCTTCACCCCAGAATGTACGGGCGATCTTCCGCCCCTGAACCTCAATGGGTTCAATTTTTACCCCTTTTTTGGCCAGTTTTTTCATCTCTCTGGCCGCCTTGGCACGCCGTTTTGCTACCGGTACGTAGGGGGGCCATCCGCCATAACTCATGTTATTTCACCTATCAGATTCATTAGACTTGCGCCTTTTCAATATCGAGTGATACCAGATTAAGTAGTGCCTTATCATCCATCTCTGTAAGCAGCGTTTCGGCGCTGCCTTCCAGCAGATCATCGGCGAGAGCCATTTTCTCACTGATCAAGGCGTCTATCTTCTCCTCTACCGTTCCCTGGCAGATAAATTTGTGAACCAGTACGTTTTTTTTCTGGCCGATGCGAAAGGCGCGGTCTGTGGCCTGGTTTTCCACTGCCGGATTCCACCAGCGATCAAAATGGATGACGTGGGATGCCTGCGTCAGGTTGAGGCCGACTCCTCCCGCCTTGAGAGATAGAATAAAGAAGGGCGGCCCCTCTTCATGCTGGAACCGTTCAACCAGTTTTTGCCGCTGCTTGACGGCAGTGCCTCCATGCAGCACCAGGCCGGGTTGGCCAAACTGCTGTGCCAGAAAGTCGGCCAGTGGCCTGGTCATTTCGCGGAACTGGGTAAATACCAGCAACTTCTCCTGGCGTGAGACGATCTCTTCACACAGTTCGGCCAGGCGCTGAAATTTCCCGCTCTTTTTTGGATCGTACTCGTCATCCCCCAGCAGTTGTGATGGGTGATTGCAGATCTGTTTGAAACGCAGCAGGTAGGAGAGCACCAGACCACGGCGTTTTATGCCTTCAAGGTTCTCAATGGCTTGCGCCATCTGGGTGACGGCTTGCTGATATTGCGCCGCCTGGACTTTACTCAGACCACAGTAGGCGGGCACCTCCGTCTTCTCCGGCAGGTCGCTGATGATTGAGCGGTCGGTTTTAAGACGGCGCAGGATGTAGGGGCCTACCAGATTGCGCAGTGGTGCATATTGATCACTCTCTCGCTCAGAGAGTGATTTTACAAATCCCTTGAATCGCGTGGCTGATCCCAGCAGGCCGGGGTTCAGGAAGTCGAACAGGGACCAGAGATCAGATAGCCGGTTCTCCACCGGCGTGCCGGTCAGGGCAATACGGGATTGGGCCTTGAGCCTCTTCACTGCCTTGCTCTGCCTGGTGGTGGGGTTTTTGATCGCCTGGGCCTCATCCAGCACCAGCAGCCGCCACTGTTGCTGTTGAAGCCACTCTTGACGCATGAGCGTGCCATAGGTGGTCAGTACCAGGTCGGTGTTCTGTAGCGCTGCGCTCTCTTCTGCCATGGCATCCATCGCCTTTTTGTTGAGCTGGGAGCTATGTATAAACAGGCAGCGCAGGGAGGGGGCAAAGCGGTCAAGCTCTCTTTTCCAGTTGCCCATCAGCGATGCAGGCAGCACCAGCAGGGAGGGTTTGTCACTCCGTCTCTTTTTCAGCGCCAGTAGCAGTGATATGACCTGCATGGTTTTTCCCAGCCCCATGTCATCCGCCAGACAGGCGCCCAGACCCAGTTGGGAGAGCAACCACAACCAGTTTACCCCCGCCTGTTGATAGGGGCGAAGGGTGGCCTTGAGCGCCTTGCCCGGAATGACGGCCTTCATTTGATCGGGCTTGCGCAACGCCTCCAACTGTGAGGCCAGCCATTTGCCCGGTTGGATAAAAGACCACTCGCGGCTCTCTTCCAGCGCATCTGCCTTCAGATCGGCAGGCGCACCGGCCAGCAGCCGCATCCCTTCCGCAAAGGTGAGCCCGCCACTGGCCGCCTCTGCCTCCACTTTTTTCCAGTGGGCCAGGGCTTCGCTTAGCTTTTCCTGGTCCACCTCAACCCACTGACCCTTCATAAAAACAAGGCCATCACCTGCGGCCATCAGTTTTTTCAGATCAGCCTTGCTGAGCGGCTCGTCACCCAGGGCGATATGCAGTTTGAAATCCAGCAGTGAATCGGTATTGAGGCTGTTTTTCTTTTTCTCACCAATGGTAACGCCAGCACGCGGTCTGATCCGTTTTTTCCACCAATCAGGTAATCGAACCACCACGCCGCTCTGCTCGTACTGCGGCGCATCTTTGAGGAATATATAGGCCTCCTCTGGTGACCAGGCCAGGGGGTGATAGATATCACCGGTTGCAACCAGGTCTTTGATCATGGGGCTGGATTCAGCGGCAAGTTGAACAGGTGAAAGCAGGCGGATCAACGCCTTTTTGTTTTTTGCGCCTGCGTACTCCTGCAAGGCGCGGCTGAGGGGTTGATGACGGATACGGCCCTGCTCTGAAAGTTCGGGGGCATAGGTTGCCATGAAGGCAAAGGGGTAGTCGGGGTCATTTTTGTTCTCCGCCAGATGAAAGCAGACGCGGCCCACCTGATGCCACTGTGGCGCCTTTTTGGCCAGGAGTGCATCAAGCCCGCCGATAGCTCGTATCTGTTCGCAGACCCAGTTATCCAGCAGGGATCGAATATCCTGTAGCACCGATGCAGAGAGATACTCAGCGCCACGCATAGGTGGCACACTCAGGAGCAGAGGCATGGTTTCAGTAGCGGTGAACGGCTCGACAGGATCAGGCTGTAGTGGGTCTGTCTGCGCCAGCAGGCAGCGTTCGCTCAGATATTTGCAGGCAAAGCTGCGCCAATATTGCAGTGATGGAGTGAGATCCGTGCTATCTTTTTTGGCCGCCAGGGTGAACAGCCCCTCTCCCACGCTACGGGTAAATGCCTTGCTGATGGGGGTGGCTTTGCCCGTTGCGTCATCTACATTTAACGGGAAGCAGTGAAGATGTCCTGAGGGGAGCAGGCCCAGGTCAAAAGAGCTCATTCCAGCACCCCTTCTCGGCGTATGTCCTGATCTTGTTTGCAAACTGCTCTATACGCTGCTGGTTTATTGCATTGTGGTCATAACCGCTCCAGTGGGAATAGTTGTCCGTAGGTACATGGGCGATCATGTCGAATGAAAGCAGTTCAAAAATATTTCGCCACTCGCCTTCCACCCGCAGACTCAGTTTTGGATTCATAATGTAATGGCCATGCTTCACTCGAAGAAAGAGTTTGCGGTTATACTTGTCGTCGCGGCTGACCTCATTTTTTGACAGGATGCTGGAGATATAGGGGCGCTTTTTTCGCCGGGCAGGCAGGATATGTTCCGGAAAATGTGCCAGTGCTTCTGCAAAGTCGCTGCTCTGAAAAGCCCCCCATGCGCGGACAATTTTCTCTCCAAGCCGGGTATAGAACATCGCCATCATCAGATTGAGCATCAGGAACTCCATTGAGCGTCTATCCAGTTTAATCAGACGCCCATCCACCTGGATATCAAGAGAGTCAGGCTCCAGCAGTCGATAGACGGCAGCCAGCTTTTTACTACTGTATTTTGGATCGCCCAGCGCCTGTTCCAAAGCGATCTGGAAGGCATTGAATCCGGCATTGTTGATCAGCTCGGTATTCGCCCCTCGCTCTCTCAGCTCTTTGATTAGCGGCTCATTGCCTATGCGGCTGGCGACCATCAATGGCGTTTGATTGAAGAGATTGCGGAAATCGGTGCCATACTGATCCGTTTGTCGCAGCACAGCGCCAGGGTGCTTCAGCTCATAGGGCATATAGTGCTTTTTGTTTAATAGTTGTAGCCCTTTGTTCGGGTTTTTGGCAGGGGCGAATCCGGATTTGATCAGCGCATTCAGACGGGGCTGATCCCGGTAGACCAGGGCGTATTCAAACAGGGTAATCTTCGCTTTTTTGTTGTTCTCCTCAATGGCCTGCTGCTGGAGCTGCTCCAGGGAATCACCGTGCAACACCTTCCAGGGCACGGGTTTCTGCTTCAGGATCTGATTGCGAATATCCTCCGCCTGCTCCTGCTTTCCCTGGAGCTCCAGCCGTTGCGCCTCCATGCGCCATTCGTCCAGGCTGGAATCCTGCTTCTCCAGTTGCAGACCATCCCTGGATGGCTGCAGGTCGAGCAGGTCAAACAGACGCTGCCCGGTTGTCCGCTCGATGAGATAGATATTGCGTACAGCCCGGGTGATTGCCACATAGAGGGCATTGATATGGAATTTGTAGATCTCAAGGGATTTATCACGCTTATCCTTTGTCCTGGCGAAGGTTAGCTCCTGCTGAAGATCACCATGTTCCACTCCACGGGTAATCTCCCGAAACCGCTGCTCCTCCCCAGAGGTGAAGTTATAGAGCACAATATTCTCATACTCCAGCCCCTTGGCCTCCTGCACCGAAAAGACCAGCGGCGTGCCGAAACAGGCCCTGGCGGCCGCTTTATCCTCCGGGTGCATGACAATGACTGCAAAACGGGTTGACTGGCGGGTTTTACGGTCAAGCTCGGCTTTTATGCCCTCCTCATCCGGCAGCAGAACTGCCTCCCCGCTATTGTGGGCGTTACTCTTCACCAGATAGTTACTCTCCTTGTCAATGGAGCCGAAGCGGGCGCGCTTGATCTTCAAAACCCGGTTGGCAACCTCGGTCACTGCAACGGAGTTTCGGTAGTTGGTATTGAGAATACGGATCAGATCTGCTTGCGGCGCAGCCCCCTCTTGCTGGTAGAAAAAGCTCTTGATCCTGGACCAGGAGAAAAAGTTGGGATGTACAATCTGATTTGAATCGCCACAGAGGATAAAACCAGCCGGATCACGCAGTGACTTCAGGATAAGCTGCATCTGGATATTGGTCAGATCCTGCACCTCATCCATCACGATGAAATCGTATCGTGGCTCTACCTTTGCCAGGTACTCATGACTGAGGATATTGGCATCGTAATACCCCTGCTCATGCATCATCTCCAGGTACTTGGCGAACAGATCATAGACCCGCTCCCGCTCCTCGTGGGAGAAGATGGATTGCTTTATCCCCAGCCCAAGATACTCCTCCCGCCCGAGATAGGAGGAGCTGGTGGCCGGGCCGGTAATGACCCCCTTGAACTCCTCGAACAGCTGATGGGCATCCTTCAGGCCGCTGACCATGCGGCGGCGGGCAAACCAGGCGGAGAACTCCCTGAAATGCATCTCTCGCCCCGCAGGCACCTGGATGCTCTCCAGGTACTCCTGAAAAGAGAGAAAATCGATCTGCTGATCTTCATTGGCATAACCGGCGGCATAGTAGAGATCCCTTGAGTTATGCACCAGATAGGGAGAGCGGGTGACATACAGAATATCCCCCACCGCCTCTTTCATCTTCTCCAGGGTCAGCACCGTCTTGCCGCTACCGGCCGAGCCAATGATAATCAGTGGTGGGTGGAGGGCGTAGAGTTCGCTTTGAGCCTCGTCAAAAGAGATGATCTTGTCCAGTATATTGAATGTGGAACTGTCGGGGTTGAGGTAGATCAGAGGCTCCGGCTTTACTTCATCCAGCGAGTTCAGGGTGGGAATCTTGGCCTCATCCACCGTGACGCCACGCTTGAGAAAGCGGGATTTTTCGTAGGCATGCTGCTTAATGCACTCCAATACCAGGGCATAGGCCTCCCCCTGATAGTGGTAGATGGCAAACAGCAGGCGGTTGCTGCGATCCAACCTGGCGCGATAGAGATTGTCCCCCACCTTCTTGACCTCGGCCGAGCGGAAATCGTCTGCCTCCAGGTAGCTCTTCATTTTCTTGAATCCGGGGATTTTGGCGGGGTTTACCTCGTTATAAAGAACAACTCTCATCTATGTAGTCCGGTTGGTTCAAATCAAGACTTCCAGCCCTCTCTTGCCAAGCAGGTTGAATCTCTTGGGGTTTTATTACTGGGCGCCAGGAGCCTGTCGGGCTTAGGATGAACTGGCTGCGGAAGTGGGAGAGCGGCTCAAATATCCCCGGTTTTTCGTTGCGTAGGCCCACTATGCGCCTCAAAACCGGGAATATTTGCGCTCACTCTCCCACTCCCTCGCTACAATCCACCGAAACCCGACAGACTCCTAAAAAACTATGCACTTTAGTGCAAGGGCTTTAGTATGAGGAGATGAGGTCTAAAAGAAAAGTGCCGCATCCAGTCTATGACCTTAAGATCCACGTGGTGTAGATAACGAAGTACCGTTACAAAGTGTTAACCAAAGAGATGGGAGAGCGGATACGAGACCTGATTAGACAAGTTGTGATGCTGGAGATATCGATATAATTACAGGGGGTTGTGAGCAAGGATTATGCGTATTTGTATATATCGTATCCACCGAAGCTATCGGTAAGTGAAATGATGAAGAAGTTCAAAGGGGGAATCTCGCGTAAGATCCAGCAGAAATTTCCTCAACTGGGCAAGAGGTATTGGGGGAGGCGCTTTTTAGTCCATAGCGATTGATTGCGCTTCTGTCTTCAAAGATTTCACGATAAGCTTAGCCGAGACACCGGGTCTTTGGTCTTAGAATAATTTTAAGGAGAAGCAGATGTCCGATGACAAAGTCTATCCCGTTCCAGTGGATTTTGCTGTAAATGCACTCATTAATGCTGAGCAGTATGAGGCAATGTACAAACAATCGGTTGAGGACCCTGACGGTTTCTGGGCGGAGCAGGCAGACCACTTTCTCACCTGGTCAAAGCGGTGGGACAGGGTGCAGGAGTGGGACTTCCATACCGCAGAGATCAAATGGTTCAAGGGTGGCAAACTCAATGCCGCCTACAACTGTCTGGATCGGCACCTCGACAGCCGGGGGGATCAGACCGCCATCATCTGGGAGGGCGACGACCCCGCTGAAGAGAGGAAGATCAGCTACCGTGAGCTGCATGCCGAGGTTTGCAAACTCAGCAATGTGCTGAAAGACCATGGCATTAAAAAGGGTGACCGGGTCTGCATCTACATGCCCATGATCCCCGAGGCCAGCGTCGCCATGCTGGCCTGCGCCCGCATCGGCGCTGTCCACTCCGTGGTGTTTGGCGGCTTCTCGCCAGACTCGCTCAGTGGCCGCATTCTCGACTCGGATTGCCAAATCGTCATCACCGCCGATGAGGGGCTGCGCGGCGGTAAAACCGTGCCGCTCAAGGCCAACACCGACAAGGCGCTGGCCTCCTGTCCCAACGTACACACCGTGCTGGTAGTCAAACGCACTGGCGGAGCTATCGACTGGACGGAAGGGCGTGACATCTGGTACCACGAGCAGATGCAGGGGGCCTCCAGCGACTGCCCCGCCGAGGAGATGGATGCGGAAGATCCGCTCTTCATCCTCTACACCTCAGGCTCTACCGGCAAGCCCAAAGGCATCCTGCACACCACGGGCGGCTATCTGCTCTTCTCTGCCATCACCCACAAATACGTATTCGATTACCACGATGGAGAGGTCTACTGGTGCACCGCCGATGTTGGCTGGGTTACCGGCCACAGCTACATCGTCTACGGCCCGCTGGCCAATGGCGCCATCACCCTGATGTTCGAAGGCGTCCCCAACTACCCCGACAACTCACGCTTCTGGCAGGTGGTGGACAAGCATCAGGTCAACTCCTTCTACACCGCCCCTACCGCCCTGCGCGCCCTGATGCGCGCGGGTGACGAGCCGGTCAAAAAGAGCTCGCGCCACTCCCTGCGCCTGCTTGGATCGGTCGGTGAACCAATCAACCCCGAGGCCTGGGAGTGGTACTACCACATAGTTGGCGATGGCCGCTGCCCCATTGTCGATACCTGGTGGCAGACTGAGACCGGCGGCCACCTGATCACCCCGCTACCCGGCGCCCATGCACTCAAACCCGGCTCTGCCAGCCGTCCCTTTTTTGGGGTGGAGCCTGCCATTGTAGATGCCGAAGGCAATATCATTGAGGGTGAAGGCTCTGGCAACCTGGTCATCACCCGCCCCTGGCCCGGCATCATGCGTGATATCTATGGTGATCACCAGCGCTTTATCGATACCTACTTCTCAACCTATCCCGGCATGTACTTCACCAGCGATGGCTGCCGCCGTGATGCCGACGGCTACTACTGGATCACCGGGCGGGTGGACGATGTGCTCAATGTATCCGGCCACCGGCTGGGCACTGCCGAAATCGAGTCTGCCCTGGTGCTGCACCCCAAAGTGGCCGAAGCGGCAGTGGTGGGCTACCCCCATGAGATCAAGGGCCAGGGCATCTACGCCTATGTCACCCTGATGGCAGGCGTCGAAGAGTCGGATGAACTGAAGCGGGAGCTGGTGCAACTGGTGCGCAAAGAGATTGGCGCTATCGCCACCATCGACATCATCCAGTGGGCGCCTGCATTGCCAAAGACCCGCTCGGGCAAGATCATGCGCCGTATTCTGCGCAAGGTGGCAACCAACGAGGTTGATCAGGTGGGTGATATCTCTACCCTGGCCGACCCCAGCGTGGTTGAGCACCTGGTGGAGAACCGGCATCACAAGTAGCCGCAACCATCCCGCCAGATTAAAGGGGGGCAGCGCCTCCCTTTTTAGTCTGAAAACCTCATCTATCCGGTTGCAGCCTGTCGCCAAAAAGCATTACCATTAAGTCGCTATATACTTCTAAAACAGGCAGGTTTTAGAGTCCCTTTCTTGGATCAGGTAGTCCCCACCCCTTATTTTGAATTGATGGAACAGTTCCAGAGAGAAGTTATTTTGGAATCAAACTTGAAGATCGGCGTCTTTGTTGATGCTGAAAATGTTCGCTTTAACGGCGGTTATCAGCTCCGCTATGACAATCTTCGCCGTTTTGCCGTGCGTAATGGCGGCATACCACAGCGGCTTAACACCTACATCGCCTTTGACCCTGAGCGCGCCAAAAATGAGCCGGAATATGCCCAGAAATCTTATGCCTATCAGCAGATGGTGCGGGATTTTGGCTGGAAGATCACAGTAAAAAATGTCAAGCGCTATACGGATGAGGAGGGCAATGTCACCACCAAAGCCAATGCCGACCTGGATCTTGCGGTTGATGCCATGTTGCAGGCAACCAACCTGGATCAGGTGCTGCTGCTGACCGGAGATGGCGACTTTTTACAGGTGGTTACCGCACTGCAAAACAGAGGCTGCCGGGTTGAGCTGATCGGTTTTCGAAATGTATCCAAGGCGCTACAGCGCCAGGTGGATGCCTTCTATTCAGGCTTTCTGATCCCGGAACTGCTCCCCTTCTCCTGCGAGCCACGCAACGAGTGGGGCAAACCCGGCTACTGTGTGCGCGGTGTCTGCACCAAATGGTTCGAGGAGAAGGGGTATGGCTTTCTGCGTTTTATCCGGGAGCTCTCCCCCAACCTGTGGATCACCGACCCGCGCGACCCCGACTCACCCTATGAAAGCGTCTTCTGCCATATCAATGAACTGGCCGACGATGTCACGGTTGATGAGCTGCTCAACCGCAGCACCATCGTCGAGTTTTATCTTAAAGAGAGCGAGCAAAAAAGCAACGGCCTGGTGGCGACCAATGTCAGGATGGTCTATTCGGGAGGGCGATGACCATAACCTGACCTTGGTGGCGCATTAGCTGCGCAGCAGCCGTGCGGCAGTCACCATCTTCTCCAGCGCCTCCTCCACCTCGGGCCAGGCACGGGTCTTCAGCCCGCAGTCCGGGTTGACCCAGAGCCGCTCAGCCGGGATCAGGCTGGCGGCCTTTCTGAGTAGCGAGACGATCTGCTCAACCGATGGCACATTGGGGCTGTGGATGTCATAAACACCGGGGCCGATCTCGTTGGGGTACTCAAAATCCTCAAAGGCCTGTAACAGCTCCATGTCGGAGCGTGAGGTCTCGATGGTGATCACATCGGCATCCATTCCGGCAACGGATTCAATGATGTCGTTGAACTCCGAGTAGCACATATGGGTGTGGATCTGGGTCTCATCCGCCACCCCGGAGGCGGTGATGCGGAAGGCGCCCACCGCCCACTCAAAATAGGCGGCCCAATCCCCCTTGCGCAGCGGCAGCCCCTCCCGCATGGCGGCTTCATCGATCTGGATGATTCTGATTCCGGCCCGCTCCAGGTCCAGCACCTCATCACGCAGGGCGAGCGCAATTTGCAGGCAGGTCTCTGATCGCGGCTGATCATCACGTACAAAAGACCAGTTGAGCATGGTGACCGGCCCGGTCAGCATCCCTTTCATCGGTTTGTCGGTCAGTGACTGTGCATAGGTGGCCCAATCAACCGTCATCGGCTCGGGGCGGCTGATATCACCATAGATGATGGGTGGTTTGACACAGCGTGAGCCGTAGGATTGCACCCAGCCGTAGCGGCTGAAGGCAAATCCGTCCAGCAGTTCGCCAAAATACTCCACCATGTCGTTGCGCTCCGGCTCCCCGTGCACCAGTACATCCAGCCCCAGCGCCTCCTGTTTTTCGACTACCAGGGCGATCTCCTCCTGCATCCGCTGGCAGTAGTCGGCCTCGTAGATCCGGCCCTGCCTGAAATCCTGGCGTGCCTGACGGATCTCGGCTGTCTGCGGAAAGGAGCCGATGGTGGTGGTGGGAAAGAGCGGCAGCTTGAGCCAGGCGCGCTGCTTCGGGGAGCGCTCCTGATAGCTGCTGCTGCGCCGGCCCATCGCCTCGCTCACCGTGGCGGTGCGGGCCTTGACAGCCTGGTGGTGGATGCGGTCTGAGCTGCGGCGTGCGGCAATGGCGTTGCGCGCCAGCTCCAGCCTCTCGGCGACCGTTTCATGCCCCTCATCGAGCGCCTGCCGAAGGGTTGTGATCTCTTCGGTCTTTTGCGTGGCGAACGCCAGCCAGGATTTGATCTCGTCATCCAGACTGCTCTCCTGCGCCAGGTCTACAGGCACATGCAGCAGGGAGCATGAAGGGGCCAGCCAGAGCCGCTCCCCCAGTTTCTCTTTGATGGCTGCCAGCTGTTGTAACGCGCTGCCGAGATCCGTACGCCAGATGTTGCGGCCATCAACAATGCCCACCGAAAGAACCTTGTAGCCAGGCAGCCAGCTGAGCAGGGTATCCAGCTCCTCTCCGCCCCGTATGGCATCGATATGCAGGCCATCCACCGGCAGGCGGCAGGCCAGGGTGAGGTTCTCTTGCAATGGGCCAAAATAGCTGGCCAGCAGCCGCTTGAGCCCGGGAAGCTGTAGCCGGTTGTAGGCGGATTCAAAGGCGTTTCGCCATGCCGGCGGAAGGTCGAGAGAGAGGATCGGTTCATCGATCTGCACCCATTCCACCCCCTGCTCCTTCAGGCGGAGCAGGATCTCGCTATAGACCGGGATGAGCGTATCCAGCAGTTCGAGCTTGTCAAAATCACCCTGCCGGGTCTTGCCCAGCCAGAGGTAGGTCAATGGCCCGGGCAGTACGGGTTTGACCCGGTAGCCCAGTGCCTGCGCCTCGGCAACCTCATCGAACAGCTTGTTGCATGAGAGCCGGAACTCCTGCCCGGGGCTGAACTCCGGCACGATGTAGTGGTAGTTGGTATCAAACCATTTGGTCATCTCACAGGCGGCAGCCGGTTCTCCGCTGGGGGCGCGCCCTCTCGCCATACGAAAGTAGCTGTCCAGATCCACCTGCTCGCCGCTCCACTGGAAGCGTTCAGGCACCGCACCCAGCATGGCCGACATATCCAGGATATGGTCATACCAGGAGAAGTCCCCCACAGGGATAAGGTCAAGCCCTGCCGCCTGTTGCAGTTGCCAGTGACGCGCCCGCAGCTCCCGGCCAATCTCTGCAACCGCTTCGGTATCGATGTCACCACGCCAGTAGCTCTCCAGGGCCTTTTTTAGCTCGCGTTGTGCGCCAATGCGGGGGAATCCCAGGTTGTGGGTGGTTGTCATGAATCGCTCCTCTTTTCTTGCTGTGGGGTTGCGGGGAAGTATGGCGAGCCGCTAATATTGAATCAATTTCACATTATTAAACATCATTATGAGAATTATTCACCATGTTTCTTGAGCTTCGCCATCTGCGCAGCCTGCTTGCGATCCACGAGGGCGGAAATCTGGCGCAGGCCGCCAAACGGCTGCACCTCACCCAGTCTGCACTGTCGCATCAGATCAAGGCCGTGGAGCGCTACTTCGGCGTAGCGCTCTTCCTGCGCAATACCAAGCCACTGCAACTGACGGCAGCGGGGAGGCTGCTGGTCGGGCTGGCGGAGTCGATTCTCTCCGAGGTGGAGAGGGCGGAAGATGAGCTGAAGCGTATCGCCGAGGGGGTATCGGGCAGGCTGCATCTTGCCATCGAGTGCCACGCCTGCTTTGAGTGGCTGATGCCGGTACTGGACAGCTACCGGCAGAAGTGGCCTGAGGTGGAGGTGGATATCCGCCTGGGGATGAGCTTTGACCCGATCCCGGCGCTGCAAAAGGGTGAGGTCGATCTGGTGATTACCTCTGATCCGCTCACTCTGCCGGATCTGCTCTTTGAGCCGTTGTTTGATTATGAGGCGCTGCTGGTGATGGCGTCGCATCACCCGCTGGCCGCGCAGCGTCATATCGAACCGGCGGATCTGGCCCGGCATACGCTGATCACCTATCCTGTAAATCGGCGGCGTCTCGATATCTTCAGCCGCTTTCTGCAACCGGCAGGGGTTGAGCCAGCCGCAGTGCGCCAGGCGGAGCTTACCGCCATCATCCTGCTGCTGGTGGCCAGCCAGCGAGGGGTTGCCGCCCTGCCAGACTGGGTGCTGCAAGAGGCGGCGCAGAAGAGCAGCCTGACCAGCCGGCCACTCGGCGCCCAGGGTATGCACGGCACCCTCTATGCCGCCATTCGCCGTACTGAACAGGGGGTCGATTTTATGTGTGACTTTACCCGGCTGGCACGTCAGCGCCAGAGATAAAAACAGAGATAAAAAAGGGTTGCGAAGCCCCATTTATTACGCTATCTTGTGCCGCAGCTTCGGTGCGACCACCAGATATAGTGGTTGCGTCAACAGGGAACCCGGTGAGACTCCGGGACTGTCGCGCAGCGGTATTGGGGAACGAAAGCCACAGGTGCATCTGTACAGGCACTGTCCATCAGGGCGGGAAGCCGTGGCCGTAGGTGAATCATCCATTGGTTTGCTCCCCTGAGTCCGAATACCTGCCGGAGCCGGAATTCCAGAGTGGATTCCGTTAGGGACGTGCACGGAATAAGTTTCGCGATTATGGCGCAGCAATTTTGTCCCTGGTTGAACGATCTCAAGAGGCGCATAGTTGCCCTGCGCAACGATTGAGATCGTTCAACCAGGGGCAAAAGAGCAAGTCAGAATGCGGAAGTTATTTCGTACACGTTCCTTAGCCCGGGTCTCGCGTCAAGGCTGAAGGGTGGAGGATAGCGCCTGCCCGCGCCTGAAATATCTTTTTCTGTTCTCCCCTCTCTTTGCGCAAGTCTCCGAATCATCAGCAGAGCGCAACATGGGGGAGCCATGCAAACAGAGAAAACCACTACTGACGCGCAATCAGTAGCCCATCTACCCACCGCTGTCGTCAAGCGGGATGGCCGTCAGGCCCGTTTCAACAGCCAAAAGATCACCTCGGCCATCCAGCGCGCCGGTCGCGCCACTGGCGAATTCAGCGATGAGGAGGCGCAGCTGTTGACCGCCCAGGTGTTGAAGGTGCTGCGCCACCGCTATACCACCACGGCACCGGAGATCGAGCAGATTCAGGATGTGGTGGAGCAGGTGCTGATCAGCTCCAACCACCACCGCACCGCGCGCGCCTACATCCTCTATCGTGAGCAGCACGGCAAGCTGCGCCGTGACAGCAAGTCGCTGGTGGATGTGGAGGCCTCCATGAATGAGTATCTGGAGCGTCTCGACTGGCGGGTCAATGCCAATGCCAACCAGGGTTATTCGCTGGGCGGGTTGATCCTGAATACCGCTGGCAAGGTGACCGCCAACTACTGGCTCAATCATGTCTATCCTGCGGAGGTGGGCCTGATGCACCGCGAAGGGGATCTGCACATCCATGATCTCGACATGCTGGCGGGCTATTGCGCCGGCTGGTCACTGCGCACCCTGCTGACAGAGGGGTTCAATGGGGTGCCGGACAAGGTTGAGGCCGCGCCGCCAAAGCGCTTCTCCAGCGCCCTGGGGCAGATGGTCAATTTTCTTGGCGCCTTGCAGAATGAGTGGGCCGGGGCGCAGGCCTTCAGCTCGTTTGATACCTATCTGGCCCCCTATGTGCGGCGTGAAAAGCTGGACTACGAGACGGTCAGGCAGGGGATTCAGGAGTTTATCTACAACCTCAATGTCCCCTCGCGCTGGGGCACCCAGACCCCCTTCACCAACCTTACCTTCGACTGGGTCTGCCCGGAGGATCTGCGCGAGCAGATCCCGCTCATCGGTGGTCAGGAGATGCCCTTCAGCTACGGCGAACTACAGGCAGAGATGGATATGCTCAACCGCGCCTATATCGAGGTGATGATGGCGGGGGATGCCAAGGGGCGGGTCTTCACCTTTCCCATCCCCACCTACAACATCACTGAGGATTTCCCCTGGCAGAGCGAGAATGCCGAGCGTCTGTTTGGCATGACTGCCCGCTACGGGCTGCCCTATTTCCAGAACTTCATCAACTCCGACATGGAGCCGGGACAGGTGCGCTCCATGTGCTGCCGTCTGCAACTGGATCTGCGCGAGCTGCTGAAGCGGGGCAATGGTCTGTTTGGTTCAGCCGAGCAGACCGGCTCCATCGGTGTCGTCACCATCAACTGCGCCCGGCTTGGCTACCTCTACAAGGGGGATGAAAGCGCCCTGCTCGAACGTATCGACCTGCTGATGGATCTGGCCCGCAACAGCCTGGAGATCAAGCGCAAGGTGATCCAGCGCTATATGGATGGCGGCCTCTTCCCCTACACCAAACGCTACCTGGGCACCCTGCGCAACCACTTCTCCACCATCGGCGTCAACGGCCTGAATGAGATGATCCGCAACTTCACCGGCGATGCCCACGATATCAGCGACGACTGGGGGCGGACGTTTGCACTGCGCCTGCTGACCCACGTCCGGGAGCGGCTGCTGGCCTATCAGGATGAGACCAGCCACATGTACAACCTGGAGGCAACCCCGGCAGAGGGAACCACCTACCGCTTCGCCAAGGAGGATCAGAAACGCTTTGCCGACATCCTCCAGGCGGGCACCCCGGAGGCGCCCTACTACACCAACTCATCGCAGCTGCCGGTGGGGTTGACCGACGACCCCTTCGAGGCGCTGCTGCTACAGGATGAGCTACAGTCGCAGTACACCGGCGGCACCGTGCTGCACCTCTATATGAACGAGCGCATCTCCGACTCAAAGGCCTGTAGCACCCTGGTGCGGCGGGTGCTGGAGCGGTTCCGCCTCCCCTATATCACCATTACGCCGACCTTCTCCATCTGTCCGCAGCATGGCTATCTGGCCGGTGAACATGAATTCTGTCCTCACTGTGACGAGGAGCGGCTGGCCGAAAAACGCAGCCGCAAAGCCGTCGCCTGATGATCAACCCAACCTTTTCCTTAAAGAGGAGTACCATTATGTCAAACAGCAATAACCCTGTTATCACACTATCCGAAGATGAGCGCCAGCGTTGTGAGGTCTGGACCCGTGTCATGGGCTACCACCGCCCGGTCACCTCCTTCAACCCCGGCAAACGGAGTGAACATACCGAGCGTTGCCACTTTGTCGAACAGGCCATGGAGAGAACCACCCTATGCAGCTCAGCATCGGCGGCCTGACACCACTGACCACCATCGATTTTCCAGGCCACCTGGCGGCTGTCGTATTCTGCCAGGGATGCGCCTGGCGCTGCCCCTATTGCCACAACCCGCATCTGCTGCCAATCACCCATGATGGAGGCGGCTGGCAGAGATTGCAGCGATTCCTGGAGCCACGGCACGGACTGCTCGACGGCGTGGTCTTCAGCGGTGGTGAACCGCTGTTTCAATCGGGGCTTGCCGACGCCATGGAGGGCGTCAAATCGATGGGCTTCAAGGTGGCGCTGCACACCGCAGGCACCCACCCGGAGCGGCTGAGACGACTGCTGCCGCTGCTGGACTGGGTGGGGCTCGATATCAAAATCTCGTTCGAACACTACCCGCAACTCACCGGGATCACCGGCAGCGGCGTCAAGGCGCAGAAGAGCCTGGGACTGCTGCTGGAGAGCGGTGTTGATCATGAGATACGCACCACCGCCGACCCCAATCTCTTTAACCGCCAAACCCTGCTTGAACTGGCCGAAAAGCTGGCCGCTTTTGGCGTGACCCGCTATGTGCTCCAGCCCTGCCGCCCGGTGGGGAATACGAATCAACCCGGCAATATGGAGAGTGCAGCCCTCCTCCGTGATGCTGCATTATTGGAGCGGATGGAGAGGCTGTTCACCAGCTTTATGGTGCGAGATGCCTGAACGGATAAATGCAAAAAACCTACCCACCTCCAAATTAACCTGATCAAAGAGCAGTCGAAGCCGTAGCAAGAACTAATGTACTGGTGATGCTTCGCTATGGCACCTCTTAAGGCTCAGCTTTATAGAAGAAGCAGCCCCCTTTGCAGTGACCCTCCATAGTATGCGCATGCAATGAGAGGAGGGCTGTTTGCAGCGCCATAATTTTGTCATACCCCTTGATTTCGCTAGTCAACATGCTGGCGTTGCTCCAATGTGGCGTTTTAAGCTCATGAATACTAAGTAAAAAAATCGCCTTGTTGCAAAGAGGCATGATTGTTGCTTTTTCCAATGTGAAATTAAAAAGGGTATACCAAAATGAATGATGAACCACTTGATGATGAGTTGGATCTTGGTGCTGAGAAAGCCCCGGCGCCATGGAAGAAAATCCTGGTTATTGCACTTGGCGTGCTGCTGCTTATAGGGGTTGGCGTGGGTATCACCTATTTTCTGTTAGCACCCTCCGATGAAGATACGGGCCAGGAGGCGGCCCAAGGTGGCGAAGAAGATAAAGCAGAGGAGAGAGAGGAGGAGAAGGGGCCTGCAATCTACCGGGATTTTGAGCCTGTATTTGTGGTTAATTTATCGCCGGATGGCAAAAGCAGAGCAAAGATGTTGCAGATTGGGGTTCAGGCGCTCACACGTAGTGAAGATCTGATTGAGTTTCTAAAACATAACGACCCAATGATTCGGCACCACTTTTTGAAGTTGTTTGGGAGCCGAACGGCGTCTGATCTGGCCAGCCGGGAGGGAAAAGAGAAGCTACAGGCAGATGTATTGAAAGAGCTGCAACGCATTGTAGATGAGCAGGGTGGAACGGGGACTGTAGAGGCTGTATTTTTTACCAGCTTTGTAATGCAGTAATATCATGAGCGCAAACGACCTACTGTCACAAGATGAAATTGATGCGCTGCTGCACGGTGTTGATAATGGTGATGTAGATACAGAACCCGGCGCAGATGATGGAGAGCCATCATCCTATGATTTTGGCAGCCAGGATCGCATCGTTCGTGGTCGCCTTCCCACCCTGGAGATGATAAATGAGCGCTTTGCGCGCCATTTTCGAACAAGTCTTTTCAACATGCTGCGCCGCACGGCAGATATCTCTGTATCGGGCGTGCAGATGCTCAAGTTTTCTGAGTTTGTGCACAGCCTGTTTGTTCCCACCAGCTTGAATATCATAAAAGTTCCTCCATTACGGGGTCAGGGACTCTGTGTGCTTGATCCAAAACTGGTGTTCTGTGTGGTGGACAACTACTTTGGAGGCACAGGCAGATTCCATACAAAGATTGAAGGCCGTGAATTTACACCTACCGAGATTCGGGTTGTTCAAATGCTTTTGGAGCTTGTGTTTAAAGATCTCCAGGAGGCATGGAAACTGGTGATGGACCTGACGTTTGAATATGTTGGATCTGAGGTTAACCCCCAGTTTGCAAATATTGTAAGTCCAACAGAGGTCGTGGTTGTGACGACCTTCCATATTGATCTGGAGACGGGAGGGGGGGATCTCTACCTCACCTTGCCCTACTCCATGCTGGAACCTATTCGTGAACTGCTGGATGCCGGCATTCAAAGCGATAGAGGTGAGCGGGATGACCGCTGGGCAATAGCGCTAAAAGAGCAGTTTTTTGAATCTGAGGTTGAACTGGTCAGTAAGTTGGGCCAGGTGGAAATCAGCATGAAGGATCTTGCAGCGCTTAAAGTGGGGGATATTATTCCGATAGACATACCAGACCTGCTGGATGTTTGTGCGGCTGATCTGCCGATATTTAAGGGGCAACTCGGGATATCAGAAGGCTGCTATGCCATAAAACTTGCTGAGTGGCACAAGCAGACAAGGATGATATCTGCATTAGAAATTATCAAGAAGTAAACCACGATTCATAGTGGAGATTTATGATGAATGATGAAAATGTTGATCCAAACGAAGCATTGGCCGATGAATGGGCTGCCGCGCTTGAGGAGTCAGGAGATACAGGCGCAGATGACACCCCAGCCAAGCCTGCTGCGGCTGAATCTGCACAGTTTCAGGAGTTGGAATCTGATGCGGCTGCAACGGGCAATGTCGATGTAAACCTGGAATCTCTGCTGGATGTGCCGGTCACCATCTCAATGGAGATCGGGCGTGCCCGCATAAACATTCGTAACCTGCTTCAGCTTAACCAGGGCTCGGTTGTAGAGCTGGACAGGCTGGCTGGAGAGCCAATGGATGTGCTGGTCAATGGAACCTTGATTGCCCAAGGGGAGGTTGTCGTCGTAAATGAAAAGTTTGGCATACGCCTGACCGATGTAATCAGCCCGGCAGACAGGGTCAAGAGATTGCAATGAACCGCATCCTGATAACACTTTTTCTGCTGCTGCCATCTTCATTGATTGCGGTAGAAGAAGATAGTAAAACATCAGCACGTCTGGCTGAGCTTCCACTGGACAGCAGTCATCTTGCCAACACAGCTGCGGGCCTGATTTTAGTGCTTGCACTTATTGTCGGGTTGGCTTGGATTTTGCGCCGTTTTGGTGGATTGCCTGCTGTAGGAAAAGGAGTTGTTACTATTGTTGGCGGCATCTCGCTTGGTGCACGAGAGCGGGCTGTACTTCTGCAAGTGGGAGAGACGCGCCTGCTGGTTGGCGTCTCACCCGGGCGGGTGCAGACGCTGCATGTGCTTTCAAAAGAGGAGTGGAGTGCAGCTGTTGATGGCAACCCAAAATTTGAGCAACAACTGGATGCCGCATTAAAGGAGAAACAGCAGTGAAACTGTTTTTTCTACTATTGTTATTTCCAGTTATTGGCCAGGCCGCACCAGGGTTGGAGGCGGTGACAGTGACGACAACCGAGGATGGTGGTCAAAGCTATTCACTGACCATACAGATCCTGCTTTTCATGACCGTCATGAGCCTGTTGCCAGGTGCGCTCATGATGATGACCTCATTTGCACGCATTGTTATTGTGTTGGCCATATTGCGTCAGGCATTAGGCACTGCTCAAACACCATCCAACCAGATAATAATTGGGTTGGCCCTGTTCTTAACATTTTTTATCATGACCCCGGTGTTTGATGAAATGAACAGCGTTGCGCTGCAACCCTATCTGAATGAGGAGATCTCCACCACCCAGGCCATTGATAATGCGCAAGCACCACTGCGTGAATTCATGTTAGCCCAAACGCGGGATAATGACCTGATGCTGTTTGCAGATATTGCCGGGCATGCAGAGATTGAATCACCAGAGCAGACGCCATTTTCTCTGTTGATGCCCGCCTTTGCCACCAGTGAGTTGAAGACCGCCTTTCAAATTGGTTTTCTGCTCTTTATCCCGTTTTTGATTATCGACCTGGTCGTAGCCAGTGTATTGATGTCAATGGGCATGATGATGCTCTCACCATTGATTATATCCCTGCCATTTAAAATCATGCTGTTTGTGCTGGTAGATGGGTGGGCGCTAGTGCTTGGGACACTGGCATCAAGTTTTTATACATAACAGTAATCAATAACAGATCGCTGTTAGTTAATATGGGCACAACAAAATGGATGCCGACACCGTAATCAATATTGGCCAGCAGGCACTTGAGGTTATCACCCTGCTTTCAGCGCCTATTTTACTCTCTGCCCTGGCCATTGGCCTGCTGATTGCCATGTTTCAAGCCGCCACCCAAATCAATGAGATGACATTAAGTTTTGTACCAAAACTAATGGTTGTCGTGCTTGTATTGATGCTGACAGGGCCATGGCTGCTGAGGGTGATTACAGGTTACACAGAACAGTTAATCGAAAGTATTCCATCGCTAATAGGATAATCAGGTTGGCTAAGTGAATGGTATTTTCTGAAACAGCAATAGCCTCATATCTGGCTGGCTTTTTCTGGCCATTGATGCGTATTGGCGCTGTTTTTATGGCCGCCCCCATCTTTGCTTCCCGACAGGTTCCTGTGCGTTGGCGCGCGGCTTTGACGCTGGTGATCACCTGGGTTGTAATGCCCGTGCTGCCACCAGTGCCTGTGGTTGAAACATTTAGCCATGCAGCCATGCTGATAGCACTACAGCAGATCGCCATTGGTGTATTGATGGGCTTTATGCTACAGCTTGTGTTTGCCGCCGTAGTCTTTGCCGGCCAGGTTATGGCGTATAGCATGGGGTTGGGTTTTGCCTCTATGATGGATCCGCAAAATGGTGTTCAGGTGCCTGTGGTTTCGCAATTCTACCTGATTTTGGTCACACTTCTTTTTTTGACCCTTAACGGGCACCTGATTCTTATCGAACTGGTTGTCGATAGTTTTCAAACCATGCCGGTAGCAGTGGATGGGCTATCAAGAAACACACTGTGGGAAATTGCAATCTGGGGTGGCCGGGTTTTTTCAGGTGGCCTTTTAATGGCGCTGCCGATTGTTACTGCGCTGCTTGTGGTTAATTTGGGTATGGGCATTATTACGCGTGCTGCACCACAGCTCAATATATTTGCCGTAGGTTTTCCAATGGCCATGATGATTGGCTTTGTTGTCATGTGGGCAACCTTGCCCAATGTGTTACATAACTTTGGTGAATTGGTGAATGAAAGTTTTCAAGTCATGATGCGTTATCTGCAGGTTGTGAGGTAGGCCATGGCTGAAAACAAAGACGGGCAGGAGAAAACAGAAGAACCCACAGCTAAAAAGCTGGATGATGCCAAGAAAAAAGCGCAGGTTGCCCGTTCAAGAGAGCTGAACACAATGGCAGTGACATTGGCTGGTGCCATTTCACTGGTCACCATGAGTGAGCATTTTGAAGAGGGATTAAGGGCCCTGATGGCAGATAATTTCTCTCTCAAGAGAGATGATCTGTATGACCCAATGGCCATGTTGGTTCACTTGTCCGATGCGCTTCATGATGCGTTATGGATGCTGGCTCCTTTTTTTCTCATTTTAATGGCTATTGCTGTCCTGGCTTCTGTCTCCCTCGGTGGTCTTGCCTTTAGCATGCAAGCGCTTGCGCCGAAGTTTAACAAGCTAAATCCCATTACCGGGATGAAGCGGGTATTCTCTCTAAAAGGGTTAATGGAACTGGTTAAGGCATTGCTGAAATTTATGTTTATTGCCACTGTTACAGGGGGCATTCTTTGGCTTTCGATAGGCGATCTGATTGGCCTTAGCCAGATGGAGATTGCCCCGGCACTGGCAGAAGTTGAGTCACTGGTTGGAAATGCTTTCATCCTGCTTGCCTCTACACTTATTCTGATTGCGCTGATGGATGTCCCCTTTCAGCTGTGGGATCACAGGCGCCAAATGCGCATGACCCGGCAGGAGGTGCGTGATGAGATGAAAAATACAGAAGGCCGCCCCGAAGTAAAAGGGCGCATCCGAACCCTGCAACGTGAGATGGCTCAACGCCGTATGATGGGTGAAGTGCCAAAGGCTGATGTGGTTGTGACCAACCCAACACACTATGCGGTAGCGATTAAGTATGACCAGGCTGCCATGGCAGCCCCAAAGGTTGTTGCCAAAGGTAAAGAGCTGGTTGCAGCCAATATTAGAAAGGTTGCAGAAGAGAATAATGTTCTGCTGGTAGAGTCACCCGTATTGGCCCGTGCCATCTATTTCAGTACTGAGATAAACCACACCATCCCTGCTGGACTCTATCTTGCTGTAGCAAAACTGTTGGCCTATGTATTTCAGCTTCAGGTCTATCGTAAAGATGGTGGTGACATACCGCTGATGCCTGATGATTTTCCTGTTCCGGAAGAGTATCGACATGATTAATATGATTTGCCATGATGTGCTGTATCAAAATACAGTCAGCCAGGCGCTCAGGATCTGCAACAGATGAGCGCAACAGCGCTGCTTGAGTCTGTAAAGCAGGTGGGGCTGCGCGGCCTCGGTGCGCCTGTCGTACTGCTGATAATGCTGGGGATGGTGGTGCTGCCAATGCCGCCTATTGCATTGGATATGCTGTTTACCTTCAATATTGCCCTTTCACTTATCGTATTAATGGTGGTTGTTTATACCCTTCGGCCGCTTGATTTTGGCGTCTTTCCCGGGCTTTTACTGGTGGCCACACTGTTGCGCCTGGCCTTGAATGTTGCCTCTACCCGAGTGGTTTTGCTGGAGGGACACAACGGTGGTGATGCTGCGGGCAAGGTGATCGAAGCCTTTGGCTCTTTTGTGATCGGTGGTAACTACGCAGTGGGTCTGGTGGTGTTTTTCATTCTGGTGATCATCAACTTTGTTGTTGTCACCAAGGGAGCGGGACGTGTTTCAGAAGTAAGCGCCCGTTTTACACTGGATGCCATGCCAGGCAAGCAGATGGCTATCGATGCCGATCTGAACTCAGGCCTGATTGACCAGGATGAGGCCCGGGCGCAGCGCGCAGAGGTTGCCAAAGAGGCTTCATTCTATGGCGCCATGGATGGTGCGAGCAAGTTTGTAAGGGGTGATGCGGTTGCCGGCATTCTTATCCTTTTTATCAACATTCTGGGTGGGTTGGGTGTTGGTACGCTTCAGCATGGCCTGGATTTTTCTACAGCACTGCGATTCTATGTGCTGCTGACCATTGGTGATGGGCTGGTTGCGCAGATCCCCTCCCTGCTGCTTTCAACCTCTACAGCCATTATCGTGACGCGCGTGGCGGGTAAGCAGGATATGGGGGGGCAGGTTGTAACGCAGCTCTTTTCTGACCCTAAACCATTGGCGGTAAGCGCAGGCATTTTAATGCTGATGGGGATTATCCCCGGTATGCCAAATATGGCATTTTTAAGCATGGCTGCCGCTGCAGGTGCAGCAGCCTGGATGATTGTACAGCGTCAAAAGCGTGCGGCAGAGCAGCCAGCACCGCCCTCCGCGGAAGAGGAGGTGGTGCCGCAACAAAAAGAGCTGAGCTGGGATGATGTGCAGCCGGTAGACATCATTGGTCTCGAAGTAGGCTACCGCTTGATTCCCCTGGTGGATCGCAACCAGGGTGGCCAACTTATGAGCCGTATCAAAGGCGTGCGGAAGAAGCTCTCGCAAGAGCTTGGGTTTCTTATCCAGCCGGTGCATATCCGTGACAATCTTGACCTCTCGCCCAATGCCTACCGTATCTCCCTGCATGGGGTGACTATCGGAGAGGCGGAGATCCATCCGGATCGTGACCTGGCGATCAATCCGGGCCAGGTGTTTGGCACACTGCAAGGGATACCGGGGAAAGACCCGACCTTTGGTCTGGATGCGGTCTGGATTGAGCCAGGTCAGCGTGACCATGCGCAAACCCTGGGATATACCGTGGTGGATGCCAGCACGGTGGTAGCCACGCATCTGAGCGAGATTTTACAAAATCATGCATCGGAGCTGCTGGGGCATGAAGAGGTGCAGCAGTTGCTGGATACGCTGGCGCAGAGTGCGCCCAAACTGGTTGAGGACCTGGTGCCAAAAACCCTCTCTTTGGGGCAGATTCTGAAGGTCCTCCAGAACCTGCTGTCTGAAAATATCCCCATCAGGGATATTCGCACAATTGCCGAAACATTGGCGGAACATGCGCCGCGTGGTCAAGATCCTGACGCGCTGACCGCTGCTGTGCGCATATCCCTGTCGCGTTCGATAATGCAGCAACTCGTTGCTCCTAATGAAGAAATCCCTGTGGCGGTGCTTGATTCCGGATTGGAACAAATCTTGCAGAATACTTTGCAAAGCTCCCCGGAAGGGGCAGCAGGTTTTGAGCCTGGGCTGGCCGAGCGTATGCAACAGGCGCTTGCTGAAACAGCGGGGCATCAAGAGACAACGGGGCAGGAGAGCATCCTGCTGGTGGCGGCGCCAATCCGCCCCTGGATGTCTAAGTTTGTGAAGCAGAGCGGCCTGACCATGAAGGTGCTCTCATACAATGAGATCCCGGACAATCGCCAGATCAAGGTGGTTGCGACAATAGGCAAGGCCAGCTGATACAGAGGTATAAATTTGGTCGGGGAGCGCTGTTGAGTGATCACCCATGCGCATTGCGAATAGCGCTCTTTCTGTGAGGAATTGCAAGCAATGAAGATAAAACGGTTTTTTGCGAAGGATATGCGGCAAGCGATCCACAAGGTGCGCGAAGCACTCGGGCCTGATGCTGTAATTCTATCGAATAAATCAGTTGAAGGTGGCGTTGAGCTGGTGGCCGCCATTGATTATGACGAATCTTCTGTGATGGTCGCTGCCTCCTCCTCTCGGCCAAAAGCATCCACGGCATCGCCGGGTG
>WFXD01000122.1 GCA_015490795.1 Gammaproteobacteria bacterium
TAGGTGGATTGTAGCGAGGGAGTGGGAGAGTGAGCGCAAATATTCCCGGTTTTGAGGCGCATAGTGGGCCTACGCAACGAAAAACCGGGGATATTTGAGCCGCTCTCCCACTTCCGCAGCCAGTTCATCCTAAGTCCGACAGGCTCCTAGGTTCAAGCAAATAGAACGCAGCCAATGCCAGATCCTCAGGCCGCGTGATCTTGATATTGCCGGGGTGCCCCTCTATCAGCCGGGATGGGTGCCCTGCCAGCTCCATTGCACTGGCCTCATCCGTCACCTGCATGCCCTGCTCCAATGCTTGTGACAATGCGCTGCGCAATATGCCCAAACGAAACATCTGCGGTGTAAAGGCGTGCCAAAGCCCCTCCCGGCAAACCGTCTCTGCGATCTGCCCTGATTCATCGGCACGCTTCATGGTGTCTCTGACCGGCACTCCCAGTATGCCCCCTGCCGGATGATCATTCAGCTGTTCAATGAGTGCATCCAGATCAGCGCTGCGCAGACAGGGACGGGCTGCATCATGCACCAAAACCCAGTCATCGTCGGCGGCCATCTCTCTTAGCCGATCCAGCGCATGCAGCACCGAGTGGCAACGTTCAGCACCGCCATCCACAGCAATTACATCAGCATGATTGGCATAGTCGGTGTCAGGCCACCACTCATCATCCGGCGAGAGCGCGACCAGGGTCTGTCTGATCTGCGGATGGTCAAGCAGCCGTTGCAGCGTATGCTCAATGACTCGCCGGCCACTGAGCATAAGGTACTGTTTGGGGATATCACTGCCCATGCGCCGCCCCACACCGGCCGCAGGCACCACAGCCCAATAGGTTGAATTAGTGCTCACGTTGCTCTTCTGGCTCAATGATCTGGTAGAAGGTTTCGCCTTTGCGAATCATCCCCAACTCGCTACGGGCGCGCTCTTCAACAGCGGCAAGCCCCTGTTTGAGACCCTGAACCTCGGCCATCAAGGCACGGTTCCGCTGGCGCAGTTGCGCCAGCTCCTGCTGCTGTATGGCAATCTCCCGTTTGAGGTTGTTTACCTCGGCCAGGCTGCCTTCGCCCACCCACAGCCGATACTGCAACAGAAGCAGCAGCACAATAAGAACTCCGATAATTTTTTGCACCCGCCAGAGTCCTTATCTATGCCATTTTCAAAGTCCGCGGAAGGCACTCCGCCCGGCATAGACGGCCTCTTCACCCAGCTGATCCTCTATACGCATCAGCTGGTTGTATTTGGCGACACGGTCTGAACGGCAGAGGGAGCCGGTCTTGATCTGGCCGGTATTGGCGGCCACTACCAGATCGGCAATGGTGGTATCTTCCGTCTCACCCGAACGGTGTGATACCACAGCGCTGAAGCCTGCATCGTGCGCCATCCTGATCGCCGCCAGGGTCTCTGTCAGGGTGCCGATCTGGTTGAACTTGATCAGGATGGAGTTGGCGATCTTCTCATCAATTCCGCGCTGCAAGATGCTGGTGTTGGTCACAAAGAGATCATCACCCACCAGCTGCACCCGGTCGCCCAGCTTTTCGGTCAAAATCTTCCAGCCTTCCCAGTCACTCTCATCCATGCCATCTTCGATGGAGATGATGGGATATTTATCGACCAGCGAGACCAGGTAGTCGGCAAAACCGGCTGCATCAAACTGGCGGCCTTCGGAGGCCAGGTCGTAGATGCCATCTTTGTAGAATTCAGAGCTGGCCACATCCAGGGCAAGATAGATATCCTTACCCGCTTCGTAACCTGCATTTTTGATCGCTTCGAGGATCACTTCACAGGCCTCTTCATTGGAGCCAAGATCCGGAGCAAAACCACCCTCATCACCCACCGAGGTGGAGAGACCACGGCTGCTAAGCACCTTCTGCAGGGCATGGAACACCTCGGCGCCATAACGTACCGCTTCACGGATTGAGTCGGCACCCACCGGCAGGATCATAAACTCCTGCAGATCCACGCTGTTGGCGGCATGGGCGCCACCGTTGATGATATTCATCATCGGCACCGGCAGACGATAGGGGCCGGGGCAGAGCGAGCGGTAGAGCGGCATGGCGCGCTCCTGCGCCGTGGCATGCGCCGCAGCCAGAGAGACGGCCAGCATGGCATTGGCACCCAGACGCCCTTTGTTTTCAGTGCCATCCAGCTCGATGAGCCTGCCATCCAGCGCGCTCTGCCCGGCAACCTCCATGCCCATCAGGGCATCGCGTATCTCACCATTCACATTGGCAACTGCAATCAGCACACCCTTGCCGCCATAGCGGCTTTTATCACCATCCCGCAGCTCCAGCGCCTCGCGCGAGCCGGTCGAGGCACCGGAAGGGGCAACGGCGCGACCAATGGCGCCATCGGCGGTGACGACATCCGCCTCAATGGTCGGGTTGCCTCGTGAATCCAGAATCTCGCGTGCTCGAACATCAATAATCTCTGACATGATCTCATCCTAACTCGTTATAAATTAAAAACTCAGACCTCAATCAACCCCTGCCGCTTCACTACCCGGTCCAGCTCGACCAGGGTCTCCAGCAGCGGTTTCATCTCATCCAGCGGCCAGGAGTTGGGGCCATCACAGAGCGCCTGCGCCGGGTTGGGGTGGGTCTCCATGAAGATGCCTGCAATACCCGCCGCCACCGCCGCCCGTGCCAGCACAGGCACATACTCCCGCTGCCCGCCAGAGCTGCTGCCCTGCCCGCCCGGCAGCTGCACCGAGTGGGTCGCATCAAATACCACGGGGCAGTTTGTATCACGCATTGCAGCCAGCGAACGCATGTCAACCACCAGGTTGTTGTACCCAAAGGAGACACCACGCTCACAGACCATCAACCGGTCGTTGCCTTCACTCCTCGCCTTGGCAATCACCTGCTGCATATCCCAGGGGGCCAGAAACTGCCCTTTTTTATAGTTGACCGGCTTGCCCTGGCAGGCGACATCCCGGATAAAATCGGTCTGGCGGCAGAGAAAGGCCGGTGTCTGTAACACATCCACCACATCGGCCACTTCACCCAGCGGGGTATCGGTGTGGACATCTGTCAGCACCCGTACGCCAACCTCTGCGCGAACCCTCTCCAGAATACGCAGCCCCGCTTCGAGTCCCGGCCCGCGGAACCCCGAAAGCGATGAGCGGTTGGCCTTGTCGAAAGAGGATTTGAAGATAAAGGGGATACCCAGCTCAGCGGTAATCTCTTTGAGCCGCCCCGCCGTGTCGATGCTCATCTGCTCGCTTTCGATCACGCAGGGGCCAGCAATCAGAAAAAGGGGATGCTCCAGCCCCGCCTCGAATCCACAGAGATTCATCTGTCAGCCTGCACGCTTCTGGTGTTTGCGTGCCGCCTGGATAAAGCCTGAGAAGAGCGCATGGCCATAACGGGGGGTGGAGGTAAACTCCGGGTGAAACTGACAGGCGATAAACCAGGGGTGACCGGGGATCTCGACCACCTCGACCAGCTTGCCATCCAGAGAGGTGCCGGCAATCAGCAGGCCGGCCTCTTTCAGGGTATCCAGATACTGGTTGTTGAACTCATAGCGATGGCGGTGGCGCTCGGTAACGGTATCCTTGCCATACAGCTCTCGTGAGTGGCTGCCGGCTTGCAGCTGGCACTCCTGCCCACCCAGCCGCATGGTGCCGCCAAGATCGGAATCCGCATCGCGGGCCTCCAGTTTTCCATCCGCATTCAACCACTCGGTAATCAGCGCAATAACCGGGTGCGGCGTATCCATATCAAACTCGGTGCTCTGCGCGCCTTCCAGCCCGGCCACGTTGCGCGCATACTCCACGACCGCCACCTGCATGCCCAGGCAGATGCCCAGGTAGGGGATGCGGTTTTCACGGGCATATCTTACCGCTGCAATCTTCCCCTCGACACCGCGCTCGCCAAACCCGCCGGGAACCAGGATGGCGTCCATCCCATCCAGACAGGCTGTCCCCTCCTGCTCGATCTGCTCCGAGTCCACATAGCAGATCCTGACCCGCGTCCGGGTGTGCATGCCGGCATGGCTCAGCGCCTCGGAGAGCGATTTGTAGGCCTCGGTCAGATGCATGTATTTGCCGACCATAGCCACCCTGACTTCGCCATCAGGGTTTTCCAGCATCTCAATCACCTTGTCCCACTCGGAGAGATCAGCGGGCGGCACATCGAGCCCAAGGTGGCGCACTACAATCTCGTCCAGGTTCTGGGCATGCAGCAGGGAGGGGATGCGATAGATGTTGTCGGAGTCCACACAGGAGATCACCGCCTCCTCCTGCACATTGGTGAAGAGCGCGATCTTGCGGCGCTCGCTCTCCGGCAGGGGGAGTTCAGATCGGGCCAGCAGGATATCCGGCTGGATGCCGATCGAGCGCAGCTCCTTGACCGAATGCTGCGTCGGTTTGGTTTTGATCTCACCCGCTGTGGCGATATAGGGCACCAGTGTCAAATGCATAAAGAGGGTGTTGGCATGCCCCAGCTCCACGCACATCTGACGAATGGCCTCAAGAAACGGCAGGGATTCAATATCGCCGACGGTGCCGCCAATCTCAACCAGCGCAATATCGGCATCACCCGCACCCAGTACCACGCTGTCACGAATCTGGTTGGTGATATGCGGGATGACCTGTACCGTTGCGCCCAGATAGTCACCCCGACGCTCCTTGCGGATGACGCTGTCGTAGATCTGGCCCGTCGTAAAGTTATTATTGCGCCCCATTGTGGTGCGCACAAAGCGTTCATAGTGGCCGAGATCCAGATCCGTCTCGGCGCCATCCTCTGTTACAAAAACCTCGCCATGCTGGAAGGGACTCATGGTGCCCGGATCGACGTTGATGTAGGGGTCCAGCTTGATCATGGTGACCTTCAGACCACGCGCTTCAAGCAGTGCGGCAAGGGACGCCGAGGCGATGCCTTTGCCCAGAGAGGAGACTACACCACCGGTAACAAATATATATTTTGTCATTAAATTCTGCTGCGAAAGGAAAAGATCCGGACGGCGCTGTAAGTTACCAGAAAAGGGGCTTCAGGACAATCTCCGAGATCACTCCGGGAGGGTTGCCCGGATAAAATAATTATCCAACTTGACAGCCCAACTTATTGATAACAAATATCTTTTTTATTGTTACATTCGCCATGCCGCAGCTTGGGATTATTCGCTCTCTGCCTCAAGCCGCCGCCAGACACAGGGTTGGCCACAGGCCTTCTCCAGTGCATCCAGACGCTGCTCATGCGCCTGGCGCTCCGATTCGGTTGCCCGAACAACCACAAGCGGCCTGCGCCCTGCGGCGAGGCGTCTGATGGCCGCGCCACTCTCCCCATCCCCCTCTTCAGAGGGGCCGCCAAATGAGAGGGCACCCTGCCCACCTGTCATCACCAGATAGAGATCCGCCAGGATCTCAGAGTCGAGCAGGGCGCCGTGCAGCTGCCGCTGGCTGTTGTCTATCTCGTAGCGCCGGCAGAGTGCATCCAGGCTGTTGCGCTGTCCCGGATGCTTTTTTCTGGCCATCACCAGGGTATCGGTAATCTTGCAGAGGCGCTCCAGCAACCCCTCTCCCCGGCCGGCCCTCTCCAGTTCAGCGTTGAGAAAGCCCACATCAAACGGGGCGTTATGGATGATCAGCTCAGCACCATCGACATAGCTGATAAAGTCATCCGCCACATCCTCAAATCTTGGCTTGTCTGCCAGAAACTCCGTGGTGATCCCATGCACCTCAACCGCCGCATCGTCAATCTCGCGGTCTGGTTGCAGGTATTGATGAAAATTGTTGCCACTTGGCCTTCGGTCTATAAGCTCTACACAGCCGATCTCAATGATTCGGTGCCCCTGCTTTGGCTCCAGTCCGGTCGTCTCTGTATCCAATACGATCTGGCGCATCTGTGATCACCCCTCCTGCGGACGACCCATCTCTTCAATCCCCCGATTGGCCAGCTCATCCGCCAACTCATTCTCCGGGTGCCCGCTATGGCCTTTGACCCAGGCCCACTCGACACGGTGTCTGGCCACTTCGGCATCCAGCTGCTGCCAGAGATCCCGGTTCTTGACCGGCTTGCGGTTTGCCGTCATCCAGCCTTTGCGTTTCCAGTTGCTGATCCACTGCGTAATACCATTTTTCACATATTGCGAATCGGTTGTAATGTGTACTTCACAGCTCTGTTTCAACGCTTGCAGCGCAAAGATAACCGCCGACAGCTCCATTCGGTTATTGGTGGTATCCGCCTCACCGCCATACAGCTGCTTTTCGGTATCGTTATAACGCAGCAATGCCCCCCAGCCACCCGGCCCGGGATTGCCCTTGCAGGCGCCATCGGTATAAATCTCCACCCTTTTACTCATTCGATTGTCTCGTTGTTGGCTCTATAATCTGCCCGCCCAGCAGGCTGCTCTTTTGCTTCCAGATCGGCCCTACTATCGTCATGGTCGAGACCCGCTTGACCGCCTGCACCAGATAGACAGAAGAGAGCCGTGGCCAAAAGCGCTGCCCTATGCTCTCAATCCGCTCCAGCCGCTCCATCACCCCCCGCCCCCGCAGCGGTGGCCGAAACATCAGCTGCCGCGTTATCTCCAGATCGAAGCCCAACAGCGAGAGCCAGTCATTGACGCGCCTCTGCCCCAAAAAATGGCCCTGCCAGGGGATGGCTGTTGAAGATCGCTTGAACAGCCGCCAGACACCCCAGAGGCTGAGGGGGTTAAATCCAAGGATCACTACACGCCCCTCAGGTATCAGAACACGCTCCACCTCACGCAAAATCCGGTGGGGGTCCGCAGAAAAATCGAGTGTATGCGGCATCAGGACGGCATCAACAGCCGCAGACAATATGGGCAACTCCAGGGGATCAGCCCGCACATGGCTCGCCAGCGGCTGCGTTGGCACTGAAGCATCGAGCACCAGATGTGAACGAAAACGACTCACCCCCGAGAGATCAAAATCAAAGCCCCCGCCGCCCAGCTGCACAAGGTGGTGCCCAAACAGCTCCGAAAACATCTGCTCGAGGCACTGCTGCTCCTGCTCCAGCAATATCTGCCCGGGGGATTGCTGCAACCACTCGTGCAGCTGCTGCTGAAAATCAGCTTGGGTCATATCTGCGGTATATTTTTTCATCACTGGGGGTGAGCATACTCTCTTGGAAAAGCTGCGTCAGCTGGAAAAAATGTGATGACGTCCATATAATCGGAAGAATTTTTGTCGGCTTCACTTCAGCCTGAAAGAGCGGTGCCGACACCATGACTGTGGCTCAAACAGCACAAAATACAATTACTGGAGATCTGATGCCTGCTGTCCGCCCATTTAGCAAAAGTCTGGCCCTGCTCACCGCCCTGATCCTGACAGGGTGCCAGGGGTTGCCACAAAAAGGAGGGCCATCCAGCTCCCTTTTTGCAAATTCCCCAGGGGTTACCCCTGACCCTCTGCCACCACAGGCCGAGCCGGAGACCAGGCTGGACACACAAGGGGCAACGGCACTGCTTGCCACGGTAGATGCCGCCTTTACAGAACCCACCGAACCCGTGCTGGAGCCTGCGCCAGACTTCTCAACCGAAGAGCCGCAAGAGCAGGCCGAAACCGCAGCCGTTGAGCCAACAGCCCCGGAACCATCCGCGCCTGCTGAGAAGATGCCACACCTCGACCTTTGGCAGCGAACACTCGCCGGCTACCAGCTCTCTATCCCCAACAACTCACGCATTGACCATGAATTCAAATGGTTCACCTCACATGCCGATTATGTAAAGCGCATCCAGACGCGGGCGCAACCCTACCTCCACTTTATCCTGGAAGAGATCGAGAAGAGAGAGATGCCCAGCGAGCTGGCGCTGCTGCCTGTCGTAGAGAGCGCCTTTCAACCCTTTGCCTACTCACCCGGCAGGGCCGCGGGGCTGTGGCAGTTCATCCCATCCACGGGCAGACACTTCGGCCTGAAACAGAACTGGTGGTACGACGGCCGGCGCGATGTAGTCTCTGCCACCCGGGCGGCCCTGGACTATCTGCAATCGCTGGCCAACCGCTTTGACGGCGACTGGGAGTTGGCACTGGCATCCTATAACGCTGGCGCAGGCACCGTATCGCGCGCCATAAAGAGGAACAAAAAGCGCGGCAAGGCGACCGATTTCTGGTCGCTGAACCTGCCACGCGAGACCAAAAGCTACGTGCCGCGCCTGCTGGCCTTTGCCCGGCTGCTCTCTCAATCCGACAGCCTGGGCATCCGCTTCGACCCCCTCCCGAACGAACCACACTTTGCCAGTGTCGATATTGGCTCACAGCTGGATCTTGCCCTGGCCGCAGAGCTGGCGGGGATCACCATTCAGGAGCTATACCACCTCAACCCAGGATTTAACCGCTGGGCTACCGACCCGCAAGGGCCACACCGGCTACAGCTGCCTGTCGATAAAGTCGAATCGTTCAAACAAAAACTGGCCGCGCTGGACAGTGACAAGCGCCTGCGCTGGAAACGCTATAAAATCAAAAATGGCGACAACCTCGGCGCCATTGCCCAGCGGCACAATACCACTGTGGCACTGTTGCAGCAGGTTAACAAAATCCGGGGCACGCAGATCCGGGCGGGCAAACATCTGCTGATCCCCATCTCAGCCAAAAGCCTGGAGCACTACGCCTTTAGCGCACAGCAACGCAAAAACCGCATCCAGAACAGCTCACGGGGAGGGACAAAAATCAGCTACACCGTGCGCCCGGGAGACAACCTGTGGGATATCTCCCGCAGCTTTAATGTCAACCACCGCTCACTGGCGAAATGGAATGGGATGGCACCCAGGGATATCCTTAAACCGGGGCAGAGGCTGGTGATCTGGACAAAGAAAAAGAGCACTCAAAGCAGCGTGCCTGCTGTGGCAGCACTTCCGCCCGCTATGGAAAACAGCCCGCTGGCAAAGCGAAGCTCGGTGAACTACCAGGTTCGCAAGGGCGACTCACTGTCGCGCATTGCCACACGTTTTAACGTCTCCGTGGCAGACCTCAGGAAATGGAACAGCCTGCCCGGCAAGTATCTGCAACCAGGTCAAAAGATCAAACTCTTTGTAGATATCACCCGGCAGGCGCTCTAGGAGCCTGTCGGACTTAGGTGGATTGTAGCGAGGGAGTGGGAGAGTGAGCGCAAATATTCCCGGTTTTGAGGCGCATAGTGGGCCTACGCAACGAAAAACCTGGGATATTTGAGCCGCTCTCCCACTTCCGCAGCCAGTTCATCCTAAGTCCGACAGGCTCCTAGGCCTCCTTTGATCCCCAAGACACAAGCCCGGTAGCCGGGTCAACACTGCGCAGGTGCAGATCCCGCTGCGGGAAGGGGATCTCGATACCGCTCTCCCGCAGCGCCTTCTCCAGCGCCATGTGCAGCTCATGGGTGAGGGGCATCCGCAGGATACGCTCCTTTACGAACACCCGCACCTCAAAATCCAGGGAGCTATCGCCAAAGCCGATAAAAAAGACGGTCGGCCCCGGCTCTTCCAGCACCAGTGGGTTTGCTGTAATCGTCTCCATCATAATTCGATGGGCCTTTTCCGTATCCGAGCCGTAGGCAATACCTACCATGAAGATGATTCGGGTGATCTGATCCGAAAGGGTCCAGTTAACGAGGGGCTCAACCACCAGGGTCTGGTTCGGGATAATCAGCTCCTTGTTGTCCCAGTCGGTGATGGTCGTGGCGCGTATCTGAATACGGGAGACGGTGCCGCTGACCTCTCCGATAGTGACGGTGTCACCCACACGAACCGGGCGCTCGAAGAGGATAATCAGGCCGGAAACGAAATTTGCAAAGATCTCCTTGAGGCCAAAACCCAGCCCCACACCGACCGCAGCCACCAGCCATTGCAGGTCATCCCATCCAACACCCAAGAGACCGATGGCAGCGATCACACCACTGGTGATAATCAGGTAGCGGCTGATGCTTGCCACGGCGTAGCGGTTACCTGGCTCCAGCGCCAGGGGCTGGAGCAGTGCAATCTCAAGCAGCCCGGGCAGGTTGCGCTGTGCAACGAAGGTCACCAGAAGCAGCAATAGCGCCAATCCGGCATCGACAATGGTGACAGGCGACAGCCTTCCACCTTCAGCGCCGGGCAGCAGCCGCTCCCAGAGCACGACCTCTTCCAGCACACTGAGGGCCGGAGCTACCGGCGACCAGATCCACCAGAGCCCTATCAGCGCGAAGAGGGTCAGCAACAGCCGCAGAAGCCTGCGGGTCTGTTCGTTGATGGTCTGAAGCTCGATCTCCGGCATCTCCAGGCTCTCGGGAACGATCTCTCCGGCCTGCCCTGCCGCCTCCCTTGCGGCCCGCGCCTCCTGGTCTGCCTGCCTTTTCGCCAGGGCACGCTTTAGCGCCAGCCGCCGCTGAGCAACCAACAGCCAGCGTACTGCAAGGAGATAGAGCAGAAAGGCCAGGATAACGATCAGGATGGGATAAAAGATCAACCCCGACAGGCGCAGGCTCGTGTAGTAGTGCCCTTCAGCGGCCAGCGCAATAAGGAGCAGCGGCATCGAGAGCGAGAGAGGGTACCAGAGGTAACGGATCTGCCAGCGCCACCCGCCAACCTCATCGGCAGAGCGCCCGCCCAGCACTCCGGCACCCGGCCGCAGCACTCGCCAGACAAAGAGAAGGGTCAGCAGCAGTCCCGCCATAAAGACCAGCCTGCCAAGACTGTCCCGGTAGAGTTCGGAGGGGGCCGATTCGGTCATGGCAACCAGTACCGTCAGCAGCACGGATACCGGCATCAGCCACGAGAGATTTCCCGACAGCACCCTCCTCGGCTGGAGCTGCCAGCGGAAGTGGCTCTCGGCCAGTCCGTCTTTGACATACAGGGCGCGGAAAAATCCGAGAATATAGAGCATTTCAGCGCCAGACGTGAGACCAAAACCAACCGCGCGGCTGAAGCCGGTGGTATCTCCTGCCTGAAGAAGCCAGCCGCTATAGCCCAGCAACAGGGCCCAGGGAAGAGGCAGTAAAAATGTGATTGCCAGTGCTGCCAGCGTATGGGAGAAGTGATCCTGACGCACCTTCCCCACACTCTTTGCAAAATCTGCCAGTTTGTCCCGCATCCACCTTCTGGCCCCAAGCAGAACGATGATCAGCAGCCCGACCACTGCCGAGGAGAGTGGGCGGTTGACCAGCAGATACCCCCACTCCTCACCAGCCGTCAGCCAGCTCTCTGCAGAAAACAGCACGGAGAGCGGCTCGCCAAACCGGGTAAACCAGTGCCAGTCGATCGGCTCGGCATTGGCAATCCACAGCAGGTTCTCATCGAGCAGTTCACGGTATTTCTGAACCTTGGCAATGAGCTCCTGCTGCTGGAGCACAAGATCCCCAAGCAGTTTGGCGTTCTGGCTGTATACATCATCAAGTTTACCCAGGAGCCCCTTTCTATCCTTCAGCAGACGCATCAACTGCGTTTCGATCCCGTGGCGCTCCGCCGCAGGAAGCGCTGCCAGCTCCTCTTCAGAATCCTTTAAAATGGCTGCGGCAGCCTGCTCCAGATCCGCCAGCTCACTCTGCTGCTCCTGAAGCCGGAACTGAGCCATGCGGACTTCAGCAAGCTCCCTTGCCCTTCGCATCTTTCTCTTCTCGAAGCGAGCGGGGTCCGGGAGACTGCTGCGCTGGGAGCGCATAAATTCACCAACGCTCTTATCGACCACAGAGATCTCCAGCTGCTGAAGCAGCCGCTGGTAGTTGTGGTCGATCTGCTGGAGCTGGACACGGCTGTTTTTCAGCCGTTGCGTCGCCACCTTATTGGCTCTCCCCAGCTCACTCAGCCGTTGACTGAGTGCCGTATTTGTTTCAGCCGCAGCCTGTAGCAGCGGGTGCATCCCCGCCGTCCGCTCTTCCGCCCTGGCGGTCAGCCTCTCTGCCTTTTCCGCCTCCTGGGCATGGCGGCGGTTGATCTCCTCTTGCGCCGCCTGCTCCGTAGCCCTTGCCAGACTGAGCTTCTGCTCAAGAAGCGCTATCTTTGCCTTCAACAGCTCCAGCCGCTGCTCATGGCTTAACCGCTCCAGTTTGAGCATGTCGATCTCTGTCGCCAGTGAGCGCCGCCGCGCTTCCAGCGCCACCTGCGCGGCCTCCGCAACCTCAGGCGCCACCCCCACAGCAGCGGATTTACGCAGCTGGCTCTCCACCTCCTCCAGGCGGGAATTGGCAAGCGCCAGGGCCTCACGGCTGGCATCGGGCCGCCCTTGCAGCACGCCAAGCGCCTGGGTCAGCTCTGCAAGTTCGCTGCTGATGCTGCTGATTGCTGTCTTGTCTTGCGCAATCTGCTGCTCCAGAGTGGCAACCGAGCGTTTCGACAGGTCGGGAGGCACGCCTTTGGCAGACTCCTTGGCAAGCCTCTCAACCCGGTTCTGAATCTTCTTTGTCTGCTTGGGCGCAACGGCAATTGCCTGTTTAAACTCTTCTGCTCTGGCGCTGAACTCCTCTACTGACTGCAACGACTTGACCGCATCCCGATAGTAGCCAATCTCCAGGTTTCGCTCTGCCTCATTGTCGCCTGCTGCCTCTTCCAGGGCCTTGATCCGCTCCTGTATGCGCCCAGGCTCAATGGGGTCTGCCGCCAGCAGCTGCACTGGTATCAGTGACAGGGAACACAGAAAAATGATCAAACGCAACATAGTGGGCAGTTACTTTCTCAGGTTTGTTGATGCCGTTGCCGACACTCTTTCAGGCCAGCAGTTTAGCCCTGCCGGGGCAAATATCCACGCCTGTTTGACGCCTCCCTCATCCAGCATTGTTACATGCAACAGATAAAAAAGGCATACTATGGGCTATACAGCAAAACGCCACCATTCCGCTCATGGGGTAACAGATGGAGTATAAAGACTATTACAAAATTATGGGGGTCAAGAAAGAGGCCACCCAGGATGAGATCAAACGCGCCTATCGAAAGCTGGCACGCAAATATCATCCCGATGTCAGCAAGGAGGAGGGCGCCGAAGAGAAGTTTAAACAGGTAGGTGAGGCCTATGAGGTGCTGAAAGACCCAGAGAAGCGGGCAGCCTACGATCAGCTCGGCAGCAACTGGAAGGCCGGGCAGGATTTCAAGCCGCCACCTGACTGGGATGCCGGTTTTGAGTTCAGTGGCGGCGGTTTCACCGATGGCGATGCCTCGGCCTACAGTGACTTTTTCGAGTCCCTCTTTGGCCATGACTTTAGTCGTGCCCGCAGCAGCCAGCGCCCGTTTCATGCCCGTGGTGAAGATCATCATGCCAAGGTATCCATCGACCTCGAAGATGCCTTTCACGGAGCCACCCGAAGCATCACACTGCGAACCCCTGAGCTGGATGAGAAAGGACGCCTGATCACCCGTGAACGCACCCTGAATGTGCGCATTCCAAAAGGGGTCAAATCCGGGCAGCGCATCCGTCTGGCCGGTCAGGGGGCAGCGGGGTCAGGCAAGGGGGGCAGCGGCGATCTCTACCTTCAGATAGAGATCAAACCACACCCTCTCTATCGTGTTGAGGGCCGGGATATCTACCTGGATCTGCCAGTGGCCCCCTGGGAAGCGGCGCTGGGGGCAAAGGTAAAGGTGCCAACGCCAGGGGGTGTCGTCGATCTGAAGATTCCGGCCGGATCGGTTTCCGGCCACAAGCTGCGTCTGAAGGGGCGAGGCATCCCTGGCAAACCCGCCGGTGATCTCTATGTGATATTGCAGATCACCCTGCCACCGGCAGAGAGTGACCAGGCCAGGGCACTCTACCGCAAGATGGAGCAGGAGCTGGCATTTAATCCACGCGCCAAACTGGGGGTATAGATGAATATTAGAGAAGAGATTCTGACCGGCCTGCTGCTGGATGAGGAGAGCACCCTGACCCTTGGTGAGCTAAGCCGCGCCTGTACGGCTCATGCCGAGTGGATCATCGAGCTGGTGGATGAGGGTATCCTGGAGCCGATCGGCAGTGACATTGCCCACTGGCGCTTCTCCGGAGCCAGCCTGCATCGGGCGCACACCACCATGCGTCTGCAGCGGGATCTGGGTATCAACCTCGCGGGGGCCGCCCTGGTGCTGGATCTGGTAGAGGAGATCGAGACCTTGCGTTCGCAGTTGCAAGTATTGAACCGGAGGAGCCCCGGTAATTGAGAATACCCCCTAAGGGGATAGAAATAATGAACTCCGATATCTGGCTCCGGCACTCACTCAGCAACCGGCTGCACTCCCTGCTGCTGTTTGCTGTTATGGCGGGCTTCCTGGCGCTGCTGGGGTGGATGCTGTGGGGCAGTGACGGCATTATCCTGCTGTTGCTGCTGGGGGCCACCCTGCTGCTGATCAACCCGGCCGTCACCCCGCAGCTGATCATGCGCATGTATCACGCCACTCGCCTGACACCCGGCCAGGCTCCGGCCCTCCACTCCGCATTGACAGAGCTTGCGCGCCGCGCCGGTCTGCCCACAGTTCCGACACTCTATTATATCCCCAGCAGCATGCTTAGCGCCTTCGCCGTAGGACGGCAGCACGAAGCCTCCATCGCCTTGACCGATGGCCTGCTGAAAACGCTGAATACCCGTGAAACCATTGCCGTACTGGCTCATGAGGTGAGCCATGTCCGCAACAATGACACCTGGGTGATGGGGGTGGCCGATATGTTCAGCCGCCTGACCAGCATGCTCTCCCTGTTTGGCCAGTTTCTGCTCATTCTTAACCTGCCATTGATGCTTCTGTCGGGCGCCGGCATCAACTGGATTGCCATTCTGATTCTCATCTTCGCCCCAAATCTGAGTGCCTTGGCACAGCTGGGGCTATCCCGCACCCGCGAGTACAATGCAGACCTCAACGCCGCCCGGTTGACCGCTGACCCGGAAGGGCTCGCCCATGCCCTGGCCAAAATCGAGCGGCAGTCCGGCTTTTTCATGGAGCGCATCTTCCTGCCCGGGCGGCGCATCCCGGAGCCATCTCTACTGCGCACCCATCCCCCCACGGAAGAGCGAATACGCCGCCTGATGGAACTCAAGCAGCCATCCATTCCGCAACAGCCACGGATGGAATTTACATCCAGCCCGCCGGTATTGGGGAACAGGATAGAGCAGCCGCCACGCTGGCGTGTCACAGGCCTGTGGCACTAACCTCGACAGTCGGCTGTTTTTGAGTACGTGCTGCAAAAAAGCCAGGGACACCCTCCCATCCCTTGCGCGGAAGCAGTCCATAGAAGATACACTCTATCCAGCAGACTCTGCCAGTTGCCGCAGCACATAGTTGAGTATGCCGCCATTCAGGAAGTAGTCCCACTCCTTGGGGGTGTCGATGCGCACAGTGACTGAAAAGCAGAGGGGTTCACCCTGTTGAGGGGTCGCTATAACAGAAAGCTCTTTCATACCCTTGCAGATCTCCCCCAGGGTGTAGCTCTCCTTGCCATCAAGGCCCAGGCTCTCTGCCCTTTCACCCGGCTTGAACTGAAGGGGAAGAACCCCCATACCCACCAGGTTAGAGCGGTGGATCCGCTCAAAACTGCAAGCGATTACGGCTCGGACGCCCAATAATCGTGTCCCCTTGGCCGCCCAGTCCCGGGAAGAGCCGGTGCCATACTCCTCCCCGGTCAATACCAGCAGGGGTCTCCCCTCCTCCTGGTAACGCATGGCAGCGTCATAGATGCTCATCTGCTCACCGGAGGGTTGGTGGGTGGTCCAGCCCCCTTCAGTGCCCGGTGCCAGCTGGTTGCGCAGGCGGATGTTGGCAAAGGTGCCGCGCACCATCACCTCATGGTTGCCCCGGCGGGAGCCATAGGTGTTGAAATCCTTCTGCTGGATACCATGGGAGATGAGATACCGGGCAGCAGGCGTATCAGCTCCAATGGCACCGGCAGGTGAGATATGATCGGTGGTAACAGTGTCACCCAGCAGCACCAGCACCCGGGCATTTTCAATGGGTTTTATCACTTCCGGCTCCCGGGTTATGCCAGAGAAAAATGCCGGTTTCCGAATATAGGTTGAATCCGGATTCCAGGCATAGGTTTCAGAAGCCGGGGTCGGCAGGGAGCGCCACAGGGCATCCCCGCTAAAGACCGAATCATAGGCCCTGCTGAATATCTCGGAACCAACCGTCTGCTGGACTATGGACTGGATCTCACGGCTGTCCGGCCAGATGTCGCACAGATAGACCGGAGCCCCGTCCCTGCCGGTTCCCAGGGGGTCATTGTACAGGTCAATCTCCATGGTTCCGGCAATGGCATAGGCCACCACCAGCGGCGGCGAGGCCAGATAGTTCATCCGCACTTCAGGGTGAATGCGCCCTTCAAAGTTCCGGTTGCCGGAGAGTACCGAGGTCATGATCAGATCCTGCTCCTGGATCGCCTTGCTGATAGGTTCCGGGAGGGGGCCGGAGTTGCCGATGCAGGTGGTGCAGCCATACCCCACAAGGTGAAAACCCAAGGCCTCAAGGGGGGCGCGAAGCCCCGCCTGCTCCAGGTAACGGGTCACCGCCAGGGAGCCGGGGGCGAAGCTGGTTTTAACCCAGGGCTTGCTGCTTAGCCCGCACTCCACGGCCCTCTGTGCCAGCAGGCCTGCACCGACCAGAACCGATGGGTTGGAAGTATTGGTGCAGGAGGTGATGGCCGCAATCGCTACCGCTCCATCCTTGAGTTCAAATTGCCCGGCCTCCAGCTCCACCCTGCTGCCTCTGGGGATGGCATCTTTTTCCCGCTCCACCATCATCCCCTGCAAAGCCTGGCTGAATTCGGCTTTGGCCTGTCGCAGGGGGACTCGATCCTGTGGCCTTTTGGGGCCGGCCAGGCTCGGCTCTACCGTGGAGAGATCCAGCTCCAGCACCTCACTGTAGTGGGCCTCAACCCCACCCTTCTCCCGGAACAGCCCCTGGGTACGGGCATAGGCCGCTACCAGTGCGATCTGTTGCGGGGTTCGCCCTGTCAGCTCAAGATAGCGCAGGGTTTCATGGTCGACAGGAAAGATGCCGCAGGTGGCTCCGTACTCCGGTGCCATATTGGCGAGGGTGGCGCGATCGGCCAGGGGAAGATGATCAAGGCCATCACCAAAGAACTCCACAAACTTGCCCACTACACCATGTTGGCGCAGCATTTGAGTCACCGTCAGCACCAGATCGGTTGCGGTGGTTCCTTCTGCCAGTTTTCCCTTCAGCCGCAATCCCACCACCTGTGGAATCAGCATGCTGATGGGCTGCCCCAGCATCCCCGCCTCGGCCTCTATACCACCCACACCCCACCCCAGCACCCCAAGGGCATTGATCATGGTGGTGTGGGAGTCGGTGCCTACCAGGGTATCCGGATAGGCATAATGGACGCCATCGGCCTCCCGGCAAAAGACCACCTGGGCGAGATACTCCAGGTTGATCTGGTGGACGATGCCCGTATCCGGCGGCACCACTCTAAAATTAGAGAAGGCACTCTGACCCCAGCGCAGAAAGGCATAGCGCTCGCGGTTGCGCTGAAACTCCAGCTGAACGTTCAGATCAAAGGCCTGGTTGCTTCTGAAGGCATCCACCTGCACCGAGTGGTCGATGACCAGATCAACCGGAGAGAGCGGGTTGATCTGGTCAGGGTCGCCACCCAGATCCCGCATCGCCTCACGCATCGCCGCCAGATCCACCACGGCAGGGACGCCGGTAAGATCCTGCAGCAGCACCCGGGCAGGGGTAAAGGCGATCTCTCTGCTCTCAGCAGTCTCAGGGGTCCATTGGGCGAGAGCCTCGATATCCTCCCGGCTGATATTGACCCCATCCTCCAGACGCAGGAGGTTCTCAAGCAGTATCTTCAGTGAAAAGGGCAGACGGCTGATGTCGTGCTGCTCCCCAAGTATCTTCAGGCTGAAGATTTCATACCTCTCACCAGCAACATCCAGTGAGGTTTTTGTATTAAAACTGTTTTTCATGATGACATTCCTGTCTCCAAGCGAGTTTTTGACGCCCGCCCAAGGTTGATTTTATGGGATCCAATAGAGACTCTAGCTCACTGCGGGAGGGTTGTGGCTCCTCCTCTGTGATATCAATCGCAGGCTGTCCCTCTTCGTGGTTCCGTTTGGTTATCTCTGCTGACCCTTGAATGTTTAGTCAATACTGCGATAATACTCCGCGTAAGCAACTAATTTTCTAAGGTTTTTTGTGCGTACAGGCTTTACCGCCGGAGAGGTTTTCCGATTCTCGTTTGTTAGCTGCAATGGCTAATAAATTTCCCTGACTCCCACCTTTTGCAAGTGCCTTTTGGATATAGATGAACAGCCGCCCCTTTCAAGACCACAGCGCCCTTGCCAAAAAGATCAAACAGTGGGCCGTTGAACTGGGCTTTCAGGAGGCCCGTATTACCAACACACATCTTGGCCCGGCGGAACAGCAGCTCACAGAGTGGCTGGCGCAAGGGCTGCACGGCACAATGGGGTATATGGCTGAGCACGGCCAGCTGCGCAGCCGGCCGCAGGAGCTGGTTCCCGGCACCTTGCGCATCATCTCGGTTCGCATGAATTATCTGGCCGATATTGATACCGACCCGCTGAGCACGCTGGATAACCCACACCGCGCATATATCTCGCGCTATGCCCTGGGACGTGATTATCACAAACTCATCCGCTCGCGGCTCACCAAACTGGCAGATAGAATCAGAGGCGAGGTTGGCGATTTTGATTCGAGAGCCTTTGTTGATAGCGCGCCGGTGATGGAGAAATCCATTGCAACCCAGGCGGGACACGGCTGGACAGGCAAACACTGTATCGTGATCAATCGTGACGCCGGATCATTCTTCTTCTTTGGCGAGCTGTTTACCAATCTGCCTCTGCCCATTGATGAGCCAACAGATGACCACTGCGGCAGCTGCCGTCGCTGCCTGGATCTCTGCCCAACCCAGGCCATCGTTGCACCGTATAAGCTGGACGCTCGACGCTGTATCTCTTATCTAACCAACTCCCTGAAAGGCTCAATACCTGTTGATCTGCGCCCATTGATTGGGAACCGCATCTTTGGCTGCGATGATTGCCAGCTGGTCTGCCCCTGGAACCAATATGCGGCAAAAAGCTGCGAACCTGACTTTATGCCCCGGCAGGGGCTTGATAATGCGCAGTTGATAGACTTGTTCGCCTGGACAGAGGAGGCGTTTCTGAATCGCATGGCAGGCTCGGCCATCCGTCGTATCGGGCATGCGTGCTGGCTGAGAAATATCGCTGTCGCACTGGGCAATGCGCCAACCTCTGATGAGGTAATTGCCGCTCTGCAATCCAGGGCAGATCACGAGTCAGCGCTAGTGCGGGAGCATGTTGCCTGGGGGCTGGCGCAGCATTCAGTCTAGGAGCCTGTCGGACTTAGGATGAACTGGCTGCGGAAGTGGGAGAGCGGCTCAAATATTCCCGGTTTTTCGTTGCGTAGGCCCACTATGCGCCTCAAAACCGGGAATATTTGCGCTCACTCTCCCACTCCCTCGCTACAATCCACCTAA
>WFXD01000123.1 GCA_015490795.1 Gammaproteobacteria bacterium
CGCGAGCTGGGTTTAGAACGTCGTGAGACAGTTCGGTCCCTATCTGCCGTGGGCGTTTGAGACTTGAGGGAAGCTGCTCCTAGTACGAGAGGACCGGAGTGGACGAACCCCTGGTGTTCCGGTTGTCACGCCAGTGGCATTGCCGGGTAGCTACGTTCGGACAGGATAACCGCTGAAAGCATCTAAGCGGGAAGCCCCTCCCAAGATTAGGTCTCACTAGACTCTTGAAGTCTCTAAAGGTCCGTCGAAGACTACGACGTTGATAGGCTGGGTGTGGAAGCGCAGTAATGTGTGAAGCTAACCAGTACTAATTGACCGTGAGGCTTGACCATATAACACCCAAGTGCTTTGGGGTTTGCTGGTCATGAAACAACGATACCCAAAACCTATTGCGATATATAAACCAAATGCTTGTCAGCTGCATTTACGCGGCTGACCACCAGTTTGTCTGGCGGCCATAGCGTGTTGGAACCACCCGATCCCATCCCGAACTCGGAAGTGAAACGACTCAGCGCCGATGATAGTGTGGGGCTTCTCCATGCGAAAGTAGGTCACTGCCAGGCTTTAATTACAAAATCCCGGATCTTTATGATTCGGGATTTTTTTTTGCTTTAAATTCGCCCCCCTTTCTGCTGATATAGTCGCTGGTTTACTGTTTGGGCGGCAAGGTGCTGATTGGAATGATTCAATACCATATTCAACCGGCCTCACCTGAGGCCCACCTCTTCCACATCATACTGCGGGTTGCCGAACCTGATGTGAATGGCCAGCGGCTGACGCTGCCTGCCTGGATCCCTGGCAGCTATATGATTCGGGATTTTGCCAAGAATATTGTGATGCTGAAGGCCAGCAGTTGCGGCAAAGAGATCGATGCCAAAAAACAGGATAAACAGAGCTGGCAGTGTGCGCCGTGCAGTGGTGAGTTGCTGATTGAGTATCAGGTCTACGCCTGGGATCTGTCTGTCAGAAGCGCATACCTCGATACCACTCGTGGCTACTTTAATGGCACCAGTGTTTTTCTCCGGGTTGTTGGTCAAGAGCGGGTCTCATGTCAAGTAGAGATCCAGCCACCCAAAGGGGCGCAGTTTGCAGATTGGCAGGTTGCCACCACACTGCCATCAGCAGGTGCAGCCCCCTTTGGTTTTGGCCGCTACCAGGCGGATGGTTATGATGCGTTGGTCGATCACCCGGTAGAGATGGGGCGATTTCTCCATAGTGGTTTTGAAGCAGCAGCGGTGCCTCATGAACTGATCCTCACTGGCAGGCATCAGGCCGATATAGAACGGCTTTGCGCAGACCTCAAATGCATCTGCGATCATCATATCGCCTTTTTTGGCGAGCTGCCCGTGATGGACAAGTACCAGTTCCAGGTACTGGCTGTTGGAGAGGGCTATGGGGGGCTGGAACACAGCTCCTCTTGCAGCCTGATCTGCAAGCGTGATGATCTGCCAGGACGGGGTGAAAAGCAGATCACAGAGGGCTACCGCCAATTCCTTGGCCTCTGTAGCCATGAATATTTTCACCTGTGGCATGTAAAGCGCATTCGTCCACAGCAGCTGAAGCAGGCCGACCTTTCGCAAGAGACATACACCCGCCTGCTGTGGGCATTTGAAGGGATTACCTCTTATTATGATGAGTTGGCACTGGTGCGTAGTGGCATCATTGAAGTGGACAGCTATCTGGAGCTGTTGGCACAGACCATCACCCGCGTGATACGCTGCAATGGCCGCCACAAACAGACACTCACCGACTCCAGCTTTGATGCCTGGACCAAATTTTACAAACAGGATGAAAATGCGCCCAACGCCATTGTCAGCTACTACACCAAAGGAGCCCTGGTGGCACTGGCGCTGGATCTCACCATCCGCCAGCGAACCCAAGGCAGAAAATCACTGGATGATCTGATGCGGGCACTGTGGGAAAACCACGGCAAGCCGGATACAGGTATCCCGGAGGATGGGATAGAGCGGCTGGCTGAGCAGGTAACGGGGCTGGATTTAAAGGCATTTTTTGACCAGGCACTGCGTGGCACAGATGACCTGCCACTTAAAGAGCTGCTGGCAACAGTGGGCATTGGCTATCAGATTAATGCGGCAACATCAGCCACAGACCAGGGCGGGCTCTATACCAAGGAGAAAAAAACGGATGAGAAGCCCCGCCCTGTACTGGGTGTCCGGATGGCACCGGCTGAAGAGAGAGCCAGGCTCGCTGCTGTATTGGATAACGGGGCAGCACAGCGAGCGGGACTCTCTGCCGGAGACATCGTGATAGCCGTTGATGGCATTCGGGCCACAGCTAAAAATATTGAGCAGCTGATTGCACAGGTCCCGCCGGGCAGGTCCGTCCCGCTGCACCTCTTTCGCCGTGATGAGCTGATGCAGTTTGATGTGACACCACTACCCGCCCCGGCGGACACCTGTCGACTATGGCAGCTGGATGAGGCCACAGCAAGCCAAACAGAGAGTCGGCAAGCATGGCTTCAGCGTACTGCCGACGTACCCTGAACCGATCGATTGCCCCCCTTATGCCGACCCGTTACCAGCTCATCCGCTGCCTTGCAGATGGAAAATTTCACTCTGGCGAACAGTTGGCACAGCAGTTAGGGCTTAGCCGGGCAGCTGTGTGGAAGCAGATAAAGGGGCTGCGTGAACAGTGGGGCATGGAGATTCACGCCGTCACCGGCCGGGGCTATCGCCTGGCTCGCCCGCTGGAGCTGCTGCAGCAAGAGAGAATCCTTGCGCTGCTCTCACCCGAGACAAGAGCGTCTCTCGGCGGTCTGGAGATCCATGACAGCATCGGTTCAACCAGCCAACAGCTGATGCAACAGGCAGCTGCCGGCGCGCCCAGCGGCCAGGTCTGTTTGGCCGAACGGCAGACCGCAGGCCGGGGTCGCCGGGGCCGAAAATGGATCTCCCCCTACGGCAGCAACATCTACCTCTCACTCTTATGGCAATTTCCACTGGCACCAATAGAGCTGAGCGGTGTAAGTTTGGCGGCAGGCCTGGCGGTTATGCGCGCACTCAACCGCCTGGGGGTTACAGAGGTTGGCCTCAAATGGCCGAATGACATCCTGTGGCAGGAGCGAAAACTGGCCGGGCTGCTACTGGAGATGACCGGGGAGAGCGAAGGGCCGAGCCAGGTCATATTGGGTGTCGGGCTCAACACCTGCCTGTCAAACCGACAGGGCAGCCGGATAGACCAGCCCTGGGTAGATCTGGCAAATGTCCCCGGTGGGCAGCAGGTTGGCCGAAACCAGCTGGCCGCAGAGCTGATCCATCAACTTGTTAATGCGTTAGAATGTTTCGAGAGAGAAAGATTGGCGCCGCTGCTGGATGAGTGGCAGCAACAGGATCTCTATTACAACAAAACCGTAGCACTGCGGATGGGCAACCAAACCATAGTGGGCAAGCATGTTGGCATTGATAAAAATGGTGCGCTATTGCTGTCACATGCAGGTGAGGAGAAGGCCTATTTTGCAGGTGAAGTGAGCTTGCGTCCGGATCAGGGAGATGGGCATGCGAACACTATTGATTGATATAGGCAATACAAACGTAAAGTGGAGCTGGCTGCAAAGCGGAGAGCTGTCGCCGCTTGAGCGGGTAGGTTATCGGGCAGATGGAGTGACCGCGCAGGCTTACCGCTGCTGGTCACATGAAGAGAGGCCTGGACAGGTTCTGGTGGCCAATGTTGCCGGGCGACAGGTAGAGAGTGAGTTGCAGCAGTGGATTGGCAGCGAATGGGGCATAGAGATGGAGGCTGTCACAGCCCTGCCTCAGCAGCTGGGGGTCAGAAATGGCTACGCCTGTCCAGAGCAGCTGGGCGCCGACCGATGGCTGGCGCTGATTGCTGCACACGTGCATAAAAGCGGTGGCGAACCGGTCTGCATAGTGGATTGCGGGACAGCCATCACCATTGACGTGCTGGCAGAAGATGGGCGGCACCAGGGTGGGCTGATCTTGCCTGGCTTGACCATGATGCGCCAAGTGATGCTGGATCGAACCCAGATCCCGCACATTGATCAATCTGACCATATTGATCTGCTGGCGGGGGATACGGCAGGCGCCATAGCCGCGGGCAGCCTGCATGCTGCTGCTGCGCTGGTGGAACGGGTAGCCCGGCAGACAAGCCCGCCACCAAAGATTTTATTGACGGGAGGCGATGCCGGCTGGCTTCGTGCCGTCATGAAGCTGAAGGCCGAGATAGACCCTGAGCTTGTAATGCGCGGTCTGGCACTGGTAGCCCAAAGCAGATGAAACATCTATTCCTGTTGCTGCTGGCGGCCAATATCGGCCTGTTCGTCTGGGGCTACCAGCGCGAACAGGCAGCCGAGAATGCAAAGCCCCATGCCCGTGCGGATGTGGGTAATCTGCAGCTGCTCTCAGAGCAAAGCCCCCCTCTGGAGTCTGAAGAGCCAAAGACCATACAAGCCCCCCCCGCAGTAGAGGTGGCCACAGAAAGCACCGAGCAGGCAGAGAGAGAGGTCGAAGTGGAGTCCCTCCTGCCTGAAGAGAGGGTCAACGAGGGTTTTCAGGAAGCCACCCAGCAACCGAAGGATGATGAGCCAGGCCAAAAAATGGCGCAGGATACTCAAACAGGGGCAGCCGGGGTGCTGAGTGTTGCAGTGGAAAATGTAGATCCGGTTGATGAAGATCACTCTGAACAGCAGGTAAAAGTGCTGCAACCAGAAGATGAGGCCGAGTCAGATCAAGCAATCGAAACAGAGGATGAGTCCCGGATAGCGGCTGCTGTAGCGCCTGAACCGCAGCCCTTGCCTCCGGCCTGCTACAGGCTAGGCCCTATAGCAGGCCAGGCCTCGGCCGAAGCGCTTTCCGGCCACTTGATGCAGCTTGGTCTTGATACCGTAACGCACAGGCAAGGCATAAAAAAAACAAAGGGGTATTGGGTAATGATTCCTCCCCAGGGATCGTATGGGCAGGCCAAACAAAAGCTGCAAGAGCTGAAAGAGGCAGGCATCCCGGATCACTGGTTATTTCCCAAGGGTGAGCATAAAAATGCGATCTCTCTGGGGCTGTATAGCCGACTGTCCAATGCAGAAGCTGCCCAGAAGCAACTACTAAAAAAAGGGGTGACGACAGCGGTGCTGCCCCGCCAGGTTGAGGTTGACCAATACTGGCTGGAGTTCCAGAGTGCTGAACAACCGCCGCTTGCTGAAGAGTCCAGATTAGCCCTGCAAGAGGCGTATCCAGATGAAAAATTTGCCATTCAGCCCTGTCCAGCCGTTGTAACCCAGTAAAGGATTACATAGAATACGCACCTCTCATAATGCTGGCGTAGCTCAGTTGGTAGAGCAGCTGATTTGTAATCAGCAGGTCACAGGTTCGACTCCTGCCGCCAGCTCCATATTTACCAATTAAAGAATCCACCCTCTTGGGGGATAGGTTTTTTATTTCTGCATTGCACTGGTAACTGTTTGAAATAAAAGATGAAATCTTCCCAGGGCCAATTTCTTGTTTTGTTGTGCGGCGGAAGCATCTTCTTTAGAACCGCTTCTTTGTGCTCTCTCGGGTAACCCGTTTTCTGCGCTCTCTAGGAGCCTGTCGGACTTAGGATGAACTGGCTGCGGAAGTGGGAGAGCGGCTCAAATATCCCCGGTTTTTCGTTGCGTAGGCCCACTATGCGCCTCAAAACCGGTAATATTTGCGCTCACTCTCCCACTCCCTCGCTACAATCCACCTAAGTCCGACAGCCTCCTAGCCACCTTCAATTATTATTGAAGTCCCATTCTACTGGGGGGACAACCCTCCTGGCAGAGGGGGCCAGCAGCTCATCCATCAGTGCCGCCAATCTATCCAGCGCGCCCCGGTTCTGCTCAACCACCCGACGGCCGTTTTCACCGATGCGGGAGCGTTCGCTGGCATCACTCAGCCATGCCTCAACCACTGTGGCCAGCTTATCGGCATGGTGGACCATGACGGCCGCGTCCGCCTCCAGCAACAGCTCACTGATGGCCGCAAAATTAAAATTGTACGGACCAAACACAACCGGCACCCCCAGGGCGGCCGGTTCCAGCATGTTGTGCCCGCCATGTTTTACCAGACTGCCGCCCATAAAGGCGACATCAGCCCCCGCCAAAAACATGGGCAACTCACCCACGCTATCCCCAAGGAACACGCCGGTTTCAGCCGTACAGCTGATATGATCCGAGCGGCGAACCACACTGAACCCGGATTTTTGGCACAGTGCAGCAACGCTGTCGAAACGCTCCGGGTGGCGGGGCACCAGCACCAGCAGGGCATTCGGCAGCTGCCGCCGGATCTGTCTGTGCGCCTGCAATGCCAGCTCATCCTCGCCCTCATGGGTGCTGGCGGCAACCCAGACAGGACGCCCATGACCCCAGGTGCGGCGGATCACCTCCGCCTGTTCATTCAGGCTGCGTGGTAACCGGGCATCAAACTTGATGCTCCCTGTCACCAGGATTCGCGCCGGATCAACACCCAGCTGCGCAAAGCGCTCTGCATCTGCTGCTGCCTGAGCTGCAACCCGGCTGATATTGCCAAAGGTCTGCCGGGCAAACCCTCCAAGGCGTGCATACCCCTTGGCCGAACGCCGGGAGAGACGGGCGTTGGCCAGCAGCGAAGGGATACCATGCCGCTTGCAGGTCGCCAGCAGATTGGGCCAGACCTCTGTCTCCATCAGCACCACGATCCGCGGTCTGGTACGCCGGATAAACCGCTCAATGATCAGCGGGAGATCATAGGGCGCATAGAGGTGGAAAAGATCATCACCAAACAGCTCCTTCACCCGCCGGGAACCTGTCGGCGTGGTGGTGGTGATGACGATGGCCTGCCCTGGATAGCGCTCCTGCAACAGCTTCACCAAAGGGACTGTAGCCTGCACCTCACCCACCGAGACTGCATGGATCCACAATGTATTGCTTGCACCAAGCGGATCAAACAGGCCCAAGCGCTCTTTCCAGCGTTTGCGATAATCGGGCGCTTTCAGACTGCGCCATAGCAGGCGCAACAGCACAAACGGCAGCGCCAGATAAAGCAGAATGGTGTAGAGATGGCGCATTAGTAACTGGATAAAATAGTTATCTTGATGGCATTAGCTGGCAGGCAACACAAACAGAAATCAGCAATGGTTCACATCTTCCTTCGCAAGCTGAAATGGCCTAGGGTTAAAGCCAAAATCCCGTGTCGCAGCGCTATGATCAAAAACAAAATCCTGATTCATACGCTCAGCCATACTAGGGGAAACCCCTTTAAACCTGGGCAGCAAACGCAGCAGCAATACAGCTGAATGTAGCAATATACCTGGAATAGGAAAGTAACGCGGCTTTTTTTTCAATGCTATAAAAACACGACCAACCATATCCTTATAACTGAGAGTTTCACCACCTGAGATATTATAAGCGCTATTTTTTATACCTGTTTGCACAAGCGCGCAAAGAGTGGCCATAGCCACATCTTCAGCATGGACCGGTTGGCGCAACCCTGCTGCATTTCCAAGTAACGGAAAAAAACCAAACCGCTTAATAAAGCCAGCAACAGCTGCTATATTCTGGTCTCTGCCCAAACCATATATAAGGGTTGGTCGTAAGACTACCCAATCGACACCATGGTTTTCTGCCCACTCAATCAGTCGTTTTTCACCTGACGCCAAGCGATCAGCAATAGCCTTATCCTTGGCATCAGATGCGTTCACTTTAGTGAATACGCTGGTAGAACTTAGCACCACAATCCTGCGCGCCCCACACCTTTCTAATAGATGAAAATAATCAGGCAGTACCCAAACAGGTGCCAGGCTTATCCAGCCATCAATTGGCTCTTCCAACTCATGCTTGCTTTGTGTAACCAAATGATGCCAATTCAGGCGATCACTAACAGCCAAACCCGGATCTACCGCTTGCCTGGAAAAGGCCAGGATTTTTAAATGGGGAGCGATGCCATCAACCAGATCAGGCAACAGCAGGCAATCGCCAACTAAGCTGGTAGCACCTAAAACCCCTACCACCTGATTTGTCATATCCTTACCCAGCCTGAAAATTTTTCAATAATTTTGCATCAGGGATTGCAAATAATTGGAGAAACATCCCCTGTGGAATCAATAGACAAGTGGGATTGCGCATGGTTTATGAACCTTTGGGGTCAGACCAAAAAGCCCATCGTCTACCCAAATGGTGAGCAGACAACAAACAAAAACGACCCCAAACCCCTACATACACCAGCCACATTAAAACCCCTGGATATTGGTGCCGAAAAAACTTGCGGTAAAATCGTATCATCCCTTTATGTTTATGCCACTCAACAAATATTGGGCGGTTCTGACTGCATGCCCCCTTGCTATGAATAATCTTTGCATCAGGAGCAAAGAGGATTTTCCAATTTTTTTGGCGAAGGCGCATGCACCAATCCAAATCCTCACAATGCATGAAATAGCCTTCATCAAACTGACCGATCTCCATGAATAGTGTTCGACGCACCAACATACATGCGCCAGAAATTGCTTCCACCTCAATTGGATCCCTTGGCAAGGGTTTTTTATGCAGATGGAAATCAAAAAAAATCTTTGGCCATCTATCTTCAAATCGAGACAAACCAAACACTCGTACAAATGATCTCCAGGGTGTAGGCACGGCACGGCGGCTGCCACCTTGCTCCGTACCATCTGAATTCATGAGCAGACCACCGACCATGCCGGTATCGGCATTTGCATCCAATACATTAAGCAGTTGAGAAATGGCATCTGGAGCGAGCAAACAATCCGGATTTAAAAATAGCAGGTAAGTGCTCTTGGCCGCATGAGCACCAATATTGCAGGCTACTGAAAACCCAAGATTAACATCATTACAAATAACTCTAATCTGCTGATTGCCAACAAATTCCTGCAGGCAATCCTCAATGCTGGTATCACTTGAGGCATTATCAACAATAATGATCTCGCTTGCCCTGGGCAATACCGCCCGGACACACCCTATCAGCTGTGGCCCGGCATTGTAATTGACTATCACAACCGAGACTTGAGGCATCTCAGAGTATGAACCATCCTTGCCAGCCATTAGTTCTCCCATCTTGCTTAGCAACCTCCCACACTTCTTTTTGGCAAGTATATTCAATCGCCCCGCATTATTGATCCAGCAATACCCTACACTACCAACAATGGACTGGCATTAGTAAGTATCTACTGGCGAAACAGATGCCTGCTCATTGCACTAAGAATTTCTCTATATGTAGCAACACGGCTTGACTGAACCACTTTTCGCTTGCGCCACATTGCAGGAAGCCCTCTGATCGCATCCCTTTTTGCCCTAAAAATCACACCAGCCTGTCCCCGAACAGAAAACCAGAACAGACTAACAACATTTAACAGCAGGTGCAGTGGTAGAAAAACCCAAAATAGCATCCCCGGCATATTTTTTACATAGGCCCACACCAGATTTCTATGCCCGTGGTAGACAGCGAAGTCGCTGTGCTGCCCACCCGTCGCGACTGAACCAATATGGTTTACTACAGCACCAGAAACATATATTGCCTTGTATCCAGACAAGCGAAGGCGAAACCCTAAATCGACATCTTCCACATAACAAAAATAGTCATTGTCAAAGCCCCCAACTCTCCGCAGGGCTTCACGCCGGTAGAGAGCAGCAGCCGCGCAAGGCGAGAATATTTCATGTGATATCAAACGGGCTGCCGATGGCTTCTGCCCATGCCCTTCACGCCACACAAGCCCGCTTATGTGATAAACATCACCAATTCCATCCAACAACTCTGGTCTGGTTGCACATCGCTGGCGAGAGCCGAAGGCGGCGGCATCTGGATGTGAGGCGGCAGCGGCAAGCAGCCTCTCAAGCCAATCCGGCTCAGGGAAGGCATCAGGATTGAGGAGCGCAACATACTCAGTTGTACACTGGTTCAATGCATGGTTGTTGCCCTTGGCAAAACCAAGATTACTATCCATGACCAGCACAGAGAGATTATCCTGTGCTTTTATCTCAGTTGCTGAGC
>WFXD01000124.1 GCA_015490795.1 Gammaproteobacteria bacterium
ATATCCCGGTTCATGCAGACCATGCCATTGTCTGGCGCGATGGGCATCTCTACCTGCTGGATCAGCGCGTTCTGCCACTACGGACTGAGTTCATCCGGCTCGATACCGGGGAGGAGGTGGCCAATGCCATTCGCGACATGGTGGTGCGTGGCGCCCCTGCAATCGGCATTGCGGCCGCCTTTGGTGTGGTTGTTGCAGCCCGCAACGGCTGGGAGAGCGGAGGGGCAGACTGGAAGGCGGCTATGGCGGCTGATTTGGCTGCGTTGGCCGCATCACGCCCCACAGCAGTCAATCTGTTTTGGGCGTTGGCGCGCATGCAGAAGCTGATGGATAAGCTGGGTGCCGATGATCCAACTCCAAGGCTGTTGGCGGAAGCCCAGGCCATTCATAAGGAGGATATTGCAGCCAACCGTATCCTGGGGGATCTGGGGGCAGCGCTGATTGCGGAGCCAACTGCCGTCATTACCCACTGCAATGCAGGTGCCCTGGCAACTGGCGGCTACGGCACGGCACTGGGGGTGATTCGCAGCGCATTTGCCACAGGGAAGATCCAGCGGGTCTATGCGGATGAGACCCGCCCCTGGCTGCAAGGCTCGCGCCTCACAGCCTGGGAGCTGCATCAGGAGAGCATCCCCGTTACGCTACTGGTAGATGGCGCGGCAGCCAGCCTGATGGCGCGGGGTGGCATCGGCTGGGTCATCGTGGGTTCTGATCGCATTGCTGCCAATGGTGATGTTGCCAACAAGATTGGCACCTATGGGCTGGCCGTGGCGGCAAAGCAGCACGGTGTCAAAGTGATGGTTGCGGCGCCCACCTCGACCATCGACATGTCTGTGGCCAGTGGCGCCGATATTCCCATTGAGTCGAGAGATGCCGCAGAGGTGCTCCGTTGCGGGGAAAAACAGCTGGGTACGCCCGGCGTGGATGTCTGGAATCCGGTGTTCGATGTGACCCCTGCCAGCATGGTGGATGCGATTGTGACGGAGAGGGGGGCTGTCCTCCGGCCAAACGCGAAAAAGATGGCAAAATTAATGGCAGATTAATCTCAGGCGGCCTGAAAGCCGTTTTAAGACGTTTTAACTGTGCAGGGCTATCTCAGGGTGTGTTAGACTTCCGCTTCCTTATTTAAGCATCAGCTGAGACATTTATGGCCGAATTCGCCAAAGAAGTTTTGCCGGTCAATCTTGAAGATGAGATGAAGTCCTCCTACCTGGAGTACGCCATGAGCGTCATCGTAGGGCGCGCACTTCCAGATGTAAGAGACGGGCTGAAGCCGGTACATCGCCGTGTGCTCTATGCGATGAGTGTATTGGGCAATGACTGGAACAAGCCATACAAGAAATCAGCCCGTGTCGTGGGTGACGTTATCGGTAAATACCACCCGCATGGTGACACCGCCGTTTATGACACCATTGTGCGCATGGCGCAGCCCTTTTCCATGCGCTACATGCTGGTGGACGGGCAGGGCAACTTTGGCTCGGTTGATGGTGATGCCGCCGCTGCCATGCGTTACACCGAAGTGCGCATGGCCAAGATCGCCCACAGCATGCTGGATGATCTGGACAAAGAGACGGTCGATTTTGCTGCCAACTATGATGAATCAGAGCATGAGCCAGTGGTGCTGCCTGCCCGGGTTCCCAATCTGTTGGTCAATGGCTCTGCCGGTATTGCCGTCGGCATGGCCACCAACATCCCCCCGCACAACCTGACGGAAACCGTTGATGCCAGTATTGCACTGATTGACGACCCGGAGATCAGCATCGAAGGGCTGATGCAATATATTCCCGGGCCTGATTTCCCAACTGCCGCACTGATCAATGGTGCCCGTGGCATCCATGAGGCCTACCACACCGGCCGTGGCCGCATCTACATGCGCGCCCGTACAGAGATCGAAACCAACGAGGCCACAGGCAAGCAGACCATCATTGTCCACGAGCTGCCCTATCAGGTAAACAAGGCGCGCCTGCTGGAGAAGATTGCCGACCTGGTCAAAGAGAAACGCATCGAAGGGATCACCGAGCTGCGCGATGAGTCCGATAAAGACGGCATGCGCATGGTTATCGAGCTGCGCCGGGGTGAAGTGGCCGAGGTCATCCTGAACAACCTCTTCCAGCAGACCCAGCTGCAGAGCGTTTTTGGCATCAACATGGTGACGCTGGTCGATGGTCAGCCGCGGTTGCTGAATCTGAAACAGGTGCTGGAGTATTTTATCCGCCACCGGCGCGAGGTGGTGACACGCCGAACCATCTATCTGCTGCGCAAGGCGAGAAGCCGGGCGCATGTGCTGGAGGGGCTGGCAGTGGCGCTGGCCAATATCGACGAGGTTATCGCGCTGATCAAATCGGCTGCCAACCCGGCTGAGGCAAAGGCCGGGCTGCTGGCCCGCCACTGGAGATCGGGTGCTGTGGAGGCGATGATCGGGCGCGCTGGAGCCGATGCCTCACGCCCTGAAGAGCTGGCGGCTGAATTTGGCCTGACCGAGCAGGGCTATCGGCTCTCTGAGGTTCAGGCCCAGGCCATCCTTGATCTGCGTCTGCACCGCCTCACAGGGCTTGAACAAGACAAAATAATCAGTGAATACAGTGAGATAATAGAAAAAATCAAGGATCTGCTCGATATTCTCTCCAGCGCTGACCGCTTGATGAGCGTGATCCGTGAAGAGCTGTGCAGCATCCGTGATCAATTTGGCGATGAGCGCCGCACCGAGATTATTCAGAACAGACTCGATCTCAGCCTGGAAGATCTGATCACCGAAGAGGATGTGGTCGTCACCCTCTCGCACGCCGGCTATGCCAAAGCCCAGCCGCTGGATCTCTATCAGGCGCAGCAGCGTGGTGGCAAAGGCAAGTCAGCCACCAAAACCAAAGAAGAGGATTTCATCGACCAGCTGTTTGTGGCCAACACCCACGATACCGTGCTCTGCTTCTCCAGCCGGGGCAAGATCTACTGGCTGAAGGTCTACGAGTTGCCCCAGGCGGGGCGCGCCGCACGCGGCAAACCCATGATCAACCTGCTGCCGCTGGAAGAGGGCGAGCGCATCAATGCGGTACTGCCGGTGCGGGAGTACTGCGATGACAAATATGTCTTTATGGTCAGCAGCTCGGGCACGGTCAAAAAGTCCCGTCTGACTGACTTCTCCCGTCCGCGCGCCAATGGCATCATTGCCGTCGATCTGCGTGATGATGACCAGCTTGTTGGGGTAGCCATTACAGATGGCAGCAAGGATGTGATGCTCTTTACCAGTGATGGCAAAGCGGTGCGCTTTGATGAGCGCCATGTTCGGCCCATGGGACGCACCGCCTGTGGTGTTCGCGGCATTCGCCTGGCGGAAGGGCAGAAGGTCATCGCCCTGATCATCGCGGATGATGGCATGGTGCTGACAGTTACCGAGAATGGCTTTGGCAAACGTACCCCGATAGAGGGCTACCCCGTCCACGGCCGCGGCGGCATGGGTGTCATCTCTATCCAGACCAGTGACCGCAATGGCGCGGTGGTGGGTGCCGTACCTGTGCAGCAGCAGGATGAGATCATGCTCATCACCGATGGCGGCACTCTGGTTCGAACACTTGTCGACAATGTCTCCATCGTTAGCCGCAACACCCAGGGCGTGAAGATGATCAGCCTCACCAAAAAGGAGAAGCTGATTGGCATTGCGCGCATTGAGGGGCTGGACGATGACGCATCGCTGGAGCCGGATGCAGAGAGCGAAGAGTAACAATGCAGCGTATCGGCAGGGCACCGAACGATAGAACGATACTAATATAGATCAAAATAGACCAAACCTTAAAGCGGAGAACAATTATGGCGCGAACCTTTAATTTCAGTGCTGGCCCGGCGGTACTGCCCGAAGAGGTTCTTCTTCAGGCACAGGAGGAGATGCTGGATTGGCACGGCAGTGGCATGTCGGTGATGGAGATGAGCCACCGCGGTAAAGAGTTCGTATCCATTGCGGAACAGGCAGAAGCAGACCTGCGCGAGCTGATGGCGGTGCCGGACAACTACCAGGTGCTGTTCCTGCAAGGCGGCGCCTCCAGCCAGTTTGCCATGGTGCCTTTGAATCTGCTACAAGGGAAGGGGAGCGCCGACTACATCCATACCGGTGCCTGGTCTAAAAAGGCGATTGCCGAGGCGAAAAAGTTCTGCGAAGTGAATATTGCCGGCAGTGGCGAGGCCTCTGGTTTCACAACGATTCCCGCCCAGGATGAGCTGAACCTCAACCCGGATGCCGCCTATCTGCACTTTACCCCCAACGAGACCATCGGAGGCGTTGAGTTTCCATACCTGCCCGATGCAGGCGATGTGCCGCTGGTGGCCGATATGTCCTCCAATATCCTCTCCCGCCCGGTGGATGTCTCGAAATATGGCATCATCTACGCGGGTGCGCAGAAGAACATCGGCCCCGCCGGTCTGACCGTTGTCATCATACGTGACGATCTGATCGGCCATGCCGCCGCCAAGACCCCGGCCATGTTCGACTACGGCACACTGGCCGGCGCCGGCTCCATGTACAACACGCCGCCGACCTATGCCTGGTATCTGGCGGGTCTGGTCTTCCAGATGCTGAAGCGCAAAGGGGGGCTGGCGGCCATGGCCGAGACCAACCAGCGCAAGGCAAAGGCACTCTACGATGCGATTGATGGCTCCGACTTCTATGCCAACCCGGTCGATACAGGCTGCCGGTCACTGATGAATGTGCCCTTTACCCTGGCCAATGCAGAGCTGGATGCCACCTTCCTTGCCGAAGCCAAGGAGGCGGGGCTGGTTACCCTGAAGGGGCACCGCTCGGTGGGAGGCATGCGCGCCAGCATCTACAACGCCATGCCCGAAGAGGGGGTGCAGGCCCTGATCGACTTCATGGCCGATTTCGAGAAGCGCAACGGCTGATTGAAGACCGGCGGGGAGGGTAAAAATAATGCATAAAATATTGACGCTGAATAATATCTCGGTAGCCGGGCTGGATCGGCTGCCACGGGATAGCTATGAGGTCGCCTCTGAAATCGCCCACCCGGATGCGATACTGGTGCGCTCCTTCAAGATGCACGACATGGAACTCCCTGAAACGGTAAAGGCGATAGGCCGTGCCGGGGCGGGAACAAATAACATCCCGGTAGAGGCGATGAGCAAACGTGGCGTGGTGGTATTCAATGCGCCCGGCGCCAATGCCAATGCGGTGAAAGAGCTGGTGGTTGCCGGCATGCTCATCGCCGCACGGAACATTGCCCAGGCCTGGCTGTATGCTCAGGGGTTGAGCGGTGATGATGCCGCTATCCACGCCCAGGTTGAGAAGGGCAAAAAGCAGTTTGTAGGTTTTGAGCTGCCGGGTCGCACCCTGGGTGTCATCGGCCTGGGCGCTATTGGCGTACAGGTTGCAAACGCTGCCCACGCCCTGGGTATGAACGTGGTCGGCTTTGATCCCACCATCTCGGTGCAGCGCGCCTGGCAGCTGGAGGCCGGGGTCGAGCAGGCGGTTAGCGTTGATGATCTGCTCTCCAAGGTGGATTTTGTCTCTGTCCATGTCCCGCTGGTGGAGGAGACCAGGCATCTGATCAATGCGCAGCGCCTGAAGCTGATGCGCAAAAGCGCCGTCGTGCTCAATTTTGCACGGGATGGCATTGTGGATGATGATGCAGTCTGCGCCGCCCTGGATGAGGGGCGCATCTATGCCTATGTCTGTGACTTCCCCACCAACCTGCTAAAGGCGCACCCCCGGGTGATTGCGCTGCCGCATATTGGCGCCTCAACCGGCGAGGCTGAGGACAACTGTGCCATCATGGTTGCCAATCAGGTGCGTGACTATCTGGAGAATGGCAATGTCCGCAACTCGGTCAACTTCCCCGAGATCAATCTGCCACGCACGGAAGGGTACCGCATTGCCATCGTGAACAGCAATGTGCCCAACATGGTGGGGCAGATCTCCACCGATCTGGCGCAGGAGGGGTTGAACATCATCGACCTGCTGAACAAGTCCCGTGGTGATATTGCTGTTACACTGCTGGATGTTGACCGGATGCCCTCACAGGCCACACTGGATCTGATTCAAAATATCGATGGCGTACTCTCAGTGCGCAGCCTGTAGCGATAGATAACCTGCCGACCCGTATGAGCGACGACGAACAACTCCAGGCCATCAGAGAGCGGATCAACTCGCTGGATGAAGAGATCCAGCAGCTGATCAGCCAACGCGCCGAGGCGGCCCAGCAGGTGGCGCAGATCAAGCTGGCCGCAGACAGCCAGGCAAAGTTCTACCGCCCGGAGCGCGAGGCGGATGTGCTGCGCAAGGTGAAGGCTCGAAACCAGGGGCCGCTGGACGATGAGGAGATCGCCCGCCTCTTCAGGGAGATCATGTCGGCCTGCCTGGCTCTGGAAGAGCCGATGAAGATCGCCTTTCTTGGCCCGGATGGCACCTTCACCCAGGCGGCGGCGCTGAAGCACTTTGGCCACTCGGTTCAGACACAGCCAGCTGGCTCGATCTCCGAGGTCTTTCGGGATGTAGAGTCCGGCGCATGCCACTATGGCGTTGTGCCAGTGGAGAACTCTACCGAAGGGGTTGTGACCCACACCCTGGATATGTTCCTTAGCTCACCGCTACAGATCTGCGGCGAGGTCTCCCTGCGTATCAATCATCACCTGCTGAGTGTTGCCGATGCGATAACAGAGATAGAGACCGTCTACGCGCATCAGCAGTCGCTGGCGCAGTGCCGGGGCTGGCTGGATCGAAACCTGCCTCACGCTCAACGGATAGGCGCCGGCAGCAACGCCGAGGCGGCAAAGAGGGTTGTTGCAGATCCCCAGTCCGCAGCCATCGCCAGTGAGGCGGCTGCCGAGATCTATGGATTGAAGATGCTCTCTCAAAGCATCGAGGATGAGCCGGGCAACACCACCCGCTTCCTGGTCATTGGCAAGCAGGAGGTGCCCCCCTGTGGCGAGGACAAAACCTCCCTGCTGCTGGCTACCCGCAATGTGGCGGGCAGCCTGCACCGCCTGCTGGGACCCCTGGCAGAGCATGGCGTGAGCATGACACGAATCGAATCCCGCCCCTCTGGCCGGGGCAAATGGGAGTATGTCTTTTTTGTGGATATCGATGGCCATAAGGATGACGATAATGTGGCGCAGGTGCTGGAGAGCCTGAAGGCCGAGGCGCAGATCTGTAAAATCCTTGGCTCCTACCCAACTGCGGTGCTTTAATCTCCTTATATAGCAATCTTGTGATTTGCTCTTCCACCCTGTTTAATCTGCCATATCCATGCAAAAAACCGTTGATAACCCGTTTTTAAAACACGCTGCCCCAGGCATCTCAGGGCTGCACCCCTATATCCCCGGCAAGCCGATCTCTGAACTGGAGCGTGAATTCGGGGTAACCTCTCCGCTCAAGCTGGCATCCAATGAGAACCCGCTCGGAGCCAGCCCCAAAGCGAAGGCTGCCGTGGCCGGCCTGCTGGATGAGCTGGCGCTCTACCCGGATGGCGGCGGTTTCGAGCTGCGCAACGCACTGGCGGCATTCCACGACACCGGGGCCGAGGCCATCACGCTGGGCAATGGATCGAATGATGTGCTGGATCTGATTGCCCGCACCTTTTTGGCGCCCGGCTCCGAGGCCGTTTTTTCTGAATATGCCTTTGCGGTCTATCCCATCTGCACCCAGGCTGTGGGGGCGGTATCCAGGGTCGCGCCGGCGCATGATGGCGCGGCTGGCCCAAGGTTTGGCCACAACCTGAAGGCGATGCAGCAGCAGGTGAGCGATAAAACGCGCGTCATCTTCATTGCAAACCCAAACAACCCCACCGGGACCTGGCTGCCAAAAGAGGAGCTGCTGGCATTTATTGATGATCTGCCCTCTGAGGTGATCGTGGTGGTTGATGAGGCCTATACCGAATATGTGGAAGAGGAGGCCTACCCCGATGCTACGCAGTGGTTGGACGACTATCCAAATCTCATTGTGACCCGCACCTTCTCCAAGGCGTACGGATTGGCCGCGCTGCGGGTCGGCTACAGCCTCTCCCATCCCGATGTGGCAGAGCTGCTGAACCGGGTCAGGCAGCCCTTCAATGTCAATGCGCCAGCGCTTGCAGCGGCAGTTGCCGCACTGAGGGATCAGGGGCATATCCGGCAGTCGGTGGCGGCCAATCGTGCGGGCATGGCACAGCTCACCGCCGGGTTTAAGCGGCTGGGGCTGGACTATATCCCTTCGGTGGGCAACTTTGTCTGTGTCGATGTGGGGCGTTCAGGCGCAGAGGTGGATGCCAGACTGCTGCGTGAAGGCTGCATTACCCGCCCGGTTGGCGGCTACGGAATGCCCCGGCATCTCCGTATCACGGTAGGTCTGGAGGATGAAAACCGGCGGCTGCTCGAAACCCTGGAGTCTGTACTGAAATGAAGATAGCGCGCCTGGCCATTATTGGTGTTGGATTGATTGGTGGCTCCCTGGCGCAAGCCCTGCGTGAAGCGGATGCCGTGGAGGAGGTGGTTGGCTGTGGCCGCGGAAAAGCCAACCTGGAGAAAGCGCTGGAGCTGGGCGTTATTGACCGCTATACGCACGATACAGGCGAGGCGGTTGAGGGTGCCGATATGATCTTTGTCGCCGTGCCGCTTGGGGCGATGAGGGCAACCTTTCAGGCCATGCGGGGGCACCTCTCACCCCATGCCATCATCACCGATGGCGGCAGCGCCAAGGCCAGTGTGGTAAGGGATGCCGGTGAGGCCTTTGGCGAGCTGCCGCCCGATTTTGTCCCAGGCCACCCCATTGCCGGGACAGAGCGTAGCGGTGTTGAGGCCGCCTTCCCAACGCTGTACCAGAATCGCCGCGTCATTCTCACGCCGCTTGACACGACAAACCCGGAGGCACTGGCCAGGGTGGAGGCCATGTGGCGACTCTGCGGTGCCGATGTGACACAGATGGGGGTTGAGCATCACGACGAGGTGCTGGCGGCCACCAGCCATCTCCCCCACATGCTGGCCTTCAGCCTGGTTGATACCCTGGCGCAGATGGATGAGCACAGCGAGATCTTCCGCTATGCGGCAGGCGGTTTCAGGGATTTCACCCGCATCGCCTCCAGCAGCCCGGTGATGTGGCGGGATATCTGTCTGGCAAACCGGGATGCCCTGGGCGGGATGCTGGAACATTTTACGGCTGAACTGGCCCACCTCTCTGACATGCTGCGGGAAGGCGATGGTGAGCGCCTGCTGGAGATATTTGAACGCGCCAAGAGCGCCCGTGACCGATTTACAGACTGATCAACCAAGCCTCTTTTCAGGATTACCAAAAAATTGAACCCATCCAATACCATTTGTTTCAATGTAAAACCGGGCGGCAAACTACAGGGTAGATTGCGCGTCCCGGGTGACAAGTCCATCTCCCACCGCTCCATTATGTTTGGGGCATTGGCAGAGGGCGTCACCCATGTAACAGGCTTCCTCGAAGGGGATGATGCCCTGGCCACCCTGAATGCCTTCCGCCAGATGGGCGTTGGCATTGAGGGGCCAGAGGGTGGCCGGGTGACCATCCACGGCGTAGGGATGCAGGGGCTGAAGGCGCCCAAAGGGCCGCTGGATGTTGGCAACTCCGGCACCTCCATGCGGCTGCTGTGCGGCCTGCTGGCAGGGCAGGGGTTCGAGGTGACGCTTACCGGCGACAGCTCGCTGTCCGGCCGCCCCATGCGGCGGGTAACAGCACCGCTGGCGGAGATGGGTGCCAATATTGAGACAACGGCAGCAGGCACCGCGCCGCTGGTGATCCATCCGGTTGAGCAGCTACAGGGTATCGATTATCAGATGCCGGTGGCCAGCGCACAGGTAAAATCCTCTCTGCTGTTGGCCGGGCTCTATGCCCAGGGCCAGACCAGCACCACAGAGCCTGCCCCCACCCGTGATCACACAGAGCGCATGATGCGCGGCTTTGGCTACGATATCCAGCGAGAGGGTGCAAAGGTGACAATCACGGGTGGAGGGCGCTTTATTGCGTGCGATCTGGATATTCCTGGCGATATCTCGTCAACCGCCTTTTTTCTGGTGGGGGCGGCTATTGCTGAAGGGTCAGATCTGCTGCTGGAGCATGTCGGCATCAACCCCACACGCATCGGCGTAATCAACATACTGCGTGAAATGGGTGCGGATATTGAGGTGCTGAACGAGCGCGATGCGGGTGGTGAACCCGTTGCCGATCTGCATATCCGCTCCAGCAGACTAAAAGGGATTAAAATCCCTGAAGATCAGGTCCCCCTGGCGATTGACGAGTTCCCCGTGCTCTTTGTTGCGGCGGCATGTGCCGAGGGGGAGACCATCCTGACCGGAGCCGAAGAGCTGCGGGTAAAGGAGAGCGACCGTATCCAGGTGATGGCCGATGGCCTGGTTGTGCTTGGGATTGATGCGCAGCCCACGCCAGATGGCATGATCATCCAGGGTGGACAGCTCAAAGGCGGCACGGTGGACAGCCACGGTGACCACCGCATTGCCATGTCATTTGCCATTGCGGCACTGCGCGCCTCGGGTGAAATCACCATTACAGACTGCTCCAACGTGAACACCTCATTCCCCGGATTCGTCCCGCTTGCAGCCGGGGCGGGTCTGAATATCACCGCATCATGACTCCCGTTATCACCATCGACGGCCCCAGTGGCTCCGGTAAAGGCACCATCAGCCAGCTTGTAGCAGAGCGTCTGGGGTGGCATCTGCTGGACAGCGGCGCAATCTACCGTGTATTGGGGCTGGCCGCTGACAGAGCAGGCATCACTGCGCAACAGCCCGCCGAGCTGGCGGCACTGGCTCGAAGCCTGGAGCTGAGCTTTCAAGGGGGGCGCGTGCTGTTGGGTGATGAAGATGTCAGCCAGCTGATCCGCACGGAAACGGCTGGAAATGCCGCATCAAAGGTGGCAGCTCTGCCACAGGTGCGAACCGCACTGCTGGATTGGCAGCGCGCCTATGCCAAAGTGCCCGGCCTGGTTGCCGATGGGCGGGATATGGGCACGGTTGTCTTCCCCGATGCCGCAGTCAAGATTTTTCTTACCGCAAGCGCGCAAGAGCGCGCATTAAGGCGTTATAAGCAGTTGAAAGGGAAGGGTTTGGATGCTAATCTTGCCCGTCTGGTCGCTGAAATCCAGGAGCGCGATGATCGCGACCAGAATCGCAGTGTGGCTCCACTCAAAGCGCCGGCCGCAGCGCTGGAGATAGAGTCAACCTCGCTGTCGATAGAAGAGGTGCTGAAACGGGTCCTGGAGAGGGTATATAAAACCTACCCGGGGCTTGCGGTTCCAGCAACCTGAAAAGGGGGCTTATGGGGAGGAGTATCCCAAAGCCAATTGTTAAACTACAACCGTTTGTCCATGCGCTGTCGGACAGATGCAAATGCGGCACACCAGGAAAATCAAACCCATGACCGAAAGTTTTGCAGAACTATTTGAGCAGAGTATTGCCAATACTCAGCTCCGTACAGGTGCCATCGTTATCGGTACCGTCATTGACATCACCTCTGATAATGTCATCGTTAACGCCGGGCTCAAATCCGAAGGTGTAATCCCCAAATCCCAGTTTCTTGACAGCGATGGCCAGCTTGAGGTGGCGGTCGGCGATCAAGTGGATGTTGCACTGGATGCCGTTGAGGATGGCTTTGGCGCAACCCGCCTCTCCCGTGAAAAGGCCAAGCGTGAACAGGCCTGGCGATTCCTCGAGAAGGCTTCAGAAGCTGAAGAGACCGTTATTGGCCGCATCAATGGCAAAGTCAAAGGTGGATTCACGGTCGAACTGGGTGAAGTCCGCGCCTTCCTGCCAGGTTCCCTGGTCGATGTCCGCCCCGTGCGTGATACCGCCTACCTCGAAGGCAAGGATCTTGAATTCAAGGTGATCAAGCTGGATCGCCGCCGTAACAATGTCGTCGTATCCCGCCGCGCGGTTGTGGAGTCCGAGTACAGTGCCGAGCGCGAAGCGCTGCTGGAGAGCCTGCAAGAGGGTATGGAGATCAAAGGCGTCATCAAGAACCTCACTGATTACGGCGCTTTTGTTGATCTGGGTGGTATTGATGGCCTGCTGCATATCACGGACATGGCCTGGAAGCGCGTCAAGCATCCTTCAGAGGTGGTTGAGATCGGCGATGAAGTTAACGTTAAGGTGCTGAAGTTTGACCGTGAACGCAGTCGTGTCTCTCTCGGCCTGAAGCAGATGGGTGATGACCCATGGGTAGCATTGGCACGCCGCTACCCAGAGCACACGCGCCTGTTTGGCAAGGTGACCAACATTGCCGACTACGGCTGCTTTGTTGAGATCGAAGAGGGTGTTGAGGGTCTGGTTCATGTCTCAGAGATGGATTGGACCAACAAGAATGTCCACCCATCCAAGCTGGTTCAGCTGGGTGATGAGGTCGAAGTCACCGTGCTGGATATCGACGAAGAGCGTCGGCGCGTATCCCTTGGCATGAAACAGTGCCAGGCCAACCCATGGGATGAGTTCTCCAACAACTTCAAGAAAGGTGATCACGTCACCGGAAAAATCAAATCCATTACCGATTTTGGTATCTTTATTGGGTTGGATGGCAACATTGATGGGCTGGTTCATCTGTCAGACATCTCTTGGGATGAGGCCGGCGAAGGCATTATTCGTAACTACAAGAAAGGGCAGGAGATTGAAGCCGTTGTCCTCTCTGTGGACCCCGAGCGTGAGCGTATCTCGCTGGGCGTCAAGCACCTTGATAAAGACCCCTTCTCCAGTTATGTTGGTGCCAATGCCAAAGGCAGCATCGTAAAGGGGGTAGTGAAAGAGGTTGATGCCAAAGGTGCGGTTATTACCCTGGGCGAGGGCATTGAAGGTTATCTGCGTGCATCCGAGCTGTCCCGTGATCGCGTGGAGGATGCGCGATCAGTATTGAAGGAAGGTGAAGAGATCGAGGCAAAATTCCTTGGTGTTGACCGTAAAAACCGCACCATCTCACTTTCTATCAAGGCCAAAGATGCCGATGAAGAGACATCTGCCATCAAAGGCTATGCTTCTGCAGCTAAAGCTGGAAAAGCGACCCTGGGTGATCTGTTAAAAGAGAAAATGGGTGAAAAGGGCTAGATAACTACTCCTGATCCCTAAGTGGCATATAGTACATGGGGCAGCTGTGCTGCCCCAATACCTAGACAGGGAAAACGAAGTGACGAAATCAGATTTAATTGAAGCCATCGCCAAGCAGCAGAGTCATCTCCCATCTCGTGATGTTGAGCTTGCTGTTAAATGTATCCTTGAGCAGATGAGTCAAGCACTAGCCTCTGGGGAGCGCATTGAGATCCGGGGATTTGGTAGCTTTTCGTTACATTATCGTCCGCCACGAACGGGGAGAAACCCAAAGACAGGGGAGTCCGTTGCGCTCTCTGGGAAATATGTGCCCCACTTCAAGCCTGGCAAAGAGTTACGCGAAAGAGTAAATTCAAATGCCGGGCGTGAGATCCAAACAGATTCAAAATAAAATACAGTAGTCAGGATCAAAAAAACCGTCCAGGTCTGCTTGGACGGTTTTTTTGTTTTACTCTAGAAATCAGTTGAGCCGTTTTCGCTATGGCTCAACTGATTTTTCTAGGTTTACTCCAGCCAAAGGCAATTCAGTAAAATGAGTAAACCCCTGCGGCAACAGCTCCCATATCACCCGGATAGTGCACTGCTGTTTGCAACAATACGGGAGATGCCATGGGCGGTATTCCTGGATAGCAGCCGCCCATTCATCGATCAGGGTCGCTATGATATTCTGGCTGCGGCCCCTGTGGCCACACTGGTCACTCAAGGTCAATATACCCGGATTAAAGAGCAACGGGGTAGCCGCATATCAAAAGAGGATCCTTTAGCCCTTCTGCATTCACTCTTGCAGCCAAAGCGTGCCGGATTTCCAGATCTGCCTTTTTGTGGTGGCGCCATTGGCTATTTTGGCTATGAGCTTGGGCGGCGTTTTGAGCATCTGCCTGCTATGGCAGCTTACCCCGATCAGTTACCGGATATGGCCATCGGGATCTATGACTGGGCCCTGGTGGTTGATCATCAAAAGCAACAAAGCTGGCTGATAGGGCAGGGGCAGAGCTGCTCTGCCAAAGAGAGATGGAACGACCTGGTTGCCCGCTTCAGCCAGCCGGCAGACAAGGCTGATCAAGCTGTTTTTCATGTGCAGGGGGAGATCAGAGGCAACATGAGCAAGCAGCAATATGCCGTGGCTTTTGACAAAATCCAACGCTACATTTATGACGGAGACTGCTACCAGGTAAACCTTTCCCAATGTTTTTCAGTACCTGTAAAGGGTGATCCCTGGGTTGCATACCAGGCATTGCGAAAATCCAATCCGGCCCCTTATGCTGCCTATCTCAATACACCATCTGCCCAAATTCTTAGCTGCTCCCCTGAACTTTTTTTGCAGGTGCATGGCAATGTGGTTAAAACCAAACCCATTAAGGGGACAGCGCCCCGCGGAGCGGATCAGGAAGAGGATGAGCAGCTGATTCAACAGCTCATCCGCAGCCATAAAAACCGGGCTGAAAACCTGATGATTGTTGATTTGCTGCGCAACGACCTGGGCAAGGGGTGTAAATTTGGCACGATCCAGGTGCCGGAGCTGTTTAAGGTCGAATCCTTTGCCACGGTGCACCACTTGGTCAGCAGCATCACCGGAATGATGGCAGATGACATGGACGCCGTCAGCCTTTTGCGCAGCTGCTTTCCCGGTGGGTCCATTACCGGGGCACCCAAACACAGGGCCATGGAGATCATCGATGAGCTGGAGCCTCACCGCAGGGGGGTCTACTGCGGGTCAATGGGCTATATAGGCTTTGATGGAAATATGGAGACCAATATTGCTATCCGTACCCTGACGGCCTCTGGGGAGAATATCCACTTCTGGGCTGGCGGTGGCATTGTGGCCGACTCAGTGATGGAGGAGGAGTATCAGGAGATACGCTATAAAGCAGCAGCCATGTTTGAACTTTTAGGCTGAAGCCCCTTTGACCTGGAAAAATCAGTTGAACCTGCTACCCAAAAAGCGGGCACAGGTGCGAATGCCTGATACACTCAATCTACAGAATTTTCCATATTTTGGTCTCACCGTATGGGTGATACGGCTTCGTTTAAAATATATGAAAAAAGGGTGACCGATAATTCCACTCCACGATTACAGCCCTCCTCCTCTCGGGCGGGTTGGAATGGATTTGCCGTGCCACCATCTGCACTGCCCTTGAATTTCCTCCGTACCTCCCCCAGCTTAGTCTTATAATTCACTTTTTCGGAGCAAACCGCTATGCGAATGGAGCGACTAACCAGTAAATTCCAACAGGCCCTGGCCGATGCCCAGAGCCTTGCAGTAGGGCGTGACCACCAGTTCATAGAGCCCACCCACCTGATGCTGGCGCTGCTGGACCAGGAGGGCGGAACTGTGCGCCATCTGCTGACCCAGGCCGATGTCAACATCAACCAGCTGCGCTCCGGGCTGCACCAGGCACTGGATGGCCTCTCCAGCATTGAAAACGCTACGGGGGATCTGCACATCTCCAACGAGCTGAGCCGCCTGCTGAACCAGAGTGACAAACTGGCCCAGCAGCGCAAGGATCAATACATCTCCAGCGAACTTTTTGTGCTGGCAGCGGTTGCCGGTCAGGGTGAGCTGAGTGATCTGTTGCGGGCTTCGGGCGCAACCCAGCAGGTCATTGAGAAAAACATTGAACAGCTGCGGGGTGGCCAGAAGGTCGATGACCCCAATGCAGAGGATCAACGCCAGGCGCTGGAAAAGTACACCATTGACCTGACGGAACGCGCCGAGCAGGGCAAGCTGGATCCGGTGATCGGCCGGGATGACGAGATCCGCCGCACCATCCAGGTGCTACAGCGCCGCACCAAGAACAACCCGGTGCTGATTGGTGAACCGGGCGTCGGCAAGACGGCCATCGTCGAGGGACTGGCGCAACGTATCGTCAACGGTGAAGTGCCTGAGGGGCTGAAAGACCGGCGTCTGCTCTCGCTGGATATGGGTGCGCTCATAGCGGGCGCCAAATTCCGGGGCGAGTTTGAGGAGCGGCTCAAAGCAGTGCTGAGTGATCTCTCCAAACAGGAGGGGCAGGTGATCCTCTTTATTGATGAGCTGCATACCATGGTTGGCGCAGGCAAGGCCGAAGGTGCCATGGATGCGGGCAACATGCTCAAGCCCGCCCTGGCGCGTGGCGAGCTGCACTGTGTTGGCGCCACCACACTGGATGAGTATCGCCAATATGTGGAGAAGGATGCAGCGCTGGAGCGGCGCTTTCAAAAGGTGCTGGTGGGAGAGCCTTCCGTAGAGGACACCATCGCCATCCTGCGTGGCCTCAAGGAGCGCTACGAACTGCACCACGGGGTGGATATCACCGACCCGGCCATCGTTGCCGCAGCCACTCTGTCACACCGCTACATCACGGATCGGCAGCTGCCGGACAAGGCGATTGACCTGATCGATGAGGCGGCCTCCCTGATCCGCATGGAGATCGACTCCATGCCAGAGGAGATGGATCGGCTGGAGCGGCGTCTGATACAGCTCAAGATTGAGCGCGAAGCGCTGAAAAAGGAGAAGGACGAAGCCTCCAAACGGCGACGGAATGACCTTGAAGAGCAGATCGAAAAGCTGGAGCGCGAATTCTCAGACCTGGATGAGATCTGGAAATCCGAGAAGGCCGCGCTACAGGGTACCGCCCATATCAAAGAGGAGCTGGAGCGCGCCAGAATCGAGCTTGAGACGGCGCGCCGCGCGAGCGACCTGTCGCGCATGTCCGAGCTGCAATATGGTCGCATCCCGGAGCTGACAAAGCAGCTGGACATGGCAACGCAGGCCGAAATGCAGGAGATGAAGCTGCTGCGCAACAATGTCACGGAAGAGGAGATTGCCGAAGTGGTCTCCAGATGGACCGGCATCCCGGTCTCCAAGATGCTGGAGGGGGAGCGCGAAAAGCTGTTGCAGATGGAGACAAACCTGCGCAAAAGAGTGGTCGGACAGGAGGAGGGCATCCGTGCCGTAAGCGATGCCATTCGCCGCTCACGCGCCGGCCTGTCAGACCCCAACCAGCCCAATGGCTCCTTCCTCTTTCTGGGGCCAACCGGCGTGGGCAAGACCGAACTGTGCAAGGCGCTGGCCGAGTTTCTGTTTGATACAGAAGATGCCATGGTGCGGATCGACATGTCAGAGTTTATGGAGAAACACTCAGTGGCCCGGCTGATTGGTGCCCCCCCCGGCTATGTCGGGTATGAAGAGGGCGGGCATCTGACCGAGCTGGTGCGCCGCCGCCCCTACTCAGTCATCCTGCTGGATGAGATCGAGAAGGCGCATCCTGATGTCTTCAACGTGCTGTTGCAGGTGCTGGATGACGGGCGTCTGACCGATGGCCAGGGGCGGACGGTGGATTTCCGCAATACCGTGATTGTGATGACCTCAAACCTCGGCTCTGAAGTGATTCAACAGATGATGAACGGTGTCAGCGCAGATGAGACCGAATCCCATTATGCCGAGATCAAAAAGGCCGTAATGGAGGTCGTCACCCAGCAGTTTCGTCCTGAATTCATCAACCGGCTGGATGAGATCGTGGTCTTTCATCCGCTGGGCAGCGAGCAGATTCGCGCCATCACAGAGATCCAGGTTGGCTACCTGAAAGAACGACTCGCGGATCAGGATATGGAGCTTCGGCTCTCTGTGGAGGCGATGGATCAACTGGGTGAAGCGGGCTTTGATCCGGTATACGGTGCGCGGCCACTAAAGCGCGCCATTCGCCAAAGGCTGGAGAACCCACTGGCCCAGGAGATACTCTCAGGCCGGTTTGGGGTGGGTGATGTGATCGAGGTGGATGCCGGTACGAATGGCCTTACCTTTACCCGGTTGTAAACGGAGTGAAGCGAGTGATCCGCCAATATACTTATTGGCGGATCACTGCGTTCTGTTTTTTGGATTAATAGGTTACAACTACAGGGAAATGCATCTTGGTGCCAGGCCAACCCTGGGTTGACTTGACCGGTGCATCGGTCAGACCCCGGCCCACGATAAAGGCAGAGGGGATGATCTTGCCAACGGAGCTACAGCGGGCGCTGCCGATAAAGTCACGGCCATTGGCAAGGTCTGAAGCCAATATGAAGCGCAAGCCGTTACCCGGAATCTTGACCTTGACTCTACCGAGTGGACGGCCGTTGGCGCCATAAGCCACGCATCGGACAACCGCCGTCGCCCGAAGGGCATTGTTGAACACCAGCACGGTGTTGACGATATCCAGATCAGGATGCGGCCTCAGCACGGCCTGAAGCTCATCAGCGTTCCGGCTCACCTCTACCTCCGCCACTGCAATCTGCTCAATGGGCTGAACCTCCACCGCCGCAACCGGTGCCGCAATGGCCATTGCCATCAACACCCCAAAGTAAATCACAAAATTCTTCCGCATAAAGTCGCTCATATCACTCTCCTCGATTTATTGAATGGATCAAGCCTGTATAAAGGCCGTAAAAACGCGGGAAATATTCCCTCGTTTTGTGGATAATATGCGGGAAATAATCCCGCGTCAATGGTATATTCTTTAAAAAATGGGTTTTGGGGGGGGATGTGGTCAACACCCCCCGTGCAGTGGCAAAATGAGCGCATGGTAAAAAAAGCAAGTGAGTCAAAACCGGGGGAGCCACCTGAATCGCTGATTGTGGCGTTGCGCACCCTGCTGAAACCATTGGTGCGGCTGCTGCTTGCGCATGGCATTACCCTGCCAACACTCACGGCGCTTTTGAAATCCCTCTATGTAGAGGTGGCGGAGCGGGAGTTTCCCATCCCCGGCAAACCACAGACCGATAGCCGGATCAGCCTGCTTACCGGCATGCACCGTAAAGATATTCGCCGCTTGCGCCATGAACCGGCAGATGATGATGTCGTCCCGGCCTCAGTGGCCGTCGGCACACAGCTGGTTGCCCGGTGGGTTGGAGAGCCGGAATATCTGGATGCGGACGGATCACCCAAAGCGCTGCCCATTCGCAAGACTCAAGGGGGTGAGGCAAGTTTTGAGCAGCTTGTAGCCGCAGTGGCGCGACAGGATCTGAGGCCGCGGGTGGTCCTGGATGAGCTGTTACGGCTGGGTGTTGCAGAGGTCGATGGCAACTGTGTCAGACTGAACACGGAGGCATTCATCCCCAAAAAAGGGTTTGACGAAAAGGCCTTCTACTTTGGCAAAAACCTGCGTGACCATATCGCCACGGGGGTCCATAACTTGCTTGGCGCAGCGCCGCCCCTGTTTGAGCGTAGCGTCTCCTACCACAGACTCAGCAAAGCCAGCGTGAAAGAGCTCCATGAGATGGCCGATCAACTGGGCATGCAGGCGCTCAAGGCCATTAACAGCAAGGCTATGGAGATGAAGCACAGGGATGAGAGATCTTCCGGCGAAAAACAGCGTATCAACTTCGGGATCTATCTCTACATCGGAGATGATGATTCAGCGCCACAGGAGCAGCTCAATGAGAAATAGAGCCATACTGCGGCTGCTTCTGCTGGCCGCCCTGCTTATCGTCGCGCTGGCTGGTTGTGCTTCCCAAACGAAGGATAGCTGGTCGGAGAGCCTGGCTCACAATGCCGGAGGGGAGGAGGAGAGTGACGGAATTGGCGGAACCGGCCTGCAACCCGAAGAGGGCGATGGCCTTGGAGGGACTGGCATCATCGGCCCCATCTCCGGGTTTGGCAGCATCATTGTGAATGGCATGCATATCGGCTATCCGCCCGATATGGTCATTGGCCTGAACGGAGAGCCTGCCTCAACGCAGGCATTGAAAATGGGGCGCATTGTTGAGGTGCGCGCCCTTCCCGTTGCGGGTGAACTGGTCGCCCATCAGATCGAGGTGCTGGATGCTGTGATCGGCCCGGTTGAAGCGGTCAACAGGCAGGATGGCAGCTTGCGCGTCTTGGGTCAGACCGTCTATCTGGACAGAGAGACCGTACTCGCATCCGGTCTTGATATTCAGAACCTCAGGCCGGGCGAGCTGCTGCGGGTGAGTGGACTCCACCTTGCTGATGGCGCTCTGGTTGCCACGCGCATGGAGCCAGCAGAGCCTGGCGTCGGCTGGTTTGTAACCGGCCTGGTGAGGGATCTTGCGGAAGATGGCTTCTCTATCGGTGGGCTACAGGTCAGACGTGGCACCGCATGGCCCGACAAGCTGCGGGATGGACGCCTGGTACTGGTGCGAGGGGAGCAGGTTGACGGCCGCTTCCTGGGAAAAAAACTGCTGGTGAAACCGGATACGCCATTTAATGGCATGGTAGAGCGGCTTGTGATTCAGGGTTATCCGAGGCCGGCAACGCATGCTGGCGCACTGCGCATTGGTAACCTGCAGATGGATATGCCTGTGGACAGTGCGGTTAAAGAGAGCAACCTGCGTATGCCGCTGATTCACCAGCGCATACAACTAACGGCGCACATTGCGCGTAACGGGAGCGCCCATGCCAGGCGGATGGTCACCATCCGGCCGGCCCCGGCAGCCGCCATTGGCAGACTGCTTCCGCCGATCAAGCGGCCTGCTACCCCCAGGCCCAGCCTGAAGTGGAATCGAACACCGGATCAGGGCGTACCGAAGCCACCCCTGTCCGATCGTTTGATCAGGCCGCCGAGCTCCCCGATTAGACGCCCGGCACCTCTAAGAGCGCCTTCAAATCCAAGGCAACTCCCAGAGCTGAGGCCACCTCCAATTAACAGAAGGCCGCCCGCCTCTGTGGTGCGCCCTGCTATTTCATTCTGACCCCGACAGGCTCCTGGGTTCAAACTAAAAAGGGCGGTAACACCTTGAGTGTTACCGCCCTCTGTTTCTCCTTAGCTACAGGGTTTTCAGGTTACTTCTCCTTTTTGCCTCCATCAGCAGCCATGTCGGCCAAATAGCTGTAGAGCTCAAACTTCTTGAGCACATCCTTCTGCGCCTCCTCCTCGTAGCGTGCTGCGGCTTCGGGGTTGATACGCTCCAGCATGGCAAAACGCCCCTCGGTCTCGGTGAACTCACGCAGTGGCCGTGAAGGTGGCTTGGAATCCAGTTTCAGCGGATTCTCACCCTTGGTGGCCTTGCGAGGATCATAACGGAACAGCTGGGTGTGGCCGGTCTCCATCGCCAGGGTCTGTGAGGTATGGTTGGAGGTCAGCAGGTTGATGCCCTGGGCAATACAGGGTGAGTAGGCCAGGATGATGGAGACGCCGTCATAAGACTCGGCCTCCTGGAAGGCGCGCAGGGTCTGGATATCTTTGCCTTTTGCACCATAGGAGACGGAGGCGACATAGACGTTGCCATAGCTGATTGCCATCAGCGCCAGATCCTTCTTGGCATCGGGTTTGCCACCTGCGGCAAACTTGGCAACTGCGCCTTTCGGGGTCGCTTTGGAGTTCTGACCGCCGGTGTTGGAGTAGGTCTCGGTATCCAGCACCAGGATATTGACGTTACGGCCGGAGGCGAGGACGTGATCCAGACCGCCGTAGCCGATGTCGTAGGCCCAGCCATCGCCGCCAATGATCCAGACGCTCTTCTTGGTCAGGTGGGTGGATAGCGATTCAAGGCGGCGTGCCTCATCGCTCTGGATGTTGGCCAGCACCTTGCGCAGATCCTCAACCCGTGCGCGCTGCGCTTTGAGGCCGGCATCGGTACTCTGGTCGGCAGCGATGAGTGCATCCACCAGCTCAGCGCCAATTTGGTCACGCATACTGACTATCAGCTCATGCGCCTGCCTGGCCTGCATGTCGTAAGAGAGGCGATAACCCAGGCCGAACTCGGCGGTATCCTCAAACAGTGAGTTACACCATGCAGGGCCGCGGCCATCTTTATTGGTGGTGTAAGGGGTGGTGGGCAGGTTGCCACCGTAGATGGATGAACAGCCGGTTGAGTTGGCGATGACCATGCGGTCACCAAACAGCTGGGTTGCCAGTTTGATGTAAGGGGTCTCTCCACAACCTACGCAGGCGCCCGAGAACTCAAACAGTGGCTGTAGCAGCTGTGAACCCTTGAGGGTGCTTGTTTTGACATCGGTGGTTTCCACATCGGGCAGCGACAGGAAGAAGTCCCAGTTTGCACGCTCTTGCTCATGATAGGCGCGGTCGGTCACCATGTTGAGCGCCTTGCGGGTGGGGTCGTTCTTATCGACTACGGGGCAGATGTCCACGCAGAGGGTACAGCCGGTGCAGTCATCCGGGGCAACCTGATAGCTGATGTGGGTGTCTTCGGCGAAGTCTTTGCCCTTCACCTTGACGTGCTTGAAGCTCTCAGGGGCATCTTTAGTCAGCTCCGCAGGGAAGACCTTGCTGCGAATGGCGGCGTGTGGGCAGACCATAGGACACTTGCCGCAGTGGGTGCAGAGATCCTCTTCCCACTTTGGCAGATCAAGCGCCAGCTCACGTTTTTCATAAGCGGCGGTGCCCAGCGGCCAGGTGCCATCGGCGGGGATCTTGCTGACTGGCAGCTGGTCGCCACGGTTGGCGATGATCTCGGCGATGACCTCCTGGACAAACTGAGGTGCATTGTCTGAGACCGGCAGGCGCATCTCAAGGGTGCTGCTGACTTTAGTGGGGATGGTTACTTCATGCAGGCCGGCCAGTGTGCGATCAATGGCGGCATAGTTGGTCTCCAGAATCTTTTTGCCTTTTTTGCCGTAGGTCTTCTCGGCGGCCTGTTTGATTTTCTCAATCGCCTCATCGCGCGGCAGGATGCCGGAGATGGCAAAAAAGCAGGTCTGCATGATGGTGTTGATGCGACGTCCCATGCCGGTCTCTTTGGCAATGGCGTAGGCATCGACCACATAGAATTTGATCTGTTTCTCGATCATCTGCTCTTGCATGGTGCGTGGCAGGGTCTCCCAGACCTCGTCCGCGCTGTGCTGGGAGTTGAGTAGGAAGGTGGCGCCTGGAGCCGCTTTGTGCAGCATTTCGAAACGCGCAGGGAAGTTGGGCTGATGGGCGCCGATGAAGGTTGCCTGTCCATCGCCTACCAGGTAGGGCGAGCGGATCGGCTTGGGGCCGAAGCGCAGGTGTGAGACGGTAACCGCACCGGCTTTTTTGGAGTCATACTGAAAGTAGCCCTGGCCGTAGTTGTCGGTCTCTTCACCGATAATCTTGATAGAGTTTTTGTTGGCGCCCACGGTGCCGTCTGCCCCCAGGCCGTAGAATACCGCACTGGTGATGCCTTTGGCTGAGTCAGGCAGAAAGCTGGCATCATACTCGATGTGGCTGTTGGTGAGGTCATCAATGATGCCGACGGTAAAGCTGTTTTTGGGGGTATCTTTTTTCAGCTCATCAAAAACGCCCTTGATCATGGCGGGGGTGAACTCTTTGGAGGCCAGGCCGTAACGGCCTCCGACCACTCGTGGCATCTCGCTGATCTCGCCATTGGCGGCAGCCTGGGCGATAGCGGTCACCACATCCTTATAGAGCGGCTCACCTTCGGCGCCTGGCTCTTTGCAGCGATCCAGGGTGGCGATTTTTTTGGCACTGGCGGGGATGGCCTCCAGCAGCAGCTTGGCAGAGAAGGGACGGAACAGGCGAACCTTGACCAGCCCTACCTTTTCACCCCGGCGTGTCAGGGTCTCAACGGTCTCTTCGATCGCCTCATTGCCTGAACCCATGCAGAGGATGATGCGTTCTGCATCCTCGGCGCCGACATATTCAAACAGCTTGTATTGACGGCCTGTGTGTTTGGCCAGGCGATCCATGCAATCCTGAACGATCTCAGGAACGGCCTCGTAGTAGGGATTGACGGTCTCACGGCCCTGGAAGTAGACATCAGGGTTCTGCGCGGTGCCCCGGATGACAGGGGTATCCGGGTTCAGGGCGCGGGTGCGGTGGGCGCTGATGGCCTCTTCAGAGATCATGGCGCGTACAATGTCCCTGCTCAGCTGATCGACCTTGTTGACCTCATGGGAGACGCGGAAGCCGTCGAAGAAGTGGACGAAAGGAATGCGGCTCTCAAGCGTGGCACACTGCGCAATCAGTGCAAAGTCCATCACCTCCTGTACGGAGTTGGAGCTGAGCATGCCAAAGCCTGTCTGACGGACGGCCATCACATCGCTGTGGTCGCCAAAGATCGACAGCCCCTGGGCTGCCAGGGCGCGCGCCGAGACGTGGAATACGGTAGGTGTCAGTTCACCTGCCACCTTGTACATGGTGGGGATCATCAACAGCAGGCCCTGTGAGGCGGTAAAGGTGGTACTCAGCGAGCCGCCTTGCAGTGCGCCATGAACAGCGGCTACAGCGCCGCCTTCACTCTGCATTTCGATTACATCCGGTACAGAGCCCCAGAGATTTGTAACCCCTTTCGATGACCAATCATCGGAGAATTCACCCATATCCGAGGATGGGGTGATGGGGTAGATAGCGATAACCTCATTGGTGAGGTGTGCGATATAGGCTGCTGCTTCGTTGCCTTCGATCGTAACCATATTCCGTTCTGACATAGGTTTGCCCTTTGGTTTCAAAATGTTAGGTGATTGCGGCGTGAAGTATCGGCACCGCACCGGTAGAGAAATCGGGTTCTGCCTGGCGTTCTCACAGGTCGAAAGGATGCATAATTTACCAGAGGTTATTCAGAAAATGAATTATTTGGTTAAATTTATGCCATAGCGGGCGGAATTTATATCCTATCCTCGCAGGCTGATGATCGGCCAGCCCCGGCTATTGGCATGTTGCGTGAGGGCTTCATCCGGGTCGACAGCGATGGGTCTATCGACCACCTCAAGCAGCGGGATGTCATTGTGGGAGTCGCTGTAGAAACAGCTGTCGTCCAGATTGTGCTGGTTGCTGGCCAGCCATTGGTTCAGCCGCTCAATCTTGCCCTCTTTATAGCTGGGGGTTCCCGCGACCTGGCCGGTGTAGTGGCCATCGACCATCTCCGGTGTAGTGGCAATGAGGTTCGCTACCCCAAGACGCCGGGCAATGGGGGTGGTCACAAAGCTGTTGGTTGCGGTGATGATCAGCAAGGTGTCGCCTGCATCCCGGTGCTTCTGGATCAGCTCCAGCCCCGCTGGCAGGATGATCGGCTCGATCCTATCTGAAACGAACTGCTCCCGCCAGGCATGGAGTGTGTCGGGCGCATGCTCACTGAGCGGCTTGAGTGAAAAGTGCAGGAATTCAAAGATATCCAGTGTCCCTTCATTGTATTCCCGGTAGAAGTGGTCATTTGCCTGCTGGTACAGCTCAGCATCAACAACGCCCTGTTCCACCAGAAAATCACCCCAAAGATGGTCTGAGTCGCCGCAGAGCAGGGTGTTGTCGAGATCAAAAATAGCCAGTGCCAATGTCTGTGCCCCTGAAAAATGAGAAGAATATAAGCTAAACTACTAATTTTACAGAAAAAAATACAGGATGAAAGGGGGCGTTGGCAGCCCGTTTCGCATTGGGCGTTAATGGCCTAGAAATCAATGGCTTAAGTTGTGCTTGCTCCTGTCCGTCAGGTTGTGGAAGAATCAGGGCATCTTAAACCTTTATATAGCAGGTCTTGTGGTGATCGATTCAGATGGGTATAGACCCAATGTGGGCATTGTACTGTCCAATCATCAGCGCCAGCTTTTCTGGGGGCGGCGTATCGGCCAGGAGTCGTGGCAGTTTCCCCAGGGGGGGATCAAGGCACACGAAACCCCGGAGCAGGCGATGTTCCGTGAGCTGGAGGAGGAGGTTGGCCTCTATAAACATCAGGTGGAGGTGATCGGGTATACCGGCGATTGGCTGCGCTATCGCCTGCCGGAGCGCTTTATTCGACATCACTCCAAGCCGCTTTGTATTGGCCAGAAGCAGGTCTGGTTTCTGCTGCGTTTAAAGTGCAGGGACAAGGATCTCTGCCTTGATCGATCCGCTAAACCAGAGTTCGATGGCTGGCGCTGGGTAAAATACTGGCACCCGTTGCGTGAAGTGGTCTATTTCAAGCGCCAGGTCTATTCCCAGGCGCTAAAGGAGCTGGCGCCGCTACTCTTTCCCGATGGCCCGCCGGCGCAGCGCTGCTCAAATTATTTGCGACAGAACTGCCGCACATGATCTCCCGGTGCGGTGGCTGATGTATGAGACGCTTGAAAACATGGGGCCGGATGGGTCGGTGTGCCCGGGCAGATAGCTATCTGCCAAGAAAAACCACAGTTTCCCTTCCCTTTATCCAAATGCTGTATACACTCACAGCTAAGCCTTTTGTTTTTTCCGATCTGGAGGCAGTCTTTATATGGAGCTCACTCCTCGTCAGACAGAGATCCTGGAGCTGATCCGCTCACACATTGCGGATACTGGATATCCACCCACCCGTGCTGAGATATGCAGGATTATGGGGTTCAAGTCCCCCAATGCGGCAGAGGATCATCTGCGGGCGCTCTCACGCAAAGGGGCCATTGAGGTGCTCTCTGGTACTTCCAGAGGTATCCGCATTCTGTTACCGGATGAGCCGGAAGGGTTGCCTGTGGTTGGCAGGGTCAGATCAGGCAGCTCTCTTCTGGCGGAAGAGAATATTGAGGGGCGTTACTCCATCGACCCCAACAAGTTTCGTCCCAGGCCCCACTACCTGCTGCGCATGCCGGATGGGAGCATGCAGGATGCCGGTATTGCAGATGGAGATCTGCTGCTGATACACCGTACAAAAAAATTCCAAAACGAGCAGATCGTTGTTGTCCGGCTGGATGGCGAGGTGCTGGTGAGACGCATCCACCAGCACGGGCGCTGGAAGCACCGCATCAGGCTGGAGTCGGGCAGTGCCGGTTTTGAGCCGCTTGATGTCGATACGCGGCAACAGATGCTGGTGGTTGAAGGTCGGGTGGTCGGATTGATCCGTTCCCTGTGACCCGGCACGGTTTATAGCGGTGAAAAAGGCTTAGATTTAGTCGTTATAGTCCAGTGTAAACCCTGCCTTCTCCAGTATGATCTTCTCTTGCTGTAACTCCATTTGGGTTAGCGGGTGCTTCGTTAACCACTCCGCTGGAAAAGCAAGTTTCAAATGGTTCTTTTTTACCGCAAGTCCAATGTCGGGCCTTGCTTTGGTGGCGCGGCCACGGTGCAGCAGGGTGGCCAGGCGCAGCAGGATGCAGAGCCGTTTGGCGCACCCTCTGTCGATGACGGGCAGAGATTCAAATGCATCCAGTGGGAATCTCCTGCGGTGGCCTCGCACCAATACGGCCAGCAGCATCTGCTCCGGGCGTGAAAAGCCAGACAGATCAGAGTTTTCAATCAGGTAGGCACCATGCTTGTGAAACTGGTTGTGGGAGATGGTGAGCCCCAACTCATGTATGCGTGCAGCCCAGCATAAAATCTCCAGCTGGCCATCCTGGGTCAGCTGCCAGGGTTGGCAGGCCTGAGCGAAGAGCCTGCGAGCGGTTCTCTCCACACGTTGAGCATGTTGCAGATCCAGATGGTAGCGTGCGCAGAGTGAATGGATGGAGCGCCCACGCACATCCTCATGTTGGAAGCGTCCAAGTTTGTCGTAGAGCAGCCCCTCCCTCAGCGCCTGGTCAGAGATCTGCATCTTCTCCAGGTGCAGGGCCTTGAATATGGCAAGCAGTACGGCAACCCCCCCGGGGAACACAGGCTGGCGCTCCTCGCTAAGCCCGGCAAGAGCCAGTCTGCCTATATGGCCAATGGCGATTAAGGCTTCGCACAGTCGGTGCAGGGACTCCAGCGTAATACCCTCTGTACTCCAGCCTGCCCGCTGCACAACCTCGTTTATGCTGCGAATGGTGCCAGAGCTGCCGATGGCTGTTTGCCAGCCCAGTTGGCGGTAGAGCCTGCGGATGGGGCGCAGCTCCAGCGCCGCCGCCAGCTCGGCTGTCCGCATGGTATCAGCCGTTATGACTTCATCGGGAAAATAGCGCTGGCTCATGCTGACACAGCCCATGTGCAGGCTCTCACGACGCTTGATATCGAACTGCTTGCCAATAATAAGCTCGGTACTGCCACCCCCAATGTCTACCACCAGCCGCTGGTTGCTGCCTGCGGCAAGGCCGTGGGCAACGCCAAGATAGATCAGCCGGGCCTCTTCGTGCCCTGCAATGATTTCAATAGGGTGCCCCAGTGCGCTCTCTGCCTGGGTCAGAAAGTCGCCAGCCTGCTTTGCCTGTCGCAGGGCATTGGTGCCAACTGCACGAACAGTGCCCGGCGGCAGCTCGCGCAGCCGCTGCCCAAAGCGGCCAAGACAGGCCAGTGCGCGTGTCCGAGCCTCAAGCGAGAGCTGCCTGTTTTCATCCAACCCAGCCCCAAGGCGTACCATCTCTCGAATTCGGTCGATGATCTGGATATCATCTCCCTCTACCCGGACGACAATCATGTGGAAGCTGTTGGAGCCAAGATCAACGGCAGCAATGGTTTTTGGTCTATTGTTGTCTGTTCTGTTCATCTGTTGAATATGAGCTTATGCCGTATCTCTTCAGCTTAGCATTTTGTAGTGGTGATGTTACCGGGTTGACCTTAAACTTGAGGGTATAAAGTGTTGCAGCCAGTGTGGTGCAAAGGTTGAGCTGCAAATTCCTGAGATGGAGAGTGGTGGCGACCGATAGTGAATTAAACAGCTATTCAGGAATCTGTAAATAGATGCGAGAAATAACAATTTGCAATAGAAAAGTGGGTGAAAATCACCCACCTCTGGTTATAGCTGAGTTAGGCATTAATCATGGTGGCTCATTGGGTGTGGCATTCGATATGGTTGATGCAGCCGGCAGGGCAGGGGCTGAGGTCATCAAACACCAGACCCATATTGTAGAAGATGAAATGTCCCCGTTGGCTAAAACTATTTGCCCAGGCAATGCTGGTATTTCCATCTATGAAATCATGGAGAAATGTGCATTAAACGAAAAAGATGAGCGCATGCTCAAAGAGTACATTGAGTCTAAGGGTATGATTTTTATCAGCACGCCATTTTCCAGGGCAGCTGCTGACAGACTAAACCGCATGAATGTATGTGCATATAAAATCGGCTCTGGAGAGTGCAATAATTATCCACTGCTAGAGCATATATCAAAATTCGAGAAGCCGATTATACTAAGCACAGGTATGAATACCATCAGTAGCATCAGGAAGGCAACGGATATATTTGACAGGAACAGCATTCCATACGCATTACTGCATACCACTAATTTATATCCGACACCACCACATCTGGTAAGGCTCGGAGGGATGCAAGAGCTTCAAAAAGTTTTTCCAAATGTTGTAGTGGGCCTCTCAGATCACACAACATCCAATTTGGCATGTTTTGCAGCAGCAGCCCAAGGCGCATCAATTCTGGAAAGGCACTTTACAGACCGAATGGATCGCGATGGGCCAGACATTATTAATTCAATGGATGAAGCATCTCTTAAAGAGCTTATTCATGGAAGTGCTGAAATACATAAAATGCTGGGCGGCACAAAATCTGCTGCTCAAGAGGAAAAAGTAACAATGGATTTTGCATTTTCAACTGTTGTTGCAATAAGAGATATCAAGAAAGGCGAGCACCTAAACAGAGATAACATTTGGGTAAAAAGGCCAGGTGTTGGAGCAATTAGTGCAGAGCATTTTAATGATCTTATTGGTAAAGTGTCGTCAAAAGACATTGATTGCGGCATGCACCTCGATTGGCAGGATTTCGCATAACATGAAAAAGAAAATTGTGTTTTTAACCGGTACCCGAGCTGATTTTGGAAAACTGAAATCACTCATCAGTGCATCACAAGAGCTGGATGGCTATGAAGCACATATTTTTGTGACAGGTATGCATCTAAACCAAAAATACGGGAAGACAATAGATGAGATTTATAAATGTGAATTCAAGAATGTTTATCCGTTCATAAACCATGACCGGGCAGACTTAATGGACAGGGTTTTATCCACCACAATCAATGGATTTTCACGTTATATAGCAGAGATCAATCCGGATTTAATCATCGTCCATGGTGATCGTGCCGAAGCGCTTGCGGGAGCAATTGTTGGAAGCCTGAATAATATACTCGTTGCTCATATCGAGGGCGGTGAAAAATCTGGAACAATAGACGAATTGATTAGACATGCTGTATCAAAAATGTCACATATTCATCTTGTAGCCAATCATGATGCAAAAAAACGGTTGTTGCAATTAGGGGAGCGAGGGCAATCCATATTTGTCATTGGCTCTCCTGATCTGGATATAATGGCATCAAACACACTGGCAGATCTGGATTCTGTAACCTCTTACTATGATATAACATTCGATAACTATGGCATCCTTCTGTTTCATCCTGTAACAACTGAAATTGACTGCTGGGAAGAGCATACCAGAGAGGTTGTTGATGCTATTATTGAGAGTGAACTAAACTATATTGTAATCTATCCAAATAATGATCTTGGGTCTGAAATCATTATAAAAGGCTACAAAAGGTTCCAGAATAATCCTAAAATAAAAGTATATCCATCTTTGCGGTTTGAGTACTTTTTAGTTCTTCTTCATAACTCAGATTTTATTATAGGAAACTCTAGTGCAGGCATTCGAGAAGCACCATATTACAGCATCCCAACAATTAATATTGGGACGCGTCAGCATGAAAGAGGCAGCGCCCCAACAATAAGGCACTGCAACTATAAAAAAACAGAGATTCTTGATTTGATTGCCAAAACCAAAAGAGCGAGCCAAGCTGCTGCTAAAGATAGTGCAACCTGTTCCTTTGGGTGCGGCAATAGCACAGAGCTATTTATCAGCCTTTTAAATAGCGGTGTATTCTGGAATCTCAGAAAACAAAAATTATTTCAGGATCGTGATTATTAAATGTTAAAGAAAAGAGTAGCTGCCCGTATTGATATAAAAAATGAATTTGTAATTAAAGGGATTCACCTGGAAGGATTGAGAAAAGTTGGGAATCCTAATGATCTGGCAAAGTTTTATTACGATGAAGGAGTAGATGAGATATTTTTTATGGACGCAGTTGCTGCATACTATGATCGTAACAGCCTAGAAGAAATCATATCAAAAGCAGCAAAAAACGTATTTGTTCCAATTACAGTAGGCGGAGGTATACGTACAATTAATGATATAACCAAGGCGCTTGCCAGTGGTGCTGATAAAGTTGCAATTAATACCCAAGCAGTAAGAACACCTGAAATAATGGATGAGGCATCAAGAATATTTGGCTCACAATGCATCGTTGCATCAATTCAAGCAAAAAAAATAGCACATGATAAATGGGAGGTTTGTGTTGATAATGGTAGAGAGGCTACCGGCCTTGATGTGATCCAATGGGCAAGAAAACTCGAGCAGCTAGGAGCTGGAGAAATCATGATTACATCAATAGATCAGGAAGGTACAAAAAAAGGATATGATACAGCACTGTGCAACCGGATTGCGAACACAATCCATCTGCCAATAATTGCATCTGGTGGTGCTGGGTCACCACAAGATATAAGCCATTTATGCATTAATGCTGATGTTAGCGCAGTCGCTGTTGCATCAATCCTTCACTACAATTTATCAAGTATTAACGCTATAAAATGTGATTTACGCAGCAAAGGTTTTAATGTCAGATTATGAGTGCCCCGCTTATTGCTGTAATTGACTATGGTCTTGGTAATGTTAGAAACATGGTAAACGCCTTAAACAAGGTGGGAGCACAGCCCATCCTAACTAATTCAAAGAAAAAAATACTAAGTGCCGATGCATTGGTGCTCCCTGGGGTTGGCGCTTTTTCACATGGGATGAAGCAACTAAAAGAACATGCCCTTATTGATGTTATACATAAATTTGCTTCAACAAATAAACCATTCCTAGGTGTGTGTTTAGGCATGCAGATGATGTTTGATAAAAGCGATGAGTTTGGTGAGACCAAGGGTCTTGGTTTGATCGCTGGAGATATCAAAATAATTAATATTGATTCTACAAAGAGACAAAGGCTCCCTCATGTTGGGTGGAACAATATTATTGTGCCTGACAATGCCTTGAGCTGGGAGGGGACAATATTGTCTGGAATACAAAATAACGCAGACATGTATTTTATTCATAGCTATGCAGCTTCCCCTATTTTGCAAGATGTTCTCCTTGCAGTCACTCAATACCATGACTATATATTTTGCTCGGCTGTTAAGAATGGCAATATCTATGGTGTGCAATTTCATCCGGAAAAAAGTGCAACGTCAGGATTGCTTGTGCTAAAAAATTTAATATCCCTAGCATGAGATTATTGTTATGAAAAAAGAAAAGCCGCTATATGGGTTGCCAGAAGAGGTTTTATTCTGCAAGAAATGTGTTATTTCTAATCAGCGCCCAAGTTCCACAGTTGAATTTAAAGCAAACCCTGATGACAAAAAAGAGACTATTGATTTTGATGATTATGGAATCTGCTCTGCGTGTAGATACCATGCAGAGAAGGAACTAAATATAGACTGGAATGACCGTGAAGATAAACTGAAAAGACTGCTTTCTAAGTTCAGAAAAAATGATGGGAGCTATGATGTTATTGTCCCTGGCAGTGGTGGTAAGGACAGTGCATATACCTCACATATCTTAAAATATAAGTATGGTATGAACCCGCTTACAGTAACATGGGCTCCTCATCTCTATAC
>WFXD01000125.1 GCA_015490795.1 Gammaproteobacteria bacterium
GTACACAGCGCCACCGCATCATCACCAGCTAAGGGGTTGTTGCATTGAACGTAGAGTTTTTCGTTAAGCGGCAATATCTCAAACAGGTCGCGTGGACAGGCTTCAACACAGTCGCCGCAGGCGGTACAGAGATCGACCTCAACCTTGGGCAAGCCGTTGTCGTTCATGGTAATTGCACCGAAGGTGCAGGAGATTTCGCAATCAGCAAGCCCCAGGCAGCCCCAGGAACAGCCTTTGCCACCACCCGATACCATGTCCGCAGCCCGGCAGCCGTCAAAGCCTTTGTACTCAGCGATCTGATGCGCCTCTGCGATGCCACCAGCGCAGCGCAGTCGCGCTACCCGCTTATTCTGCTCGCCCGCATCCACTCCGAGATATTCTGCAATACTCTCCAGTGCATCCGGGCTTGCAACCGTGCACAGGCTCGGTTCAACCTCGCCTGAGACCAGTTTCTCAGAGAAGGCGCGACAGCCGGGTTCACCGCAGGCACCGCAGTTGGTGCCAGGGAGCAGCTCTTCGGTATCGTCGATGCGTGGGTCTTCCTCTACCTTCAGGTATCGGTAGGCCACTGCAAGGACAACCCCAAAGAACAGTCCCAGGCCGAGCATGATGCCCGGTGCAGAAAATAGTGTTCCGAGATCAAATGACATTTGATATTCGCTTCGTTGTCAGGGGGCGCCAGAAGCGGGGCAGACTCTGCCTCAGGGCAGTCTGTTCCACACCCTGCTCCTGGCGGCAACCCCTAGTTGTACGCTTCTGCCCGCTTGATCAGATCTTCCAGGTCAGGCTCATCCGGGTTCAGAGGCTTGCCTGGGTGGATGCAATTCGCAGGACAGAACTCTGCCGACTCTACCAATTGGGCAAAGGTTCCAGCTGTTGCATCTGCAATATAGGCCTGTTTGTTGTCGTCATAGACGAACATCAGCGGGTTGAGATTGATGCAGTCATTGCACGTGGTGCATAGAATCGTTTCGATCCACGGCTCATCAAAACTCACCTCTTCCTCTTCAGGTTCAGGCTCTGCTGCAGCTTCTGGCTCAGCCGCGGCCTCGGGCGCCGCCTCTTCTGCCGGTGCGGAAGCAGACGCCGCCGTTGCGGCAACCGGCGCACTGGCGGTGCCAGACAGCGCAGCAGAGAGATCCATCCCCACCAGCGCATCAGCCAATCGGCCCAGCGCCTCACCCGCTGTTTCGCTACGAACACGCTCCAGCTCTTCAGCCTGCTCGCTACGCATTGCCTCAATTTCAGCAGCGGCAGCAGCTTGCGCCTCTTCACTGGCACGCTGTACCGCCAGCTCGATATAGCGGCTGCGCACGCCGGCCAGCTCCTGCAAGGTACGCCAGTAGTTACGGCGGTCGCGACAGGCCATCATCAGCGCACGGGAGACAACCAGACGCTGCATGACATCTTTGCCATCAACGCCCCAGATAAAGGGCACCTTGCTGTTAGCCTCATCTTCAGGCAGCACCAGCCACTGCGCAACCGGCACCAGATCGTCAGAGCTGCTGCCCTCTGAAACAACGCCAAAGTGATCTTTCAAATCCGGGATCAGCAAGGCGTAGTCTGCAAAGGTGAATGACAGCTCAGCGTTTACTGTGTTGCCATCCGCGTCGATATAGCTGTAGCTGTGGTTCGGCCAGTCATGCTCGGCCTGAGGGTTGCCGCTGAAATCCATGCGCGAGGCAAAATCATCACCCGCATCTGGATTGATCAGAAAGAATGGATGAGCGCGCCCTTCCAGTGCAGCACTGGCTACAAACCATGGATCAAGGATACCGCCCCTGGATGATCTGACACCGGTGCTGACCAGGTGCAGCCCGGTATGGGTGGCATCCAGCGCCAGACTGTACTGCTTCAGCAGATGTTCGTAACGTGCAGCAGAGGATTGGGCAACCACTGCCTGACGGTGGCTGATGCCAAGATAGCCAAGCTCTACACGATAGCGTGCAAATGGGTCTTCGCCCTCGGCAGCGCCGGGGTTACTGTGCGCCTGAACCCGTGCCAGTATCTGTACTGGACGACCAGAACTCAAGAGCCGTGAAAAGGATGAGAGGCCGCCGCCTGCTATGCTGTTGGCATTGTCGATCACAACGACCGTCGGCAGCAGCAGCAACTCCTCTTTGGAAAAGCCTTCCCAGCCAAAATTCTTGAACCAGGCATCGTGGATTGCAGGTTTGTAGCTATCCCGGCTTTCCAATCGGGCAATGCGCAGCGCCGCAAAGACCTTAGCCAGCTTTTCGGACTCTGCATCAAAGATCAGCGCCGCTTCCGCGCATGGATCTGCATCGGTGACTGATTCAAAATCAGCCGCCTCTTCCAGCAGCGCCTCACCCAGTTTTTCGGTATGCACGGCACGCATCACTATGGGGTCGCTTTGATAGGCCTCAAGCACCTCCAATGCACCTTCAATGCGTCTGCGCCGCGCAATGGCCATTGAAGATGAACCCTGTGAATGGTTCATCATCTTCGACATGGCCGTGGTATTAAAATAGCTGTTTGAAGCGCCAATACTCTGCTTGATGGCAGTTGACTTTCTTGCAGCGGCTAATTTGCTCTTTTCCACCGCCAGCAGCGCTTTCATCTCGGCTGCCAGCTGCGCAACCTCCTGACCAAATGCCGCGCGGCGGGGTGCTGATTTACAGCGCGCTACATGCAGCAGCAGGTGGACAGCCGCCAAACGCCCGTAACCCAGAAACTGGCTGCCTGCATCAACAGCGGCGACCAGCTGATCCAGGTCACCCTGCAGGCGCTCAACATGCTCGCCTTTAAGGCCAAGCTGTTTCTGCAGCGCCTTTGCCGCATCAGCTACCAGAGGGGCGGCATCTACCGGCGCCTCCTGGCCCCGCAACTTGCTGCATATCTCACGCTCGATCCAGGCAAGGTTATCTTTAAGGATACGCGCATTTTCAGTAGCAGGCGCAAACCCCTCAACCACATCGCCAAGGAAGCGGGAGAGCGGCTTGGCCAAGACATCACCCGTCGTTTCGGCCGGAAACAGGCACAACGGGTAGTCGTACCTGACTTTCGAAGCATCACGAAAGTTGTTCAGTGAAACGGGGAGAAATTCGCTGCTGACTTTGCCAAGTGTGGATCTGGCACCAGGCTCGCCCAGATGAAAATGGCGCAGAGTGCTCATCAGCTCATCTGAGGCGTCAGCAGAAGCCGGGAGAAAAGGTACCCCTCCCGCGCTTCGCTCTGGTTCCTGCAGCGGCTGCTTTTTACTAGCTTGTGCTGTCATAATCGTGAAGTCTGCCTGTAGCGGTTAGATCGAGAAGGAGTCAAGCGCCTTATTAACACCGGCGATCTTCTCTTCGTCAGACATGCCCATGCCTACGTTGCTCCAGTCGTCATACACCGGGGCAGCCGGGTCGTGATAGAGCAGCCCGCAGGGCACCTTGCTCTCATCACGCGCTATCGCCATGGCTCCCATCCAGTCGGAGGGATCGTGCTCGACCTGATTTGGATAGATGCGCTCAACGGCTTCGTTGGTTGGGATGCCATTCTCATGCTTCAGCAGCAGGATCTGGGATGGATCATCCACCATGCCCTTATGAATATCCTCTACGAAGACGGGGCAGCGCTGGATGATGCGCACAAAGCTGGTGCCGCGGTGGGCGTGCGCCATCTTGATGGTCTCATAGACCAGCAGCGGGTTCCAATCAACCACCTGAGCCACAAATGAGACATTAGTGATGCCCAGGGTGATGGTCAGTGGATTCATCGACGGCAGGAATGAGCCTGACGGATGGGTGCTGGTTCCATAATCTTTTGGCGTGGTGGGTGAAGTCTGGTTTTTGGTCAGCCCGTAGATGGCATTATCAAACACCAGAACAACCATATCGATATTGTAACGTATACCGTGAATCCAGTGGCAGCCACCAATGGAGAAACAGTCTCCATCGCCGGTTGAAACCCAGACATCCAGATCCGGGCGACGCGCCTTGATGCCTGAGGCAAAGGGAAGCGCCCGGCCATGCAGGCCGTGAAAACCATAGGTCTTCATGTAGTGTGGCAGCCGGCTGGAGCAGCCGATACCCGATACATTGACAATCTTCTCTGGTGCCAGCTGCGCCTCCCGGCAGACCTTTTGCACGGCAGTTAACACACCGTGGTCGCCACAACCTGTACACCAGCGTGGCTGCGCACCTTCATAATCTTCAATCGTAAAATAGCGGTCTTGAACGTCAAGTGACCAATCTGCTTTAAGTCCGAACATCGACGTAATCTCCTAATTCAGTTTCTTCAGACGACCAAGAACGGCCTCACAAATCACACCGGGCTGCAACGGAGCTGCCTGCACGATGGACCAGCAATCAATATCCACCAGCGTCTGATGACGCAGGATATTGGCCAGCTGGGCATAGCGGCGGGTTGCATCGCTGACGAGTGGCATATCGGGTTCATCACTGTAGTTCAATTCAACGGTCATCACCTTCTTGAACTTGGAGAAGATCTCTTTCAGATCCTTCTCAAAAGGGTGCAGGAAGCGCAGATGAACATTGGAGACCTTGTGACCATCCGCACGCATGCGATCCACCGCCTCCTGAACCGCGCCCATGGTGGAACCCCAGGAGACGACCAGGATGTCACCCTCTTTGTCGCCATAGATCTCAGGCCGTTGCAGGGTAGCGGCAACGGCGGATATCTTACGGCTGCGCATGTTACAGCCGATCTGGTTTGACATGGAGTCGTAGGCTACTTTACTGCGCTTGGTGTGCGCCAGGCCGGTCAGGACATACTCGCCACCAGGCTGGCCGGGGATCGGACGCGGCGACAGGCCAGTCTCGTCATCCCAGTCATAGGGCGGAATGTTCTTGTCCCACTCGGACTGGTCGATCGGCGCAGCCAGCCATTCGGCCTGAGGATCTGGCCGATCATAGGGTTGCACGGCGGTGGCCAGGTTGGCATCGGTCAGAATAATGACCGGGGTACGGAAGGCCTCAGCCAGCTTGCGTGCGGTGATGACAAAGTGGAAACACTCGGAGATGGTGGCGGGCGCCATAACAATCTTGGGCGCATCGCCCGGCATACTGTAGATCGCCGAGAGCAGATCACCCTGCTCGATCTTGGTCGGCTGTCCGGTTGCAGGGCCGCCACGCTGAACATTGACAACTACCAGTGGCACTTCACACATGACCGCCAGACCCAGAATCTCGGTCTTGAGCGCCATGCCGGGGCCAGAGGTGATGGTGACGGCCGTCTTGCCTGAATACGAAGAGCCAACAGCGTAGGCAGCCGCTGCGATCTCATCCTCGGCCTGATGCATGAAACCACCCGTCAGGTGGAAGACATCCGCCAGATAGTGAGAGGCAGAGGTTGCCGGGGTGATAGGGTACATCGCCAGGCAATCCATGCCGGAAGCCAGAACGCCAAGACCGATAGCCGTATTTCCATTGGTTACGATGGTCGGACTCTGAACACCCTCCTTCTCAGGCAGAACCTCGTAATGGTATTCCAGATTTTCAGCAGCATACTGATAGCCAGCCTTGAACAGTTCATGGTTTGGCTTGATCACCTTCTCGCCTTTACGGGCAAAGGCCTTTGCAATCTCATCCAGAGCACGCTGAGTATCGCGGCTATAGATACGACAGAGCATGCCAAGTACAAACATGTTTTTACCCTTACGGGCATTCTTAACGATCTTGAGACACTCTTTCTCAAACGGCAGCTCATGGATAACCAGACCACGCTCCTTGAAGTCAGCCAGCGCGGCAGCATACTGCTCACGGATTGCAGGCTGCGGATCTTCTGCCCATTTATTCTCCAGCAGAACCACGGTACCTTTGCGGAAGGCCCCGTTTACGATGCGGTTATAAAGCACCTGCTCATTGAAGGCGACAACCAGATCGGCCTGGTCACCCATATTGGTGACATATTTGGAACCCAGCCGGATGCGAACACCACTGGCGCCCTCCTTTGAACGGGCCGGTGGCTGGATTTCGGCAGGGATAATCTCCACTGTCCAAACTCCATTACCCATCTTGCCACTAACGGTTCCAAAGGTCTGTCCACACTTCTGGGCACCTTCGCCAGAGTCGCTGACTACCTCAATGATATGCTCTTCAATGCGCTTCGGTTTTCCTGCGGAAATCTCAGCGACATTGCTTTTTTGCGCTGTTGCTTGTTTAGTCATAGGCCTTCCCGTGAAGTACTCTCAAGGATGTGTTTTTAAAAAAACTTATGGCAATGCGCATTAACAAACCAGTGCACACCGCCCGAAACTATAGGCTTCCCGTTGGATTCTTAGAGGCCAAAACCGCCCCAAAAATCACTGCAATAATTCTCAAAGAGGCCGCACTATGTCAAAAGCGAGCCGCGAGGTCAAATAATATACCAGCTTAAATATATCTTTTTTTCTTCGAGCATAAGTTATTGTTTATGGGCGCCATAATTCACTCAATACCCTGATTGCGAGGCAGCAGGCTACCGTTTGAGCGCCTGCTCATACTCATCCTTGAAATGGTAGAGCGAACTTTCCAGCACCTTCACCGCACCATCCAGCAGATGACAGCGCCCGCTGCCCGGCAGGATCTCACATAGATTTTCCAGCGAATCGAGATCGGCCTGCCGTCCCTGACCAGTATCAATCTTGCCCAGTAGCTGAGATATATAATAGGTACCTGTCTTGCAGGGGGGGCACTGCCCGCAGGAGGAGTGGGCAAAGAAATCGACATACTCCGAGACCCGCTTGACGATGCCTGTCCCTTCAGAGATCACAATCATCGCTCCGGTTCCCAGGCTGGAACGGCGCTCCCGCACCGAGTCAAAATCCAGCGGCACATCCAGATCCTTCGGGGTCAGGATGGTGTTCGACGGGCCGCCGGTAAATACCGCCTTCAATCTTTTTCCCAGCAGCACGCCACCACCGTATGTATAGATCAGCTCCTTCAGCGGCGTACCCATCGGCAGCTCATAGGAGCCGGGCTTCAGCACATCACCACTGAGGCAGAATATCTTGGTGCCACTCGCCTTGCCGACCCCCTGATCCCTGTACCACTGCACCCCGTTACGCACCAGATGGGGGATATTGGCCATGGTCTCCATATTGTTGACCAGCGTAGGGCAGCCATGCACGCCGCGCTGGGCCGGGTAGGGTGGCTTGCCGCGGGGAAAGGGGAACTTTCCCTCTACCGACTCGATGGCCGCCGTCTCCTCGCCACCGATGTAGTGCCCGGAGCTGGGCATCACGCGATATTCCAGCGGCCTCTTCAGCACCTCATCCACCTTCGCAGCAAACGCTGACGCCTGCCACTGCGCCACGGCTGCATGCATGGCATCAAAGCAGCCCTCAAGATCTGGATTGATATAGAAGACGATTCGGTTGATCCCGGTCGCCAGCGCAGTGATGGTGGCGCCCTCTATGATCTGGTGCGGCGTCTCCTCCAGCAGCATGCGATCCTTGAAGGTGCCGGGTTCATCCTCATTGCCATTGCAGATCAGATACTTCTCTTTGGCCGCTGTCTGCCCGGCAACCGCCGCCCACTTGATATGTACCGGAAAGCCGCTCCCGCCCAGGCCCGGCAGCTCCGCCTCCTTTACCAGCGCAATCAATCGGGAAGGCTCTTGCAGCGCAACCCGCAACCCATCCCCACCCACATGCGCAAGCCACGCATCAAGATCCGCTCCGACTCTATTTTTGGGGTGGAGTAAAACCTGGTTCAAATTTTCCATAGATCGCATTCACTTGAGGCTGAAATCAGCGCCCATTTTAGGAGAGCCTTTCCCGCATCGCACCCTTTTTTTCTTCCCGCCGTGACAAGTTGTGAGATAATGGTCGATTACCAAAACCCAAAACGCCCTGACACTCACCCGCCAGGGCTTTTTTTATGTACAGGATGTACGGTATGCCGCGGGCGCAGGAAGCGCAGGAGCGGCAATACGGAATAACACCTTGATCTCTACAGCCAACATCACTATGCAATTTGGGGCCAAGCCCCTGTTTGAAAACGTCTCCGTCAAATTTGGCGGCGGCAACCGTTACGGCCTGATCGGCGCCAATGGTTGCGGCAAATCGACCTTCATGAAGATTCTGGGGGGTGACCTGGACCCCACCTCTGGCAGCATCAGCATCGCCCCCAGCGAGCGGCTGGGCAAACTGCGCCAGGACCAGTTCGCCTTTGAAGCGCATACCGTGCTGGAGACCGTCATCATGGGGCATGCCGGGCTGTGGACAGTCAAGCAGGAGCGCGACCGCATCTACGCCCTGCCCGAGATGAGTGAGGCAGAGGGGATGCAGGTGGCCGAGCTGGAGACCGAATTCGCCGAGATGGATGGCTACACCGCAGAGTCACGCGCAGGTGAGCTGCTGCTGGGTCTGGATATTCCGCTGGAGCAGCACCACGGTCTGATGAGCGCCGTCGCCCCCGGCTGGAAACTGCGGGTACTGCTGGCACAGGCGCTGTTTGCCGACCCGGACATCATGCTGCTGGACGAGCCGACCAACAACCTCGACATCAACACCATCCGCTGGCTCGAAAACGAACTGAACAAGCGCAACAGCACCATGATCATCATCTCGCATGATCGCCATTTTCTGAACAGCGTCTGCACCCACATGGCCGATCTCGACTACGGTGAGATCCGTGTCTACCCTGGCAACTACGACGACTACATGACCGCATCCACCCAGATCCGCGAGCGCATGTACGCCGACAATGCCAGGAAAAAGGCCAAGATTGCGGAGCTACAGACCTTCGTCAGCCGCTTCTCTGCCAACGCCTCCAAGGCCAGGCAGGCCACCTCCCGCGCCAAACAGATCGACAAAATCCAGCTGGATGAGATCAAACCCTCCAGCCGGGTCAGCCCCTACATCCGCTTCAATCAGGAGAAAAAGCTCTTCCGCCTGGCACTGGAGCTGGAGGGGCTGAGCAAGGGCTTCGAGGGCAGGCCTCTCTTCAGCGGGCTGGACCTGACGGTCGAAGTGGGCGAGCGGGTCGCCATCATCGGCCCCAACGGCATCGGCAAGAGCACCCTGCTGCGCACCCTGGTGGGTGAGCTGACACCCGACAGCGGCACGGTAAAATGGTCGGAGAACAGCAATATCGGCTACTATGCGCAGGATCACTCCGCAGACTTTACCGGGCAGGCCACCCTCTACGACTGGATGAGCCAGTGGGGACGGGAGAGCGATGACGAGCAGGTGATTCGCGGCACCCTGGGGCGGCTGCTCTTCTCTCAGGATGAGATCAAAAAGCAGGTCAACGTCCTCTCCGGTGGCGAGCAGGGGCGGATGCTGTTTGGCAAAATGATGCTGCAACTACCCAACATCCTGGTAATGGACGAACCGACCAACCACATGGATATGGAGACCATCGAGTCGCTCAATCTGGCACTGGAGAACTTCCCCGGCACCCTGCTTTTCGTAAGTCATGACCGTGAATTTGTATCATCACTGGCCACCCGCATCATCGAGCTGGCACCCGACGGCATCATCAACTTCAGCGGCAGCTATGACGACTATCTGCACAGCCAGGGGGTTGAGGTCGAGGCCAGCAGCAAGGCGTCGCAGGTTTAACGCGGAGAACGCACTGAGCAATCCTCGTTCCCACGCTCTGCATGGGAACGAGGCACAATCTATTTCCACGCCTCCAGCTCAACCTGCACCGATTCGGCATCATCCGCCAGCCAGAGCTGGCCATCCTGTATCGTACACTGTAGCTGCATATTGCGTTGCGCCAGCCTGGCCAGCCGTTTGCCGGCGCCGCTGGCTATATTGACCACCCTGAGGTTATCAAAACGCTGTAGTCTGCTGCGATTCTGCTGCCACCAGACCGCAGCGCTTCGACTGCTGTAGCAGTAGACCACCACCTCTCTGGCGCGCCCACAGGCCTTGCGGATACGCCTTTCATCCGGCTGCCCGATATCGATCCACAGCTCAATCTCATCACTGAGACTCTTGCTCCAGAGATCCGGCTCATCATCACTGCTCAGCCCCCTGGTGAAGCAGAGCATCTTATCGGCATGCAGCGCAAAGGCGAGCAACCGGACCATCATGCGCTCATCCGTCTCGGAGGGGTGACGCGCCAGGGTCAGAAGGTGCGGCTGATAGTAGTTGCGATCCATATCTGCAATCTGTAGTTCAGCCTTGAAAATCGTTGCCTTAATCGCCATCAGTGAATCGTTGGCCGCTGTTTCAGCGGTTCGATCAGGTGGGTCAGGCCGTTGATTTTGATCTCTAAAGCGAGCCTCAGCAGCATCCCCAGGCGGCCCTCGGGGAACCCCTTGTCGGCAAACCAGAGCAGATAAGACTCTGGCAGATCAATCAGCAGGGAGCCTTTGTATCTGCCAAAGGGCATCTCGGTTTTGGCCAATCTGACCAGATCCTCTTTCTCCAGCAGCACGACACTATCCTCCATGGCTTGTCACTTTTTCTTCATCAGCGGCTTGAAACCGCTCGGCGTGGGTCTCTCTTCAACCTTTACCGTTGGCTTGCGCCGTTTACCGATATTTTTCCTCTCCCTGTGGCGCTGCTTGGCCTTGACCACCTTCTCTCTCTTCTTCCGTTTGGCCTTTTTGCTGCCCGCAGCCTTGCCCGAGGCCTTCGTTTTGTGCGGCCCTTTGTATTTGCCCAGCTGGGACTCAATCGTGCGCTGTTCAAAATCGATCCGCAGATAACGGCCGATGCTGGACATCAGGTTCCACTCCTGCGGGCTGATCAGGCAGATGGCCAGCCCCTCCTCCCCGGCTCGCCCGGTACGGCCGATGCGGTGTACATGCTCCTTGCCGCTGCGCGCCATATCAAAGTTGATCACCAGATCCGTCCCTTTGATATCCAGCCCGCGCGCTGCCACATCGGTTGCCACCAGCACATTGATGATGCCCTGGCGCAGCAGCCGCATGATGCGGTTGCGCTCATCCTGCTCCATCTCACCGTGCAGCACGCCCGCACGCAGCTCCTTGCTGCGCAGGTAGCTGCCCAGTTTGTCGGCCTGTATGCGGGTATTGGTAAAGATCAGCGCCTTATCGAAGCGCTCGTGCGCCAGCAGCCAGGCGGTCAGCCGCCCCTTATGCAGGCTGTCGTCGGCCACTATAATCTGCTGCCGGATATTCTGGTGCTGATCCCGCACACTGTTGAGCCTGATGGCCTCTGGCTCACGCAGCATCCCGGCCATCATCTTCGAGAGGCCACGGTGGTTGAGGGTGGCAGAGAAGAGCAGCGTCTGGCGGTCCGCATTGCAGCAGCTGACGATCTTCAGCACATCCTCACCCAGCCCCATATCCAGCATGCGGTCGGCCTCATCCAGGACCAGGATCTCAAGACTGCTGAAATCCGGCGTGCCATGCTCAATATGCTCCAGCAACCGCCCGGGGGTGGCGATGATCACCTCCGGATTTTTACGGAACAGCGCACGCTGAAACTTGAAGGTCTCGCCGCCGCAGATCAGGGCAAACCTCAGGTGGGTAAACTCCGCCAGCTGCTTGAAGTGTTTCATCACCTGCCGCGCCAGCTCGCGGGTGGGCAGCAGTATCAGCATGCGGCTACCCGAATCGGGCGCCGATGTGAGCAGCAGCTGGTGCAGCGCGGGCAGCAGAAAGGCGGCCGTCTTGCCACTGCCGGTCTCGGAGCTGACCAGCAGATCCTTATGCGCCATGGCCGGTGGAATGGTGGCCATCTGCACCGGGGTGGGCTGTTGAAAACCCAATTTATCAACCGCCTTGAGCAGGCGTCTGTCGAGACTGAATTCAGAAAACAAGAGCGGTGGCCTTTGTGGATAAGGGTTCGGAACAGCGATGGATTCTACACTAAAAACAGCGGGCATCCCTGCAACGGCCGAGCAGGGATGCCGGCATGGGAACCAATTACCGGAACTTGCTGTCTGGTGGTAGATGATACATTCCGCCCATCAGGACAAAAGACCGTGACCAGACAGCTGACCCACCGCAACATCCATATCCACACCCGGCAGAGCGGCTCCATAAAGCGGAACCTGCTCACCATCCTGCTGGCTGCAACCGGCGTACTGGCATTCGCCTGGCTCATGCTGCCGGAAGGCTACCACTCCGATACCACGCTGATTGGAAAGGGCAGGCCTGCCATTGTTCTTGTCTATGACGCCAACAATGCAGTGAGCGATCACCTCATAGAGAGCTTTAATCATGTGCGGGATGAGTTTAAGGCAGAGGTGGAGTTTATTCTGGTAGACATGAGCGCACCCGGAGGGGCTCAGTTTGCAAACGCCAACGCCGCAACTACCGCCAGCGCACTCTTTTTCGACAGCAAAGGGCAGCGGATATCAACCCTCTACTCCCCCCAGGAGGCAGACGCACTCGGCAGCATAATACGCCGGGTATTTGGCCTGTAGCCCTATATCTGGCCGGTTTACATGCCGCCCGGGATTCAGCCGCTATTTTTTAAGAAAATAGGAGTTGACCCGCTCTTCACTCTCTTTTTTTGACCAGGCCAGATAGCCTTTGGATTTCATGATGTCGATCCCTGGGGCGGGCAGGAATGATGTGGCAAGTTCGATGATGTCACCCTGACTGACCTGCTCCGCCTCCAGCATGATATCCACCAGTGACTTTCCATCCTTGGCGCTGACCTTTTTCTCATCCACAGTAAATACAATTTTATCTGCCGAAAACCACTCTGGCGGCTCGCCAAAGTAATCCTGATCGCTGTAGCTGTTGGTGCTCTGCGGCAGTCCGACAGCCTCTCTGAGCCTGCCAATCAACAGGTCGAGGGGGATACCGCCGACCGAGGCAATATTCTCTATGGTAGCCACCTTGGCCACCGTCTTTCTCAGGATGGGGTTTTTCAGCCTCTTGAAGGGGGGCGCCATGCCGATCAAGAGATCCTCCAGCTCTGGGTAGGCCTCCAGCAGCGCATGGACTGTGACCGATGGGGTAATATCAATTTTGGTTTGTGGCACTTTGGCTTGCTCTCTTGCTTGAATCTAGGTTGAATTCAGGACATTAACAGGCGGGAATGAACGCATCGGGATGGCAATGGGTTGCCATGAAAAGCAGACGCTGCTTCAGGCAGAGCTCAACTGGCTGTAAACCACGCCCTGCACCATGAGATAATCTGTAATCGTATTGATTATAAATTGTACCCCATGATGATACTGGTCACCTTCATCCGATTGCTCCTTGCGTATATTACGGACAACGGCGACAACAGCAACACCATTCTCAGCATCGTTAAACTCAACGCCGATGACCACCCGCAGTTTGGCGCCAACCTCTCCCAGCGCATCCGCGCTTGCAACGAGTGCTCCATTGGCGCTGATGTTGACGATCCGGGTCTCAACCTTGCGCTCTGGATCGGCATCAAGGTTGACCGCCGTTGCATGAATGTCGGTGCGCACCCGCTCAGCCTGCCGCAGGAAAGCGCTTTTGATCTCTGACGGGTATGCGATATGGAGATGGGGAAATGGCTTCAGGAATACCGCCCGCACATTAGAGACGAAGGCATACACATTATTGGTGCCAAGAAAACGGGCCGTGGTAATTTGCCCCTCCCGCAGCAGCATGGGCTTGCCCTTGTTTTGCGGCGTATGCAGAATAATGCTCGTCGGATGCACGTAACCAATGATTTTGGTTGCATAGCGCTGTGATGCACCGTCAGTACCAAACTGAAGCTGCACAGGCGTCCCAACCTCCAGTTCCAGATTTTGCTTTTGCTCCGCCTCTCCCATTGATTTCTCACTGCCTGGTTGAATCCGATCCGAACGGTGCCTCGGGCTATTGTATTATGCGGGCTGGATCAATATCTGGATCAATATATAGCGTAGTCCACTATCAGGCAATACGCCCAGCCCGCCGCGCCATCAAGAGCATTTGGAATCCCCGCAGTTCAGGCAGGTCAAACAGCCATCCATCTGAATCACCGCTTTGGTGCTGCATTTTTTGCACAGCTGGGCGCCGTCGGGAAACTCGCTGCCGTGCTCCTTGTCCTTCATTTTGATGGAGGCTTCAAACTGCTCTCTTTTCTCGTCCAGTATCTTCTGCTGGTGTTCACTTGGCTCCTCCTCCTTGATCATGCCGATCATCACCAGATGGCAGTAGATGACATCACCAATCTCCGCCACCAGCGATGGCATGAACTTGCCGCCCTTTTTAAAGTAGCCGCCGCTGGGGTCGAATACCGAACGCAGCTCTTCCACCAGAAAGGTGACATCACCACCCTTGCGGAAGACGGCAGAGATGATCCGGGTCAACGCCACGATCCACTGAAAGTGGTCCATATTCTTGGAGTTGATAAAGACCTCAAACGGCCGCCGCACTTCGTGCTCTGTCCCCTGGTTCAGGATGATGTCATTGATCGTGACATAGAGCGCATGGTCTGAAAGCGGTGTTGTGATCTTGTAGGTGGATCCAAACAGCATCTCCGGCCGGGCGACCTTTTCATGCATCTGTACAATATTGCTCTCCTGCGCTGCCGCCTGCTCCAGCCCGGCATCTGTTTCCAGATCCTCCTCCTTGAGTACGCTGTAACCCGCAATTTTCTGATCAATTTTGATAGCCATGGTCATAACCTTATATTTCAGCGTGCAACCCCTGCCGCTTTAGAGTTTACCGTAATACCCCTCCTTCAGGGCGTCGAAGAGATTGGCGGCGGTGTGTATCTCGCCATCATATTCGATCTCTTCATTACCTTTGGCCTCTACCACCGAGCCATCGGCCAGCGTGAAGCAGTAGGTGGTGTTTTCCAGATCCTGCTCTTTTACCAGCACCCCCTGGAACGCCTCCGGGTTGAAGCGGAAGGTGGTGCAGCCTTTCAGCCCCTGCTCGTAGGCGTAGAGGTAGATATCCTTAAACTCCTCGTAGCTGTAGTCCGTTGGCACATTGGCGGTCTTCGAGATGGATGAGTCAATCCACTTCTGCGCTGCGGCCTGTACATCGATATGCTGCCTGGGGCTGACCTCATCGGCGGCGATGAAGTAGTCCGGCAGCTGCGCACTGGCATCTTCAGAGTAGGGCATCGCATCGGCATTAACCCACTCACGGTAGGCCAGCAGCTCATAGCTGAAGACATCGACCTTCTCTTTGGTCTTCTTGCCTTCGCGGATGATATTACGCGCATAGTGGTGGGCAAAGCTGGGTTCGATGCCGTTGCTGGCGTTGTTGGCCAGCGAGAGCGATATGGTGCCGGTAGGCGCAATGGAGCTGTGGTGGGTGAAGCGGCTGCCGATCTCTGACAGCGCCTCCACCAGCGCGGGGTCCTCCTTTGCCAGCTGCTGCATATAGCGGCTGTATTTGGAGAAGAGCACCCGCCCCTTGAGGCTGTCGCCTATCTGCCAGCCATCCACCGCCATCTCCGGGCGTTGCGCCAGCATCTCGGCGGTGACGGTGAAATCCTCATCCATGATAGGGGCGGCGCCCTTCTCGTTGGCCAGCTCCAGCCCCGCTTTCCACCCCTCCAGCGCCAGCGTTTTGGTCACCTGCTCGGTAAATTCAAGCGACTCTTCAGAGCCATATTTCATGCACATCATGGTCATGGTGGAACCCAGCCCCAAATAGCCCATGCCGTGACGGCGCTTGCGTATGATCTCATCGCGCTGCGCCTGTAGCGGCAGGCCATTGACCTCTACCACATTATCCAGCATGCGGGTAAATACGGAGATGACCTCGCTGAATCTCTCCCAATCGAAACAGGCATCCGGGGTAAAGGGGTTGCATACAAATTTGGTCAGGTTGATCGAACCCAGCAGGCAGGCACCGTAAGGCGGCAGCGGCTGCTCTCCGCACGGGTTGGTGGCGCGGACGTTCTCGCAGAACCAGTTGTTGTTCATCTCGTTGACCTTGTCGATCAGGATGAAGCCAGGCTCTGCAAAATCGTAGGTGGAGGCCATGATGACATCCCACAGGCGGCGGGCGCGGATGGTCTTGTAGATCTTGCAGGCGACCAGGCCCGTTTCGCCGGTGATGTAGCCATTGTGGCTCGGCCACTCCCGCCAGACGACCTGCTCGGCATTGCCCAGATCCAGCTTGTCATCCGCCACCTCCTTCTCGGTGACCGGAAAGGCCAGCTCCCAATTGCCATCATTTTTGACCGCCTCCATGAACTCTTCGGTGATCAGCAGCGAGAGGTTGAACTGGCGCAGACGGCCATCCTCCCGTTTGGCGCGGATAAAATCCATCACATCGGGATGCCCGATATCAAAGGTCGCCATCTGCGCACCACGGCGGCCACCGGCCGATGAGACGGTAAAACACATCTTGTCGTAGATATCCATAAAGGAGAGCGGCCCGGAGGTGTAGGCCCCTGCCCCGCTGACATAGGCCCCCTTGGGGCGCAGGGTTGAGAATTCGTAGCCGATACCGCAGCCCGCCTTCAGCGTCAGCCCCGCCTCATGCACCTTGCCGAGGATGTCGTTCATTGAGTCGGTCACCAGGCCGGAGACGGTGCAGTTGATGGTGGAGGTGGCCGGCTTGTAGGCCTGGGCTCCGGCATTGGAGGTGATGCGGCCCGCCGGGATGGCGCCATTGCGCAGCGCCCACAGAAAGCGCTCTTCCCATTCACGCTGGCTCTCGGCGCCCTCCTCGATTTCGGCCAGCGCCTTGGCCACGCGGCGATGGGTGGCATCGACATCCTGATCCACCGGGTCGCCATCCTTGGTTTTGAGGCGGTACTTGGTATTCCAGATATCCCGGGAGGCGGCCTGTAGCGGGATGTCAATCGTCGTAGCTGATGGAACAGCTTTAAGATGAGCGGTCTTCATTTTTTAGAGAACCCTGATCAAGTTAGGTTTGCTATAGCAGGCCGGCATATCACCCACCCCCTTTAGGTCGGTATATGGCAGCTGCCAGGAATAAGTTTGTACTCAAAAAGCGCCGGCGCAGCCGCAAATGCCGCTGCTTCAGAATCAAGGGTGACTTGAAAGGGCTAAATATTCAATGACTTAAAAACTGCACGCCCTATATGTTGTATTTTTTATGGCCAATTCAGACTGCCAGGCACAATATGTTGTGTTTGCGAAAAGAAGAGTAGGCCGATATAAGGCAGCTGTCAAGCATCCGGAAACAGGGGTAATTCAGAGGTGCTTGCAACCATTATTTTGCAGGGTGCATGCGTGGCGTCATGGGAAGCAGCGGAGCCAAAACTCCGCTGCTTCCCAATGAGTCAGTCGCCGATATCTTCAAACAAAATGCTGGAGAGATAACGCTCGCCCGAATCCGGCATGATGACCACGATGGTCTTGCCTGCAAACTCTGGCTGCCTGGAGAAGCGAGCAGCAACAGCCGCCGCCGCACCACAAGAGATGCCGGAGAGGATGCCCTCTTCCGTCGCCAGACGGCGGGCGAACTCAATCGCCTCCTCATTCTCAACCTGCTCCACCTGATCGACCACCGAGAGATCCAGCGCATCGGGGATAAAGCCTGCGCCGATGCCCTGGATCTTGTGTGGCCCAGGGGTTAGCTCTTCACCGGCCATGGCCTGGGTAATGACGGGACTGGCGGCTGGCTCTACCGCAACGGCAAGGATATCCTTGCCGCAGCTGTTTTTAATGTAGCGGGAAACGCCGGTGATGGTGCCGCCGGTACCCACGCCTGAGATCAGCACGTCGATCTGGCCATCGGTTGCATCCCAGATCTCGGGCCCGGTGGTCTTCTCATGGATATCCGGGTTGGCCGGGTTTTTGAACTGCTGTGGCAGGTAGTAGTGATCAGGGTCCTGCGCCACAATCTCTTCGGCCCTGGCGATGGCACCCGGCATCCCTTTGGCACCCTCGGTCAGCACCAGATTGGCGCCCAGCGCCTTGAGCACCTTGCGCCGCTCCAGGCTCATGGTATCCGGCATGACCAGGGTAATGTCATAGCCGCGGGAGGCGCAGACAAAGGCCAGTGCAATGCCGGTGTTGCCACTGGTTGGCTCCACCACCGCCATACCCGGTTTGAGCAGACCCTGCTGCTCGGCCTCCCAGATCATGGCGGCACCAATCCGGCACTTTACAGAGTAGGCCGGGTTGCGGCCTTCGATCTTGGCCAGCACCAGCGCATTGTCCGCATCAACTACCCTGTTCAACTTGACCAGCGGGGTGTTGCCAATAGATAGCGAGTTATCTTCAAAATAGTTCATGCGTTATTTTCCCTTACCTGATTGATTGGATAAAAAGGCGTGATTTTTGATATTCAACTTTTTTCAGCTTAATTTCAACCGGCAAACTGGCAGTTCCGGGAATAACGCGTCACCAGGCCCATCTCATCCGCTGCCACTGGCAGCGGTATGCGTACCTGATATCCACTCCCCAGCGCCTCCTGTAGCGGTTTGCCATTCTTGTCCAGCATCCTATCCAGGGTGAAGGTATGGTTGCCGGCAGCCGTCAGCAGCTCCAGGCGATCACCCACGGCAAACTTGTTTTTTACCTCGATGCCACTCAGGCCATCACTGTCTGGCACGCCCAGCACCTCGCCCACGAAGATCTGCCGATCACTCTCCGAGCTGTTCTGGCGGTAGTTCTGTAGCTGCTCACTCTCATGACGCTCATAAAAACCATCGGTGTAGCCACGATTGGCCAGATTCTCCAGCTCCGCCATCAGCCCTGTCTGAAAGGGGCGCCGCGCCACCGCATCATCAATCGCACGGCGATAGACCTGGGTGGTGCGCGCCGCATAGTAGTGGGATTTTGTCCGCCCTTCGATCTTCAGGCTGTCCACCCCGATCTGCACCAGCCGCTCGACATGCTCCACTGCACGCAGATCCTTGGAGTTCATGATATAGGTGCCGTGCTCATCCTCCTCGATCGGCATCATCTCGCCAGGGCGCTCGCGCTCTTCCAGAAAGAAGGGTTCATCCGCCTTGGGGTTGCGCTTTTGACCCGTATCCGAATCCGTCACCTTATACTCCCAGCGGCAGGAGTTGGTGCAGGCGCCCTGATTGGCATCCCGGTGGTTGAAATAGCCCGAGAGCATGCAGCGCCCCGAATAGGCGATGCAGAGCGCCCCATGTACAAAAACCTCCAGCTCCATATCCGGACACTGCTGGCGGATCTCCTCCACCTCATCCAGCGACAGTTCGCGTGACAGGATCACCCGCTTGATACCCACCCCCTGCCAGAACTTCACCGCCGCCGCATTCACCGTATTGGCCTGCACCGACAGATGCAGCGTCAGCTCCGGCCAGCGCTCCCGCACCAGCATGATCAGGCCGGGGTCGGCCATGATCAGTGCATCCGGCCCCATTGCCACCACCGGCTCCAGATCGGCAATAAAGGTCTTTAGCTTGGCGCCGTGCGGCATCAGGTTGCAGGTGATAAAAAACCGCCTGCCGAGCGCATGCGCCTCCTCAATCCCCAACCGCAGATTGTCCTCCCGGAAATCATTGTTCCGCACCCGCAGGCTGTAGCGCGGCAACCCGGCATAGACGGCATCCGCCCCATAGGCGAAGGCGTAGCGCATGTTTTTCAGGGTGCCCGCAGGGGCGAGGAGTTCAGGAGGCTGCATGATAAATACCTCTGGTTTGGAAACAGGTAATTCTACCGCGCAAGCAGTGTCGGATGGAATGAAACCACAGAATGGCTTGAAATTGCTTTGGCAAGGGGGTACTTTCAGCTCTGCTTTAGATTACAATTGCCCCATCAGCCATGGGCTTGAAACCTAGGAGCCTTCCCCCGTTACATTTACATTGCGCATATTTTTAAGACTTAAAAAAAACAACTATATACATAGCTCTGCACCAAATTATTTTGATTACAACCAAAGCACCACCACTATACCGTCAAGGCTATATTGGCGGTGTACCAGATATTCAAGGAGATAAAGAATTATGAACAAAATATTGATATTTGTACTGGCCAGTATCCTCATATCCGGCTGCATGACCGCAGCACAACACAGGCAATCCGTATCAGACAACTCAACAGACCGCATGACGGCAGGAAAAGTCCAGCGCGAAATCAGAGTGGGCATGAGCGGCGCAGAAGTAGCTGCCGCATTAGGCTCACCAAATATTGTATCCACTGATGAAGAGCGCCGGGAGGTATGGATATATGACAAGATAGCTACTGATACCGCCTACTCCACTAGCAGCAGCGGTGTATCAGCGCTTATTTTAGGCATTGCCGGATCTGTTGCCGGTGGAGTCGCCCCTGGCTATAGCCAGGGATCTGGGGCCAGTTCAAAATCCCAAAGAACCCTCACTGTCATAATCAAGTTTGACAACAACAAGAAAGTCAGAGATTTTGCATACCACACATCAAGATTTTAACAAGGGAATGGCTGTAATGATTAACCAAAAAACACGTTACACCTGGTGTGTTATCGCAATTATTATTGCATTGGCGGGCTGCCAAACCATTCCAAAAGATGCTCTAAAGCTAAAACCAGAGTCACTGGAGAAGAGGTCATTACAGACAAGAATATATGAAGGGATTGCCGAAACGGACATCCTGTCTGCATCTGCTGGTGTAATGCAAGACTTGGGGTTCAACATTGATGAAAGTGAAACAAAATTAGGGGTCATCGTTGGGTCAAAGGAGCGGGATGCAACGGAAGCAGGCCAGGTTGCTGCAGCTATCGTACTTGCCTTGCTTGGCGGGGGAGCCATGGCAATTGACAAAAACCAGAAACTAAGGCTGTCCCTCGTTGTGCGACCCGCATCAGAAGGCGGCGGGCAAAAACACCTGGTCAGAGTAACCTTTCAGAGAATCATCTGGAATACACAAAACCGTATCACCCGAGCTGAAGGTTTAGAGCAGCCTGAAATCTACCAGGAATTTTTTGACCGCCTATCAAAAGCAGTTTTTCTAGAAGGACAGAAGATATGAAACTGGCTAA